>NZ_JAUSVF010000001.1:1990714-2297857 GCF_030814475.1 Pararhizobium capsulatum DSM 1112 | reverse complement strand
TTGGCAAAAACATAGTCTTCAAGCTCGATGCGCGAGATCCTGCCATCGCCATCGCGATCGGCAGCACCTTCGACCGCGCGCGCAAAGCTCCAGCTGAGCGCACCGCGCGGCTCGCCTTCGATGATTACCTCCGGCGATGGCTGACTTTCGAGCGATGCCGCAAGCACGGTCACCTCGCGGAAATCGGCCTCGCGAATTTTTGCGCCGCTCTCGGCTTCCTGCGAAGGAGGTGAGAGCTTCACGGTGACCGCGGGGGCCAGCCGCGTCTTGCCGCTGAAGGAGCGGCTCATGCCACCGGAATGGCAGCTGTCGGAGACGAAGAGAACCCGCACACCCTTGGCTTCGGCTTCGGAGAACCAGGCATTCAGCTCATTGTCGACGATGATCTCGCGCTTGGTTTCCTCTGCCCGTGCCCTGTCGAAACCCGGCAATTGAAGGAACTCGTCGAGGCCATCCTCTTCGTCACCCGCCACCAGCTCCGGCATTTGCGAACCATGCCCGGCATAGGTAAGAATAATCGTATCGCCTTCGGCCGAGCCTGCCACGAGATCGACCCAGGCTGCCCGGATATCATCCTTGCGCGCCTGCGCATCATAGGAGGTCAGCAACTGCGTTACGCCCGCCCCCTGCAACGCGGCTGCCACATCCTGCGCATCCTTGACCGCGCCTTCGAGGCTCACCTCATGCGGATAGGCATCGATGCCGATGACAAGAGCGCGGGTCGCCGAAAGCGCCATCTGCGACGTGGAGACCAACAGCAAGGCCGAGAGCAAAACACCGCGCACCATCTTCATTGCTCCAGATCGACTTCGACGCGGCGATTCAACTGGTTCAGTGTCTCCTCGTCATAGGCGCTGGCGTCATCCGGCTTGAAGGGATCGTCCTCACCCTTCCCCACGACCTGCCATGCGCCTTGGTATCCTTCCGCGACCAGGTAATTTGCCAGGGCCTTCGCACGCGCGACTGAAAGCGTCCGGTTCGCGGCGGCCGTGCCGATAGGATCGGCGTGCCCGATGAGGGTGATGGCGGCAGGTTTCACCGACTTCAGGCACTGCGACAGGTCTTTCGCCGATTCTATCCCCTCCGGCGTAAATTCGGCGGTGCCGAAGACGTAGCGCACCGGCGTCGCCTTCTTCTTCAGCGAGACGCCGCGATAGCTGACCTTGCAGGCGCCGCGCATGGCGAGCTTCACCGGCCTTGGCGCGGCAAGCCGCATCTCCGTCGCCATGCGATCAAGGCGGGCGATATAGTCGGCATCCGGCGCCATCCAGTCGGTTGTCGCTGTCTTCCAGCGCCATCTGGTAGTAGCGCGCCGCCGCCTCGTAATTTCTGCGATCGCGGTTGATATCGCCAAGCGCATCAAGCACCTGCCACGGAGCGGCGGTTTCCGTGATGACACCCTGAAGCTCGCTTTCAAAACCATCAAGGTTTGCCCCGGCACCGACGGCAGACACAATGCGATTGAACGTGGCAAGCGCAGCGATCCTGTCGATCAGCGCAAGATCGTCGCTGTTGCAGCCAGCCTTATCGCCGTCTGCAGCTAGGTGTTTTGCGACCGCCTCGTCACCGGAATTCGTGGCCCCTGCAACGTCGGTCAAGGCATTGCAGGCGGCATGGGCGGCCGTCGTCGAAATTCCCAACAGAAAAGCCAATCCCATCAGCTTCAAATTCATCCAGCGCCCTTCCCCTACGGCCTGATCTCGAAGGTGACGACCTGCAGCCCGCTTAGGCCATGATCATCCTCTGCCTTCTTCGCAAGATTGATGGCGAGGCCACGCGTGGGCGGCAGATGCGATTGTTCGACCAGCTGGCGCGCCCGTTCTGCAGTCAGCTTCTGATCTCCCAAGCCACCAGCGCGGCAGAAGGCGATCATGGTTTCGGCCGGCGCTGGACTGTCGAAAGTGAGATTGCCGGTACCGGGTTGGGGTATGAGCTTGCGTTCACCAACCCCAAGCGTGGTATTGCCGATCATCGCATCCGGGATCACCTCGACATTGCCAGCTTCCTCGACATAGAGAACCTGCAGCTCGCAGGTCTTGTTGGAACTCAGCTCGAAGGAGAGCTGATCGCCGACCTTCGCCGTCGTTGACGCGACGTGCAATGCAAGTTCCAGCTTGTCTTCGGTCTTCGTTTCCTCCTGCCGATACGCCGGTATCGCAGCCACCAATGTCCCCGGTTTGACGATTGCTTGTGTCGTTGTTGCCTCTGGATTGGCTGCAAGGAGATAGGCATCCGACAAATTGACGGTGGCCGTATCGAGTGGCTTCAGCTGCATGAGCGGATGCACCAGGTTGGCATATTGCTGTTCAAGCTCCGCGCGCGGGATCGTGCCGCCGGCTTCCAGCGTCGTCACCCAGTCGAGCGCCAGCCGCAGGGTGTCGTTGTCCGTCACCTGCTGAACAGCGCGTGAAAATTCGGCCGGCGTCATGTCGAATTCGGAGGCCATTGCCTCGAAATCGAGTTCGTCTTCATACTTGTCGGCAAAGTAGGTAACCAGTTCGGCACTGCCCGGCGCCTGCATGCTCTCGGCGCTGCCATCGGGCGTCGGTTGCGTCACACCGAGTTTTACCAGCGCATCGACGAAGCGCTGACGGTCCTTGCTATAAGCCCCATCCAGGTCTTCCTGCGAAACATAAAGCTTCAGCAGAAGGTCCTTCTGGTCGCGGTCGAACAAGGTCGATGTCCGGATATGCTCCCGCAGTTGGTCACGCTTCGACAGGATGCCGTTGGCATGGCAATCGAAGCAGGAGCGTGCATTGACGATCTCGACGCCCTTGCCGATCGGCCGTTTGCGGAAGGAAACGATCGTCGTCGGTCCGACATCGAGCTGCTTTCCGGCTGATGTCGAGAGATAATAGCCTTGCAGCCCGTTCGGCAGCGAGAAGATCATCTCGCCACCGTCATGCTCGAAGGAGGTCAGACCCGTATCCAGCGGCTCCAGCCTCTTCGGTCCGTGCGGAAAGCGTTTCAAAACCTGACGACCGACATCGCCGCCGAAATCATAGGATTTCCAGTAATAACCGCCAAAGGGCATTTCATGCCGCTCGAGCATACGGTTGTGGTCGGAAACACCGGATGATCCGTCGGCAAAACCCGCGCGCAGCACACGCAGCTGCCGGATATTATCATCGACATCGATCTTGAAGCGTTGCTCCAGATCGCGGATATCAGGCGGCAGTTTCATCAGCTGGTTGTAGATCCGGGGCTTTGCTGCATTGGCCATGAACCAGTCGATGCGCATGATCGGCAATACGCTGTCAGTTTCCTTGGAAAGCGCCAGAAGCGAGGCATTGCTTGCCGGATCAACGCCGTAAAAATACTCCTTCACCAGAAATTTGTAATCATCGTCCGACCATCGGAGATCGCGCAGATCGACCCGCACCAGCAGGCCGTTCGTGCCCTCCACTTCGTGCGGCAGCACCAGCTCAGGCCCGTAGGAGAGCGAGTTGAGGAGTTTCTTGAAGCCGCCGGCGAGCGTCGGCATCCGCTTCATGAAGGTCTTTTCCTCCTCGCAGCCCATCATGCCGTTATACTGGTTGCGATAGGAAAAATAACGGATGAACGGGCGATCGAGCGGATTGACCGTGGAGACATCTTTCAACGCAGCCTCGATAAAACCACCATAGGCAAGCATGGGACGGGTACGCGCCGGCTTTGCGGCGGCTGTTTGCGGCAGGTTGGATGTGTTCAGGGAATTGATCCAGTCCTCCAGGCTCTTCACCTCCTCGGCCGTCGGACGTTTACCGAGCGGCATGCGGCCGCTGGTGACGGAGGTAAAGAGACGCGACCTGGAAGCATCGCCGGGTGTCACGAAAGCGGGGTCGGCGGCAATTGAAGTCAGCTCGCCAGCCGGATAACTGCCCTGGGCACTTTCGCCAGGGCCATGACAATTGCGGCAGTATTTGCCGATGAAGGCATCGGCCGCTGTTGCGAGAGCCGCATTGCCCCCCTCCAGAGCCACTGCCGGCGTGCTTTCCTTGCAGACGGCTGTCGCCGATTGCTGCACCGGCTGCGGGGGGGTGACCTCGCGATCCGCCAGAAAGGCGTAGATGGCCGTGCGATCCTTTTCCGTAAGGACCGAGAGCCCATGCGCCAGCCGACGCATGACGGGGTCGCTCAGCGGCGAACCGGAGAGCTTCTTGCCCTCGTCAATAAAGCCGACAGTAAAGACCTCCGGCGAGGCCAGCCCTCCCATGCGCGCCTTGGTGATATCCGGCGCCACAGCCCCGGTCAGTCCCTTCTCGCCTTCATAGGCATGCTCCATGTCCAGTCCATAAGTCGTCGTGCGCGGCGTATGGCAATCGCCGCAGCCGCCAACATTTTCCACCAGATAGCGCCCACGCTCCATCTGGGTTTCCTCACGCGACTGGTATTCGGGCACGTTGAAATGGCTGCGCTTCCACAGAGTGATCGTCGTCTGCCGGCTGAAGGGGAAGGAGATTTCGTGCTCTTTGGAAGTGGCATCCGAGGCTTCCAACGTGTCGATATAGGCTTTGATGTCGAGCACATCCTCGGGCTTCATGCCGCCATAGGACGTATACGGCATCACCGGATAGAGATTGTTGCCTTCCTCGTCCACGCCGAGCATTACAGCGTTCAGGAACCTCGCATTCGACCATCCACCGATACCATTGGCATGGGGCGAGATATTGGGCGCAAAAAAAGTTCCGATCGCCGTCGGCATCTCCAAGCCGCCAGAAAGCAGCTCGGTATTTTCACCTGATCCATGGCAGGCGCCACAGCCGGCGGCATTGAAGAGGTATTTGCCGTTGTCGAGGCTCGGCTTGTAGGTGGCATAAGCATTCGTGCTGAAAGGATCGCGCGCAACGGCCTCCACCGGACAGAGAAGGCTCATACCGAGCGCCAGCGCAAAACCGATGGCGGCGGCAAATTGGGACATCGGCACACTCCTGCCGCCCGCTTTCACCTTCTGGCCGATGTCGTCCATCGTCTCTCTCCCGCCCATGGCTTCGTTCACCTGAACTCGAACCGCTCGAACTCGACGCGTTTTGGCTTCTTGCCCATTACCCGCAAACCGCTTTCGATTGCCTTTCGCAAGGCGGGTGGCCCGCAGAACCACAGGTCCGCCTCACCCGGATCGATCCCGCTTGTCGCCGCAAGACGTTCGGCATCCAACCGTCCGTCCGTTTTTGAATCATGCAGTAGGAAATTGAAATTGGCGAGTTTTTCCGCTTGTGACTGGAAGGTTTCAAGGCCGATCGCCTCGTTTTTGTCGCGCACGCAATAGACCATCTGGATATCCTGGCCCTCGTCGCCCTTCAACCGGCTTGCCATCGCCAGAAACGGCGTCACGCCGATGCCGCCCGCAAGCCAGATCTGCTTGTTGCCGCCACGACGGTGATTGAAGCGGCCATAGCCCCCTTCCAGCGTCAACCGGTCGCCAACTGTCAGCCCTTCCCTCAGCGCACGCGTAAAATCTCCGAGCGGCTTAATCGCGAAACGGACAACGCCATCATCATCCAATCCCGCGATCGTAAAGGGATGCGGTTCCCGAAGCCCCTTCTTTTTGACGCTAAAGAAACCGAACTGGCCCGGCCGGGCCTTCAGTCGCCACCCCAGTGGACGCGCCGAAACGATCGTCGCTCCCTCGTGGCGCTCGATATCGAAGACCTCATAGCGTCTCCGCCTGATCCACGGCAGAAGCTGGGTATAGAGATAGCTTGCCGTCCCGAGCATCGCGAAGACATTGAGATAGGTCGCGAGCATCGCCGTGCCGTCATAGGGCCGTTTGATGAAGGTTTGGTGGAAAGCGACGAGGATGAAGAGAATGCCGACCAACCGGTGCGTCCAGCGCCAGAGATGGTAGGGAAATTCGACACGGGTGCGCGGGATCGTCTTGACGATGCTGAGCAGAAGAAGAATGACGAAACCATAAAAGGCGTAGGTACCGGCCTCCTTTGCGAGGTCGTTCAAGCTGCTGGTCAGCGCCAGCCCCTTGAAGTTCGGGGTCACGAAATAATGGACCAGGATCAGCAGCAGAACGGTGATGCCGATGGTGCGGTGTGTTCGGTAGATGCGGTCCAGGCCACCGAAAAGGTACTCCATGAGCGGCGGCCGGGTCGCAAGGAACTGAGCGATAGCCATGCCCGTAAAGGCCATGGATGAGGCCATGAGAGAAAAGGTCGTTTCCGCATTGGTGTGGCTGACGGCCGGCACTGCGAGCAGCCCTGCAAAGCCAATCAGCAGCCATACAAGAAACGTTCCCACCGTCACGCCGTGCACCCTCCGATTCCCGCCGTTCACGACCGTTTCCCCTGCGGCAAGACTGGCAAGCAACACAGCCGCCGTCAACCGCTATCGCCGCATGACGGATCAATGCGGGACTTTATTCTGGACCCGCAAGCATTTGGCTTTGCTTAAATATTAGACATCCGCTAATTCTACCGTACTGAAGGACGTCTTCGGCTTGAGACGGAGCTTCAGCGTGCTAGCCAGGCCCGTGCTTCGTCGGCAAGTGGATGCTCCGGATGACGGCGAATGAAGAGCTCGAAGGCTTCGCGTGTGCCATGCCGCACGGTACCCTCGTATTCCTTGCGGATGGCAACTTCACCATCCGGCGCCGGAGTCATGATGCCACCGGTACCCGGTGGGTTGCTTCCAGAAGCCCCCGCGGGACAAAGAAAAGCCACAGGAATCACCAATAGAACCCCCGCAGTCAAGATTGTGCCGGCGGTATCGCGCCAAAAATTCAACATTTAGTCGGCACCTTTATTTTCCCGAAAGCTCCTGTTGTTAAAACGCCGACGAGCCAGCCGCGCAAGCGTTCGCCATCGGGCCA
This sequence comes from Pararhizobium capsulatum DSM 1112, assembly GCF_030814475.1. Lineage (NCBI taxonomy): Bacteria > Pseudomonadati > Pseudomonadota > Alphaproteobacteria > Hyphomicrobiales > Rhizobiaceae > Pararhizobium > Pararhizobium capsulatum. The sequence continues at coordinate 2,291,058 of NZ_JAUSVF010000001.1, read as the reverse complement.
GACTTCCAGGTGCCAGACAGCACCTTCATACAACGTAATGTGATGACTGGAACTAGCAAGCAAACCAAGTTGATTGCGGGTGCCAACACCAATCTCATCAATGGCATTTTGTCTGGTTCGGCCTGGAGCGGAGCGAACATCACCTATGCGTTCCCGACAAGCAAGTCGAGCTACACATACAGCGGTGAGGCCGACAACAATTTCGGCGACGTATCGACCGACCAGGAAAATGCCGCGCTTTTCGCGCTGGAGCAGTCGTATGGCACAAGCGCAAATGACGGCTTTTCCGTCGAAGGTTTCACCAACATAGGCTCCTCGGCCGGAACAACCTCGACGGCAAATATTCGTCTTGCTCAATCCGATGCGGCCAGCCCGACAGCCTATGCCTACTTTCCGGCCGAATATGCGGAAGCCGGCGACGTCTGGTTCAGCACCCAATATGCGGGAACTTCAAACGATTATCGCACACCAGTCGCGGGCAACTACGCCTGGCATACGATGTTGCACGAGCTGGGCCATGCACTGGGCTTGAAACATGGTCACGAAGCCACTGGCGGCGAAGTGTTGCCGGCCGCCTATAACTCCGTTGAATACTCCGTCATGACCTATAGCGGCTATATCGGCGGCGACGGTTACGAGTATGAGAGCTTCGGTGCACCGCAGACCTATATGATGGCTGATATCGCCGCGCTTCAGCATATGTATGGCGCCGACTACTCCACCCAAAGCGGCAGCACCACCTACAAGTGGATGCCCGGGAGCGGCGATACCATGGTCAATGGCCAGGTCGCGATCGAGGCGGGCGACAATCGCATTTTTGCAACTCTGTGGGATGGCGGCGGTGAAGACACGTTCGATCTCACCGCCTACAAAACATCTCTCAATGTCGATCTTCGGCCTGGGAAATATTCCGCTTTCGACGACACCCAACTTGCCTATCTCGGCGGCGGTCCGAACAACGGATATGCGAGTGGCAACATCTTCAATGCCCTGCTCTACCATGGCAACACCCAGTCGCTGATCGAAAACGTCAAGGGTGGCTCCGGCGCCGATACCATTACCGGCAACCAGGTGACCAACAGGCTTTACGGCAATGGCGGCAACGACACGCTGAATGGCGATAGCGGCGACGACTATCTCGTGGGCGGAGCTGGATCGGACAAATTGATGGGCGGGTCCGGAACGGATACAGCTTCCTATATAGGTTCCAGCAAGGGGATCATCGCCAACCTCTTGTCACCTTCTTCGAACAGCAACGATGCCAAGGGCGACACCTATTCGTCCATCGAAAACCTTCAGGGCACGAACTATGCCGACAATCTCGCTGGCGACGACGCAGTCAACCGGTTGACCGGCGGTGTTGGCGATGACGCCCTACTTGGGAATGGAGGCAACGATACCCTGAACGGTGGTACCGGCGCGGACAAGCTGAACGGCGGAAGCGGGACGGATACCGCCACCTACTCCAGTGCAACCGGTTCCCTTGTCGCCGATCTGGCGACACCGTCGAAGAATGCAGGGGAAGCCAAAGGCGATACCTATTCCTCGATCGAAAATCTTTATGGCACGCACTACAGCGATACGCTCTCCGGAAACGCCAGTGCCAACAGCCTGGGCGGCAATGACGGCAACGATTTTCTGAACGGTCGCGGCGGTGCCGATGCGCTCTCCGGTGGCGGTGGCACTGACACCGCGTCTTACGCCGATGCGACTGCCGCCGTGCTTGCCAGCCTCACCGCCTCGTCAAGCAATACAGGTGAGGCCAGCGGAGACACATACTCCTCGATCGAGAACCTGCTCGGCTCGAAGTATTCCGACACGCTTTCTGGAAACGGCGGCGCCAACACACTTTCCGGTGGAGCGGCGAATGACAAGCTTTTCGGGGAATCCGGAAACGACATTCTGAACGGCGATTCTGGAAACGACACCCTGACCGGCGGCCTTGGCGCGGACAAGCTCTATGGCGGCTCGGGCGCGGATACGTTCGTCTTCACTTCGGCAACGCAATCGACCGTGGCCGCATCCGGGCGAGATACGATCTATGATTTTGTTTATGCGGATGGTGACCGGATAGGTCTGTCAGGGATCGACGCCAATTCCCAAAGCAAAGGCGATCAGGCCTTCAGCTATATCGGCAAGGATGTTTTCTCGGGCACTATCGGCCAACTGCGCAGCGTCCTCTCAAACGGCAAGACGCTCGTATCCGGTGACACCAATGGCGACAAGATTGCCGATTTTGCCATCTATCTGTACGACGCGATCACCTTCCAGAAGGGCTATTTCGTGCTCTGAGAAAGTGCGAAACACAAACAAAAAGGGCGGCCCAAGCGAGCCGCCCTTTTTGTTTGGTAAGCAATCGAGCGATCAGCCGACGAAAGCGCGCTCGATGACGAACTCGGCAGGCTTGCTGTTGGCCCCCTCGTTGAGGCCCGCGGCTTCCAGCAATTCCTTGGTTTCCTTCAGCATCTCCGTGGAACCGCAGATCATGCCGCGGTCGACCGCGGGGTCGAAGGCCGGAAGTTTGAGATCGGAGAAGAACTTTCCGTCGCGGATCAGGTTGGTGATACGGCCCTTAAACGGATAATCCTCGCGGGTCACAGTTGCATAGTGGCGGAGCTTGTCGCCGACGATTTCCGACAGGAATTCGTGACTGCGGATCTCGTCGATGAGATCGAAGCCATACTTCAGCTCTGCGACGTCGCGGGTCGTATGGGTGAGGATGACCTCATCGTATTTTTCATACACGTCGGGATCGCGGATCAGGCTCGCGAAGGGCGCGATGCCGGTGCCGGTCGAGAACATGTAGAGACGCTTACCGGGCGTCAACGCGTCGAGAACGAGCGTGCCCGTTGGCTTCTTGCGCAGCAGCACCTGATCACCAACCTTGATCTTCTGCAGATGCGATGTCAGCGGGCCATCCGGCACCTTGATCGAGAAGAATTCAAGTTCTTCGTCCCAAGACGGGCTTGCGATCGAATAGGCGCGGTAAACCGGCTTGCCCTCGACCATCAGGCCGATCATGGCAAATTCGCCCGAACGGAAACGGAACTCGGCAGGCCGCGTCATGCGGAAGCGGAAGAGCCGATCCGTATAATGGGTGACACTCGTCACGGTTTCCGCAAACACGCCGGCAGGCGTGGGAACCACAAATTCTTCGAGCATGGCCGGAGCATTCATCTTGGCATCATGTCCTGTAAATGGTGACTTCGGTATTCAGGTTCTGCGGATATTCCAAACACAGCCGGAATGGAAGCAATTCCGTTCCAATTATAGCCGGTTTTCGGGCATTCTCGTATGCTTCAGACTGTCGCGGGTCTCAGGAGACCCGACGCCAGCTGTAGGACTTGGCATCGGTCGATGAGCGTGCCGTCGGCTGATAATGGTTTTCGATGCCCGGCAGCCGACCTTCGGAGAGGCGCTTCAACGCCGTAGCGTTGGTCACGGCGAAGCTGTCGATGCCACAGCGCAGCATATGCGGCACCTGGTCGATCAGCACATCACCGACAGCCCGAATTTCCTTGTGAAAGCCAAGGCGCGAACGCAGAAGCGACGCATGGCTGAAAGCGCGGCCGTCATTGAACGCCGGAAACACCACGGCAACCAGCGAGATTTGCTCCAGAAACGGCTGCAGGCTCAAAACATCGTCTGCCGGGTTGATGAGCACGCCCAACCCGCTTTCTCCGGCCTGCGCCTTCTCTATGAAGGCATCCACGCCAAGGATCGCCTTTTCATTCGAACCCGCCTTGGTCTCTTCCGTTTCCACGACCCACGGGTCGTCCGTCACGAAACCGGTTTCTTTCCAGATTTTCGTCATCATACTGTCCTTGCGCCTTAGGCGGCTGCCTGTGCGCCATTGCCGTACAGCGCCTCCTTGAAGGGTTGCGGGCCAACGCGGCGATAGGCATCGAGGAATTTTTCGCCGGCATCGAGACGCAGGCCGAGATAGGTCTCGACAATCGTCTCGATCGCATCCGTTACCTTCTCCGGTTCAAAGCCACGGCCAATAATTTCGCCTATCGAGGTGTTCTCGTCGCCAGAACCACCGAGCGTGATCTGGTAAAGTTCGGCACCCTTCTTCTCCACGCCCAGCAGGCCGATATGGCCGACATGGTGGTGGCCGCAGGCATTGATGCAGCCCGAAATCTTGATCTTCAGCTCACCGATATTGGCCTGACGCTCGGGATCGCCGAAGCGCGTCGAGATTTCCTGCGACAGGGGAATGGAGCGCGCATTGGCAAGCGCGCAGTAGTCCAGCCCGGGACAGGCAATGATATCGGTGATCAGGCCGGCATTGGCCGTTGCAAGACCGATGGAGACCAGGCCACGATAGACAGCTTCGAGATCGGCCAGCGCCACATGCGGGAAGATGATGTTCTGCTCGTGGCTGATGCGGATTTCGTCGAAAGCATATTCTTCGGCGAGATCGGCAATCGCGTCCATCTGCACGTCGGTCGCATCCCCGGGGATGCCGCCGATCGGCTTCAGCGAGATCGTTACCATGCCATAGTCGGGGTTCTTGTGCGGCTGCACGTTCTGGTGAACCCAGCGGGCAAATTCGGCATCCGCCTTCTTCCAGCCCGCGAGGTTCGCCCAGCCTTCGGGACGCTGCGCCAATTCCGGCAACGCGAAATAGGTCGAGATCGCCTGGATGTCAGCTTCGGGAAGCTTCAGCTCGGTGTTCTTGAGCTGCAGGAACTCCTGCTCGACCTGACCGGCCAGCTCCTCGACGCCGGTTTCATGGACGAGGATCTTGATGCGGGCCTTGTACTTGTTGTCGCGACGGCCGTGCAGGTTGTAAACGCGCATGATGGCCGTGGTGTATGACAGGAGATCGGCTTCCGGCAGGAAGTCCTTGATCTTCTTGGCGATCATCGGGGTACGCCCCTGCCCGCCGCCGACATAGACGGCAAAGCCGATTTCACCGGCCTCGTTCTTCTTCAGATGCAGACCGATATCGTGAACCTGGATAGCTGCTCGGTCACGCTCGGCGCCGGTGACGGCGATCTTGAACTTGCGCGGCAGGAACGAAAATTCCGGGTGAACCGACGACCACTGGCGCAGGATTTCCGCATAGGGGCGCGGATCTGCGACTTCGTCGGCCGCAGCACCGGCAAAATGATCGGCGGTGACGTTGCGGATACAGTTGCCCGACGTCTGCAACGCATGCATCTCAACAGACGCCAGCTCGGCCAGGATATCCGGCGTGTCCGAAAGGCTCGGCCAATTATACTGGATGTTCTGGCGTGTGGTGAAGTGGCCATAACCGCGGTCATATTTACGGGCGATATGGGCCAGCATACGCATCTGGCGGCTGTTCAGCGTGCCATAGGGAATGGCAACGCGCAGCATATAGGCATGCAGCTGCAAATAAACGCCGTTCATCAGCCGCAGCGGCTTGAAGGCATCCTCCGCCAGTTCGCCGGACAGGCGACGTGTCACCTGATCGCGGAACTGCTCGACACGATCAGAGACAAAGGCGTGGTCGAATTCATCGTAACGATACATCTTACTCTTTTCCTCAAGCCGCCTGGACCGGGCCGCTCAGACCCTTGTAGCCGGTTGCATAGTCAATGGTCGGGCCTTCGGCACGGATGCGTTCGCGAAGACGCAAGGGACGCAACACACCATCGACCTCTTCGATGTCAATGACATTGACGTCAACCACCTTGTTATCGGCGAAAGCCGTTTTCCCGGTGGCTTCCAGCGCCGTGACAGCCTCTGCATGACGGGCGACGAAAGCGTCCTGCAGCGATTCCACCCAGTTTCCGGCGGCATCGAGCCAGACGGAGATGCCGTCCGAAAGGCGATTTGCGGTCAAGACCTTGTCTGCCATGTCAGTTCCTTGTTTCGCTTTCCTTGTGGCGCAGCACTGCCTCGCCCTTGATCGACTTGCCCCGAACCAGCGGTTCGGAGCGCTCGAAATTCGCACCCGCAACGGCATCGCCGATGATCACCATGACCGGGCCGCTGAGTTCGTCGCGATGCTCCAGATCCGGCAGATCCCGCAGTGTGCCGTGAAGCAGCCTGCGGTCGGCGCGGCTGGCATTCTCGATCACTGCAACCGTCGTTTCCGCAGGCAGCCCGGCTTCCATCAGGCGCGCGGCAACCGAGGCTGCAACGGTACGCCCCATATAAACTGAAATCGTGGCGCCTGAAATCGCCAGCCTTGCCCAATCAGGCAAAACGTCACCCGCCAGATCATGGCCAGTGGTAAAAATCAGCGACGAGGATACGCCACGCAGCGTCAACGGCAATTCAAAATCAGCCGCCGCCGCAAAGGCTGACGTAATACCGGGCACGATCTCATAGGTCACGCCCGCATCGCGCAGCGCCGCCATCTCCTCACCTGCCCGGCCGAAGACCAACGGATCGCCGGACTTCAGCCGCACGACGCGCTTTCCTTCCCGGCCAAGACGCACGAGCAGCTGATTGATCTCATCCTGTGACTTCGAATGGCAACCCTTGCGCTTGCCGACCGAAATCCGCTCCGCGTCGCGCCGCCCCTTATCGACGATCGCCTGCGGAACGAGCGCGTCATAGACGAGCACATCCGCCTGCATCATCACGCGTTGCGCACGCAGCGTCAGGAGGTCCTCAGCGCCCGGACCGGCACCAACAAGCCAGACATGGCCGGCGACCTTCTCCATCGACTGCAGCAGCTTCGTCGCCTCGCGGCGGGCTTCGGCATCCTTGCCAAGCGCCACCTGATCGGCGACCGCGCCGGAGAAAAACCGATGCCAGAAGACCCGGCGCGCAACGCCGCGGGGTAACAGACGATCGACGGCCCCTCGATAGGCCTGCGCCAATGAAGCTACGCGACCGAGCGATGGCGAAAGCAGCTGATCGATCTGCGCCCGGATCATCTGGGCGAGAACCGGCCCCGCCCCTTCCGTGCCAATCGCAACAGCGACGGGCGCGCGGTTGACCAACGCGGGCGTCAGGAAATCGCAATAATCCGGCTGATCGACGGCATTGACCGGAATTTTCTGGGCGCGAGCCGCAGCAACAATAATTCGATCCTGCGTCGCATCGCCAGTGGCAGCAAAGACAAGCGTTGCCCCATCGACCTGCGAGGACGTGAAGGCTGCGCGGATCGTCTCGATCGCATTCCGCTCAAGAAAAGTCGCAAAATCCAATTCCGGCTCGTCCACATAAACGACGATGCGGGCCTGCGTGTTCATCAACAGCCGGACCTTGGCATAAGCCTCGTCACCATTGCCGAAAACCGCCACACATTTCTGCGCAACGCGGAAGAAGGCCGGGAAAACGGTCAGCTGTTCGCTCATGATCCGGAAAGGGTCCTGTTACAGGTTTTCAGAATATCTCTTTTATAGCCGCGAAGTTGAAGAAACAGAAATTCTCATGGCCCTGCGGTCGCGTATTGTTTTACTCGACATCGCAGCCAATTGAGCAAATCTCACCGACTGTCACCGCGCAGCAACACGTTTAAGGGCAGTTGCTTCGCGGAGCGGATATCCCTTAAATGCGGCAAATATCCTAGGAGTCTCCCGACCATGCCCCAAACCGAACCCACCGCTCTGGCCGCCCGCCTGCTCTCCGTTATCGAGCACGACATCCTGCCGCTCACGGAAAAGGGCGTTGCGGCCGGCAACAAGGTGTTCGGCGCAGCGATCCTGCGTAAGTCCGATCTCTCGCTGGTGCTGGCCGAGACCAACAACGAGACGGAAAATCCGCTCTGGCATGGCGAAGTGCATACGCTGAAGCGCTTCTACGAGCGGGCCGACAAGCAGGACACCAAGGACCTGATCTTTCTCTCCACCCACGAGCCGTGCTCGATGTGCCTTTCGGCCATCACCTGGGCCGGATTCGACAATTTCTACTATTTCTTCAGCCACGAAGATTCGCGCGATGCCTTTGCCATTCCGCACGACCTGAAAATCCTGAAGGAGGTTTTCCGGCTCGAACCCGGCGGCTATGCCAAGAACAACGCCTTCTGGCACTCGGCCAAGATCGGCGATCTCATCGCGACAGCGGAACCGGCGCTCAAGGGGGAACTGAAGGAGCAGGATGCCCGCATCCGCGCCCGGTATGATGCCCTTTCCGAAAGCTACCAGTCCGGCAAATCCGGCAACGACATTCCGTTGAACTGACCAAATGCAGCCTTCCCGCGATATCAGCCGCCTCATCGAAATCATGGAAGCCTTGCGGCAGCCGGAAACGGGTTGCCCGTGGGATGTCGTCCAAACCTTCGAGAGCATCAAGCCCTATACGATCGAGGAGGCCTACGAGGTGGCCGACGCGATTGAGCGCAATGACATGGACGATCTTTGCGATGAGCTGGGCGACCTGCTGCTGCAGGTGGTTTTTCACGCGCGCATGGCCGAGGAAGCGGGTGACTTCTCATTCGGCGACGTGGTCGAGGCTGTCACCCGCAAAATGATCCGCCGCCATCCGCATGTGTTCGCCCGCTCGGACGCCGACACGCCGGAAGCGGTGAAGCTGCAATGGGATGCGATCAAACAGGCGGAAAAGGCCGAACGCCGTGCCCGCCGGGCCAAACATGGCCTGCCGGAAGACCCGGATGCCGGTTACCTCGGCTCTGTGCAGCGCAGCTTTCCGGCGCTGATCGAGGCTTTGAAGCTGCAGGAACGTGCCGCCAAAGTCGGTTTCGACTGGTCCGAACCCGAACCGATCCTCGACAAGATCGAGGAGGAAGTCGCGGAGCTTCGCGAAGCGCTGAAAAGCGGCAACAAGAGCAAGGTTGCCGATGAACTGGGCGACCTGATCTTCGCCGTCGTCAATATCGGCCGCCATGTCGGCGCGGAGCCGGAAATGGCGCTGCGCGGCACCAACACCAAATTCCGCCGCCGCTTTTCGCATATCGAGACTACGCTGGATGCCAATGGCGAGAGCCTGGAAGAGGCGACGCTGGAGCGTATGGAAGATCTCTGGCAGGCGGCGAAAGCTATCGAGCGGCAGTTAGGGTGACGGCGTTCCAGTTGCTCGCGCCCTTTTCGTAAAGGAGCGTACCTCACACTCTTCTGTCATCCTCGGCCTTGAGCCGAGGATCTTCCAGCCTCTCGTCACACTGAAGGACCAGCAGATGGTCGGGACAGGCCCGACCATGACGAGGGAGAGCGCAAACATGTCCACAAATGGACGACAAGAAACACGTACTTTTTACCAGTCTTCAGCCACGGGCCTCGGCCCGTTGCCTAAACGTCTATCGAGTTCGGCTGCCTCCGTGGCCGTCAGGCGCAGGTCGAGGCTTACGGAACCATCCTCAAGGTCGTCACGCCCGTCAATAATTGCGTGCTCGTAAATCCAAGAGAGCAATTGTAGCTTGTCCGTCGTCAAGACCACGGTAGTTTCCGTCATCACGCCAGAGAGACGCTTGCTGATTTCAGCTATCATCGCATCGACACCCTCACCTGTCACAGCAGAAACCGCGACCGTGTTTTCGCCAGTCGCAGCCTTCTGCACCAACGCCTCGTGCGCCTCTGGCTCTAACCGATCGATCTTGTTCCAGACTTCGATGATGCGTTCTGCGCCAGCCTTCTCGTCGATGCCGAGATCGGCAAGGATGCGCAGGACATCACTCGACTGAACCTGATTGTCCGGGTCCGAGAGATCGCGCACATGCAGGATCAGGTCGGCTTCCAGAACCTCTTCCAGCGTCGCCCGGAAAGCAGCCACCAGATGGGTCGGCAGGTCGGAGATGAAACCGACGGTATCGGAAAGCATGACGGTGCGGCCCTGCGGCAGCTTCATGCGCCGCAGCGTCGGATCGAGCGTGGCAAACAGCATGTCCTCGGCCAGAACGCCTGCGCCAGTGATGCGGTTGAACAGCGTCGACTTGCCGGCGTTGGTATAGCCGACCAGCGCCACGATCGGGTGCGGCACCTTTTTCCGCTTGGCACGGTGCAGCTGGCGGGTGCGGCGCACCTGCTCCAGCTCCTTTTCGAGCTTCAGGATCTTTTCCTGCAGAAGCCGACGGTCGGCTTCGATCTGGGTTTCACCAGGGCCACCGAGGAAGCCTGCGCCACCGCGCTGACGTTCAAGGTGGGTCCAGCTGCGAACCAGCCGGCCCTTCTGGTAATTGAGATGTGCAAGCTCGACTTGCAGCGTGCCTTCCTTGGTGGAGGCGCGGCGGCCGAAGATTTCGAGGATAAGGCCCGTCCGGTCGATGACCTTGGCGTTCCATTCCTTCTCGAGATTGCGCTGCTGAACCGGCGTCAGCGGGTGGTCGACAATGACAAGGCCGGCATTGTGCTCGGTCAGCAGGTGGCCGATTTCCTCGATCTTGCCTGTACCCAGCAACGTACCGGGCTTCGGCTGCGCGACCGGGACAATCAGCCCCTGCACGACTGTCAGGTCGATGGCCAGAGCAAGCCCAACAGTCTCTTCGAGACGGCTTTCATCGGAACGGGTTGTCGTCGGCACAGAAGGATCGGCCGCAGCTTGGCGGCCGGTTTTCTTCAGAACCGGAACGACGACGAGAGCGCGCATGTCATCACGAAGCTTTTCCAGCTCCGGGATGATCGACGACGATTTGGTATCACGTTTGGTAATGTCAGGTGTCCTGTCAGGAAGCGGATTCTTCGCTCTCGAACATCTGCATCGGCTGACCCGGCATGATGGTCGAGATGGCGTGCTTGTACACCAGCTGCGAATGACCGTCACGACGCAAAAGCACACAGAAGTTGTCAAAAGACGTGACGACCCCTGTCAGTTTCACACCATTGATAAGAAAAATCGTCAAAGATATTTTCTGCTTGCGGACTGTATTGAGAAAAAGGTCCTGCAGGTTCTGAGAACGTTCCGCCATGGCGCCGCTTCTTTCTTATTTGCCGGTTCCGATTAACCGGTTGATTATACGATTCGAATGCCCCAAACACCGCCAGCTATGAAGTTCACGGCATCTCCCCGGATTTGGTATCAAATCAAAGTCTTCTCCGCAACGTCGAAAAAGGCTTCGCGGATTTTCTGCGCCGTGCTGCCGGGATGGCCGTTGGCGATCGTGTGGCCGTCCACAGTCACGACCGGGAAGCAAATACTGGTCGCCGCGGTGATAAACACCTCCCGTGCGGCCAGCATTTCCTCGACGGTGAAGGCGCGCTCCTCGATTTTAAGCCCAATTTTGGTTGCCACATCCTGGAGCGTCGTGCGGGTAATGCCGCGCAGGATGCCGTGATCGGCGGGGCGAGTTCTCAGCACTCCGTCCTTGTCCACGATCCAGACATTGGTGGCCGCTCCTTCCGTCACCTTTCCGTCCGTATCGACGTAGATCGCCTCCTGCGCACCCGCCTCCTTGGCATCTTGGCGCGCCAGCACGTTAGACAGAAGGCCGACTGTCTTGATATCCACCCGATCCCATCGATTTTCAGGCATGGTAATGGCGCGGATACCGTCAGCATTCTTCCGGGCGATCAGCGAGGCATCCGTGCGCTTTGCCGTCACAACCAGCGTCGGCGGCGTGTGGGCTGCTGGAAACACATGATCCCGCCGTGCGGCACCGCGCGTCACCTGCATGTAGAACAGCCCGTTTTTGACATGGTTGCGGCGGATCACATGGCGGATGATCCCGACCAATGCCTTGCGTGACATCGGGTGATTGATGCGGATTTCCGACAATGAGCGGTCGAGACGATCCAGATGGCGGGTCAGGTCCACGATATAGCTGTTCCGGATTTCGCAGACCTCGTAGACACCATCGGCAAACTGGAAGCCACGATCCTCGATCGAAACGCCTGCGTCAGCCGTGCGAAGATAGGCCCCGTTTACATAAGCTATTCTCGTCATGCCCGCCTCCGGGTTTGAACTATCAGACGCCGAGAGACTTGAGCTTGCGATGCAGCGCCGAGCGCTCCATGCCGACAAACTCAGCCGTGCGGGAAATATTACCGCCGAAACGGTTGATCTGCGCGATGAGGTAATCCCTTTCGAACATTTCTCGCGCCTCACGGAGCGGCAAGGTCATGATGTGCTGGTCACCCTGCGCAGAAATCTTCGGCAGGCTGTCGCCGACCTCGGTTGGCAGCATGTCGGCGGAGATTGCCGTATCCGGCCCGTCGGTACGTGCCAGAATCATCAGACGCTCGATGTTGTTGCGCAACTGGCGGATATTGCCCGGCCAGTCATGGGCCTGCAGGACGGCAAGAGCATCGTCGCCGATCTTGCGGGCACGGATCCCCGCCTGCTCGCTGATCTGGCGCATGAACATATCGACGAGGAAGGGAATATCCTCGCGGCGCTCGGCAAGTGCCGGCACCCGCACGGGGATGACGGCCAGACGGTGATAGAGGTCTTCGCGGAAGGCGCCCTCGGCAATCTGGCTTTCCAGATTGTAGGCTGTCGAGGAGATGATGCGGACATCGACCTTGACGCGCTTGGAGCCGCCGACACGTTCGAACTGCTGGTCGACCAAGACACGCAAAATCTTGTTCTGCGTCTCGCGCGGCATCTCTCCGACTTCATCGAGATAGAGAATGCCGCCGTGAGCTTCTTCAAGCGCGCCCGTCTTGCGCGGCTGGCCGGCAGTGCCTTCGGTCCCGAACAACGCCATTTCCATGCGATCCGGCGTGATGGCGGCGGCATTTAGCGCAACAAAAGGACCGCCTGCTCGCGTCGATTTGCGGTGAATCATGCGCGCCACCAGTTCCTTGCCAGAACCGGACGGGCCGTGGATCATGATGCGGCTGTTGGTGGGCGCAACCTTCTCGATATTCTGGCGCAACTGAGAGACAGCAACGGAGGTGCCGATCAGCTCGACCGGGTCTCCCGAGCGCTTCTTGAGTTCGAAAACCTCGCGTTTGAGCTTCGACGTTTCCAGCGCCCGTTCGGCGATCAGGATCAGCCGGTCCGCCTTGAAGGGCTTCTCGATGAAGTCATAGGCGCCACGTCGGATCGCCGATACGGCGGTTTCGATATTGCCGTGGCCGGAGATCATCACCACCGGCAGGTCGGGATGACGGCTCTTGATCTCGTCGAGCAGAGCCAGCCCGTCGAGCTTGCTCCCCTGCATCCAGATATCGAGAAACACCAGCCGCGGTACACGATCGCTGATCGCGGCCAACGCGCTGTCGCTGTCGAAGGCAGTTCGTGTCTCGTGGCCCTCATCGGAGAGGATGCCGGAAACGATCTCGCGGATGTCCTCCTCGTCATCAACTACAAGAATATCAGCCGCCATGAGAGTAGTCCTTGTCCTGTGTCATTTCGGAGCCGCCAGCGCCTGGAGCCGGTGGCAGGATAATTCTGATCATTGCCCCATTGCCGCCATCGAAATCAGCCGGGGCGTCATGCAGCTCAATGTGCCCGCCGTGGTCCTCGATAATCTTCTTGACGATCGCGAGACCAAGGCCAGTGCCCTTTTCACGCATCGTCATATAGGGCTCGAGAATGCGGTGGCGATTTTCCGTAGGAAGCCCCTTGCCGTTGTCGATGACGTCAACGACATACTGTCCTGTTGCCTCGTTTCGGCGGGAACGCACCATGATCTTCAACTCCCCGCGAACAGCGTCGGCAGGCAGCGCCTCGATAGCCTCGACTGCGTTCTTGACGATATTTCCGAAGGCCTGGCTCAGCATGCGGCTGTCAAAGAGGCCTTCCAGCGGCTCGTCGCCGAAGTCTCTGATAAAGCTGACATGGGTGTTTCCCATCTCCCGCAGGAATACGGCGTCCTTGAGAACCGCCCTGATATCCACTTTTTCCTTGGTGGGCTTGGGCATACGGGCGAAGGCGGAAAACTCGTCGACCATCCTGCCGATGTCTTCTACCTGGCGGACAATCGTGTCCGTGCATTGATCGAAAACAACACGGTCATCCTCGGCAATCTGCCGTCCATAGCGGCGCTTCAGCCGCTCGGCGGACAACTGGATTGGTGTCAGGGGGTTCTTGATTTCATGGGCAATGCGGCGCGCCACGTCCGCCCAGGCCGTCGAACGCTGAGCGATCACGAGATCGGTAATATCGTCGATGGTGATGACGTAGGCGTCCTTTGCATCCGTCGTCTCCTCGCGCGTGACCTGGACATTCAATGTGCGCTCGGTTCCGCCGCGCATGATGTTGATCTGTTTACGATACTCATTGCGATGGCGGCTGGAGGCTTCATTCAGCACCTCCTCTATCTCCGGCGCGACGTCGGCCAGCCTTTCACCGATCAAATCAAGAGGATGATTGGAGAGGAAGTGTTCGGACGACGGATTGGCGATCGTGATCCGACGATCGTTTTCAACGCCAATGACAGCTGCGGTTACGCCTGAAAGCACCGCCTCTATGAAGCGGCGGCGATGATCCATCTCGTCCTTGGCCTCCAGAATCTGGTCGCGCTGCGTGCGGATTTCGGCGATCATCTTGTTGAACGTGCGCGAAAGGCTACCGACGTCACCATCGACAGTATGGACGGGCACGGCCACATTGAGGTTACCCGCCGCGACACTGTCAGCGGCACCGATCAGAAGACGGATCGGACGTACAATGCGGTCTGCCACGGCAATTGCGGTCCAGATCGCAGCCAGAAGCACAATCAACGCGAAGCCCAGATAAAGAACACCGAAAGCGACCTGAAGCGAGGTACGGCCAGCCTCCAGATTACGATATTCCGCGGCATTCTCCTCCATCAGCCGCATCGAATTCATCACCTTCGGGTCGACGGTGCGGACGGTGTAGAGATAGGCGCCCTCGATGTTGTCGATTGGGATCACAGCGCCAACAAGATTTGTTACCCCCGGAGGAATGAGGGTCGGCTGCCCGGCGACCGAGCTTAGCAACGCGTCTTTCGGGATCGCCGGTAACGGGCGTTCCGTCGGAATATTCGCCTGAAGAATTGCCGATCCGTCAGCGCGCACCAGAAAGGCGCCGAGCATGCCACGCCCCCGCGCTTGCCGCGTCATCAGTTCGATGAAGCCGGTACGATCGAGACTGTAAAGCTGGCGATTACGCTCCAGATCGTTCGCCATCGAAACCGTCTGTCCCTGCAGATAGCTCGCGTTTTCAAGCACGTAAGCCTGGGCGACATCCATGGATGAACGAACGATTGACTGGGTTCGAAGCGAGAACCACCGGTCTAGGCCAACATCCAGTGTAATCGACGCGAAAATGGCGACGAGAATGGCTGGTGTGATGGCAACGATAGAGAACAGCGCGACGATACGGATATGCAGCCTGGCCGCTGCCCTTCCCCGGCTACGCGCCTTGAGCAGCCGCGTGACCTCACGACCTATAAGCACCATCAGGCCGATGACAAAGATGGCGTTGATCGCTGCCGATCCGATAACGACTGGCGTTTCCGGACGGATTGGCGTCAGCCCAAGCAGGATCAGCAGCGAGGCGATCGCGCAGAAAAGTGCGCCAGTGGCGAGAAGCAAACCCGGCAGGGCAAAGGTAGCACGCCGGTCTGTACCGGCAACGACAATTTCCTCGCCCTCAAGTGGCAGTGTCAGCCTGTCGGCCATATAAAAAGCTTTCCCCGATCCGACGAAGTTTCCTACGGAAACGCCGCCGGCAACTCTTTCGCTTTCTGGTCAGAAAGTGACCGGCCGAACCAAACAGGTTGTTGCAAACAACCGCTGATCCGGCGCCAATGACGCTGCGGAGAACTTGTGATGGGCTCCGCACATGTGTCGTCTAAGCAACACAATGTGGCGAAAATGCAACGGTTGTTATGATCAAGTCAAGCGTTGCGTGAGCTTCGGTAAACAGATACGCCGAGTTCGCGGATTTTCTTGCGCAATGTGTTGCGATTGAGGCCAAGCAAGTCCGCCGCCTTGATCTGATTACCGCGTGTGGCTGTCAATGCCGCGAGAATAAGCGGGTATTCCATTTCAGCCAAAACACGGTCGTAAAGGCCAGCTGGCGGCAGGCCATCGCCAAAGCCGGAAAAATACTGGCGCATATTCTCCTCGACCGCCTGCGAGATCGACATCGATCCCGTCCGGCCTGCAGCCTTTTCAATCGGACTGTCGGGAATATCCGAACGCAGTTCGTTCTCGATGATTTCGCGGGTGATGACGTCCTGCGGATACAGAGCCGTCAGACGCCGCACGACGTTTTCCAGCTCGCGGACGTTGCCGGGCCAGGGATGCGCCTTCATCAGTTCAAGCGCTTCCTGATCGAAGCGCTTGACGTCGAGGCCTTCCTTCTCCGCCTGCTGGACAAAGTGGCGAACGAGATCCGGAATGTCCTCTGCACGATCACGAAGCGGTGGCAGACGCAGCGGAACGACGTTCAGGCGGTAATAGAGATCTTCGCGGAAAAGGCCCTGATTGATCGACTGCTTCAGGTCTTTGTTGGTCGCAGCGACGATGCGCACGTCTGAACGGATCGGCGTGCGCCCGCCAACTGTTGTGTATTCGCCCTGCTGGAGCACCCGAAGCAGGCGTGTCTGGGCATCCATCGGCATGTCGCCGATTTCATCGAGGAAGAGCGTGCCACCTTCGGCCTGCTCGAAGCGGCCGGTGGAGCGGTTCTGCGCGCCGGTGAAGGCGCCTTTCTCGTGGCCGAACAGTTCTGATTCGATCAGGTCACGCGGAATGGCAGCCATGTTGATCGCGACAAACGGGCCATTGCGGCGCTTGCCGTAGTCATGCAGCGCACGGGCCACCAGTTCCTTGCCGGTACCCGATTCGCCGGTGATCATCAGCGTCAGGTCGGTCTGCATCAGACGCGCCAGAACACGGTAAATTTCCTGCATGGCGGCGGAACGCCCGACCAGCGGCATGCCGTCCTGCGTGTCATCTTCCAGCTTGACGGGCTTGCGCTTCGGCTCGGCCAAGGCACGACCAATAATCGCGATCAGTTCGGTCAGGTCGAAGGGCTTCGGCAGATAGTCGTAGGCGCCCTTCTCTGAAGCCTTGATGGCCGTCATGAAGGTGTTCTGGGCGCTCATGACCAGCACTGGCAAATCCGGACGAGCCTTCTTGATGCGCGGCAGCAGGTCAAATGCGTTTTCGTCCGGCATCACGACGTCGGTCACGACAAGATCGCCATCACCGGCGGCGATCCAACGCCAAAGCGTGGCAGCATTGGAAGTAATGCGTACGTCATAGCCAGCGCGGCTGAGCGCCTGGTTGAGCACGGTGCGGATCGCGGCGTCGTCGTCAGCAACGAGAATCGTGGCGCCTGTCATCAGGATTGTCCTTTAATGCTCATGGGTGCTGTGTCCTCTGCCGAGTTGCCTTTGGATGCCGGCATCAGAACGCGGAATGTGGTGCGATGGGCCTGGCTGTCGCATTCAACGATGCCGCCGTGGCCACCGATGATCTTGGCGACCAGAGCAAGACCAAGGCCAGATCCATTCGTCTTGGTGGTGATGAACGGATCGAAGAGATGTTCCACGAGGTCGGCCGGCACGCCCGGCCCATTGTCGTGGACGCAAAATTCGAGCGGAAGCGAGATTTTTTCGCGCGTGCCTGCGACGGACAAGCGGATACCGGGCCGATAGGCCGTCGTCAGCATGATCTCGCCCTCTGGCCTGTTGCCGACCGCCTCGGCTGCGTTCTTCACCAGATTGAGAAATACCTGCACAAGCTGGTCTCTGTTTGCATAGACCGGCGGAAGCGAGGGATCGTAGTTTTCGGTGATGCGGATGTTGCGGGCGAATCCAGCCTTCGCAATGGCCTTCACATGGTCGAGTACCGAGTGGATATTGACCGGATGCCGATCGACCGGGCGCTCGTCGGAGAAAACCTCCATACGGTCCACCAAGGATACAATCCGATCCGTCTCGTCGCAAATCAGCCGGGTCAGGGCCCGATCCTCGTCATCGACAGACGTTTCCAGAAGCTGAGCAGCGCCCCGGATGCCGGAAAGCGGGTTCTTGATTTCATGTGCGAGCATTGAGGCAAGACCGGTCACCGAGCGCGCTGCAGCACGATGCGTGAGTTGCCTGTCGATCTTGTCGGCCATCGATCGCTCCTGGAAGACAATGACGACCGAGCCCGGCTCCGAAAGCACCGGCGCCACATAGAGATCGACCAGCTTGTCTGCACCGAGGCGGGGCGAGCTGAGATCGACACGATATTCGTTCACGGCTGCACGACGCTCGCGCACTTGATCGATCAACGTCAGCAAAGGGCTACCGAAGGGGATGAAATTGCTGATGTCGTGCTTTGCCAGATAGTTGGCGCTCGCCCCGAAGAAGGCTTCGGCCTCCCAGTTGGCGAAGGCGACGAGGCCCTTCTCGTTGACGAGTATGACCGGGTTCTGGATAGCATTGAGCACGGCCATCGGCAGGGAGTTGATCCCCTTTCGCTCCTCGTCACGTATCTCGTTGCTCATGCTGCGATATCCGTTTCCGCCGCACCCTCGCCTTCAGCGATGGCTGCGGTCACCTTTGAGAGCACGGCTCCCGGGTCTGTCGAGGTCATGATCTCCGCCTTGGATGCTCCCGCAAGCCCTGGCGCGAACCGATCGAGGTACCAACCGATATGCTTGCGCGCGTGGCGAAGACCGGCCTCCGCACCGTGGAATTCGAGCATCATCGAATAGTGCTCGGCAATGATCCGGGCGACCTCTTCGAGATTGGGGTGCTTGACTGCCCCGGCCAGGACGCCCGCATGCCAGGGCCGCCCCTGCGTTGAGCGACCGACCATCACCGCATCAGCACCCGAACGACGCAGGATCTCATGAGCATCCGCCTCAGTTTCTACATCGCCATTGGCAACCAGCGGCACGGAGATGGTGTCGCGCACTGCACGGATCGCATCCCAGTCGGCGCGCCCATTGTAGAACTGCATCCGCGTGCGCCCGTGTATGGTGATCATCTGCACGCCAGCCGCTTCCGCCCTGCGCGCGATCTCCGGCGCATTGATGGAGTTTTCGTCCCAGCCAAGCCGCATCTTCAGCGTCACAGGTACGGAAACGGCACCGACCGTGGCCTCGATCAACGAAAGAGCGTGATCGGGATCGCGCATCAGCGCCGAGCCGGAATAGCCGCCTATCACCTTCTTTGCCGGGCAACCCATATTGATGTCGATGATATCGGCTCCATGGTCGGCAGCGATGCGCGCAGCCTCCGCCATCCAATGGGCCTCGCGTCCCGCGAGCTGCACCATGTGAGGTCTTATACCCACGCCTTTCAGGCGAGCCCAGCTCTCCGAGGCATTGCCGACGAGCTCGCGGCTCGCTACCATCTCGGTCACAACGAGGCCGGCGCCAAAGCGCCAGGCAAGCTGGCGAAACGGCAAGTCCGTGACGCCCGACATCGGCGCGAGCACGATGCGGTTTCGAAACGCAACTCCCCCAACCTGAAACGGGGATGACAAGGCCAGCAATGGCAATTGATTATCTTTCAGGCACATAAAACTTTTGCACTATTTTTAGACATTGTTCATGGACTTGCCAAGCCTTTTCCGCAAGCCCGTCCATTTTTTCATCCACAACTGGCCAAGCCCGGAGGTTCACGGTAAACCTCGCCCCAAATATGGCCCATAGGGGCGACGCCCCTGGAAGCGGAGGGGCCTCATAGCTGAAAAGCGAAGAGAATCACAGGACGCCTTTTAGAAGATGCGAACAAAAGAAGAAATTTCCTGTGGTGTCGTCATCGTGGCGGCGGGACGCGGCGAAAGGGCCGGCGCCCCCGAAGAAGGTCCCAAGCAATATCGGCTGATCGGTGGTCGGCCTGTTATCTGCCACACGCTTGAAGCTTTTGCGACATGGGCTGTGGAGGCGTCCCGGAAGCTTGTCTTCGTTGTGGTCATTCATCCCGACGATGAAGCCCTGTTTGAAAAGGCGCGCCAGCTTCTTTCCCCCGGCCTTGACCTGACCGTCGTGCATGGCGGCTCGACACGACAGCTTTCGGTGCTGGCGGGCCTCAGGGCACTTTCATTGCGCGCACCAAGCCATGTGATGATCCAGGATGCAGCCCGCCCGTTCGTAGACAATGCGCTGCTGGAGCGATGCCACGACGCCCTTTCTGTCGGTCACGATGCGGTTCTTCCCGCCATCGCCGTCGCCGATACGCTGAAGCGGGCCGGTGCCGATGGCCTGGTTAGCGAAACGGTTCCCCGCACCGGACTTTTCGGTGCCCAGACGCCCCAGTGTTTCCGCTTTGCGTCGATCCTGCCGGCGCATGAAGAGGCGGCCAGATCCGCGCGTACCGACTTTACCGATGATGCCTCTATCGCTGAATGGGCCGGAATGCCCGTGACGCTGGTCGAGGGATCGCCGGATAATTTCAAACTGACGACCAAACGGGATATCGCCATGGCCGACCAGATACTCAACCGTACCGCCCTGCCCGACATCCGCACCGGCAACGGTTACGACGTGCATCAGCTCGTAGAGGGTGATGGCGTCACGCTTTGCGGTATTTTCATTCCGCATGACCAGAAGTTGCTCGGCCATTCGGATGCCGATGTCGCCCTTCACGCCTTGACCGATGCCCTGCTTGCGACCTGCGGCGCCGGCGATATCGGCGACCATTTTCCGCCGTCCGATCCGCAGTGGAAGGGTGCAGCCTCCCGCATTTTCCTTGAGCACGCAGCAAAGATCGTGCGCGAGCGTGGTGGCGTTATCATGAACGCGGACATCTCGCTGATCGCCGAAGCGCCGAAGGTCGGGCCGCATCGGAACAAGATGCGGGAAAACCTCGCCGATATGCTGAGCATCAGCCTCGACCGATGCTCGGTGAAGGCGACCACCAACGAGAAAATCGGTTTCGTCGGAAGGCGCGAAGGCATCGCCGCGATTGCAACAGCGACCGTGGCTTTCGGGGGATAGAACCGTGAGCATCTGGCCGAGGGATATCGAGGAACAGGCTTATTCCATCATCCACGATTTTACGGCCCGTGGACTGATGATCGCCACAGCCGAATCCTGCACTGGCGGCATGATCGCCGGTGCGCTCACGGAAATCCCCGGCTCCTCCGCCGTCATCGACCGCGGCTTCGTCACCTATTCCAACGAGGCGAAGATGCGGATGATCGGCGTTTCGTCGGAGACGCTCAAGGCCTATGGCGCAGTCTCGCGGGAAACGGCGATCGAAATGGCGAATGGGGCTCTGGCGGGCTCGCGAGCAGACGTCAGCATCGCCGTAACGGGTGTTGCCGGCCCGGGCGGCGGCTCGATCGAAAAACCGGTCGGCCTTGTGCATCTGGCGGCGGCCCGGCGTGATGGCAAGGTGTTTCATCGCGAGATGCGGTACGGCGACATCGGGCGTCAGGGCGTGCGGCTTGCAACGCTGCGGACGGCGCTGGAAATACTGATCGAGGCAGGAGCTTTCACGTAGTCAGTTTGCGCCCGGCGGGCAAATCTGAAAGGCATTCATGGCCTGCTCGTCCGGCGCTCCTCCCAGAACGCGTTGCCGTCGGCAAGTCTCCTTGAAAAAACAATCTGAAAATACGGCTCAAGCTGAGGCGTAGATCGCATCGGCGCGCTTTTCGAAGGCTTCTGCGAACATGCGGAACGCGCGGTCGAACATCGACCCCATCAGTGCACCGAGAATCCGGCTCCTGAACTCATAGTCGATGAAGAAATGCACATTCGAGCCGCCCTCATCCGCATCTTCGAACCGCCAGCGATTGTCGAGATACTTGAAGGGGCCATCGATATATTTCACATCGATCACGCGCTCTGCCCTGTTGAGCAGAACCTGTGTGGCGAAGGTTTCGCGGATCGCCTTGTAGCCGATCGTCATGTCGGCAACCAGAAGCACCTTGCCGTCGCGTTCCTTGCGGGAGCGAACGGTCAATGCTTCACAGAGCGGCAGGAACTCGGGATAGCGCTCCACATCGGCGACGAGATCGAACATCTGCTCGGCGGAGTGCTTGACGGGGCGTCTGGTTTCGAATTGAGGCATGGGTGAGAGCTAATCGCGACCGGTTACAAGTGCAAGTAGGCGCTCGTTCATCGCGCGGGATTTCAACACGATGAGGGGTACGTCGGTGCCGGACTTTTCCAGTGCCGCTTCGATTTCGGGTGTTTGCGTCTTCTCGAAATTCCAGATGTAGCGGAGAAACTCAATGGTCACGCGTTCCGGGCAACCATCCGCCATTTCAGGCCGCGTGCGGCCGCGGAATTTCCACCAGCGGGAAATAACGCCGTAAAGCGAAATGCGACGTGGGGGGCGCAGCCAGATCAGGATATCGGTGCGCGGTAGGCGCAGTGGAAGCGTGCCGGGACTGGTGCCGTCTATCACCCATCTGGGTTCGTCCACGAAGGCGCGCAGGCGATCAAGTGCCTCAGCGCGCGGGCGCGGCGTCCAGCCGGGCATCCAGAAAACTTCGCGATCCATGGAGATGTAGGTCAAACCGAAACGCTTCGCGAGCGCTGTTGCCAAAGTGCTCTTGCCGCTGCCGGAGCAGCCGATGAGGAGGATACGTTCGGCTGATTGCAGGATATCAGCAGCTTGGTCCAGTGTATCGAGATAGCGCGCCATACTGTCCCCACTCCGAATTGGTTTGCTGCGAATGCAAAAAGCCGCAGCCTTTCGGCTGCGGCTCCGTACGACCACTAAAAATTACTCGGCGGCGGCCAGAAGCTTCTTCTCGCGGTTCGCCTTGAGGCGGGCGAAATCGTCGCCGGCGTGGTGCGAGGAGCGGGTCAGCGGGCTCGATGCCACCATCAGGAAGCCCTTGGTGTAGGCGACAGTCTCATAGGACTTGAATTCTTCGGGCGTAACGAAGCTCTCGACCTTGTGGTGCTTGCGGGTCGGTTGCAGGTACTGACCGATGGTTAGGAAATCGACGTCGGCCGTGCGCAGGTCGTCCATCAGCTGCAGCACTTCGTTGCGCTCTTCGCCGAGACCGACCATGATTCCGGACTTGGTGAACATCGTCGGATCGAGTTCCTTGACGCGCTGAAGCAGACGAACCGAGTGGAAGTAGCGCGCACCGGGGCGGACGGTCAGATAGTTGCCGGGCACGGTTTCCATGTTGTGGTTGAAGACGTCCGGCTTGGCTGCAACGACGCGTTCCAGCGCGCCGGGCTTCTTCAGGAAGTCGGGCGTCAGGATCTCGATGGTGGTCAGCGGCGACGCGGCGCGGATTGCCCAGATCACCTTCTCGAAATGCTCGGCCCCACCGTCGGCCAGATCGTCGCGGTCGACTGACGTGATGACGACGTGGGAAAGGCCCATCTGCTTGACGGCCTTGGCGACGTTTTCGGGCTCGGCCATGTCCAGCGCATTCGGCTTGCCGGTGGCGACATTGCAGAACGCGCAGGCGCGGGTACAGATCTCGCCCATGATCATGAAGGTCGCGTGCTTCTTGTCCCAGCACTCGCCGATATTCGGGCAGCCCGCTTCCTCACAGACCGTGACGAGCTTGTGCTCCTTCACGATAGAGCGGGTTTCCTGGTAGCCCTTCGACACCGGCGCCTTGACGCGGATCCATTCCGGCTTGCGCAGCATCTCGGTGTCGGGCTTGTGGGCCTTTTCCGGATGGCGAACGCGCTTGGCATCATCAATATTGTTGGTGCGGTCGAGAATAGTGACCATCTTTCGCTTTCCTTCAGGCGCATCAAAGCACACGCCCGTTCGAGCCGAAAATGCGGCTCGCCTTCAAAATGGAGGCGAGCCCTAACACAATCAAGCGTTCAGTGCACGCCCGTAGGCATCCAGCACGCTTTCCTTCATCGTCTCCGAAATCGTCGGATGCGGGAAGATGGTGTGCATCAGGTCTTCTTCCGTCGTCTCCAGGTTCATGGCGACGACGAAGCCCTGGATGAGCTCGGTGACTTCTGCGCCAACCATGTGGGCGCCGAGCAACTCACCGGTCTTCTTGTCGAAGATCGTCTTGACGAGACCCTGATCCTCGCCAAGCGCGATCGCCTTGCCGTTGGCGACGAAGGGGAAGCGGCCGACGCGGACTTCGCGGCCTTCGGCCTTGGCTTTCGCTTCCGTCAAGCCGACAGAGGCGACCTGCGGATTGCAATAGGTGCAGCCGGGGATTTTCAGCTTGTCCATCGGATGCACGTTCGGCAGGCCGGCGATCTTCTCGATGCAGATGACCGCTTCATGCTCGGCCTTGTGGGCCAGCATCGGCGGGCCGGCGACGTCGCCGATCGCATAGATGCCGGGAACGTTGGTCTTGCCATAACCGTCGATAACGATGCAGCCGCGATCGGTCTTCACGCCGAGGGCTTCAAGGCCGAGGTTCTCGATATTGCCCTGCACGCCGACAGCCGAGATCATCCGGTCAGCGGTGATCTTCTCGACCGAGCCGTCCTTCTTTTCGACATGGGCGGTGATAGAGTTGGCAGCCTTTTCGACCTTCGTCACCTTGGCATCGAGCAGAATTTTCATGCCCTGCTTTTCGAACTGTTTCTTGGCGATCGCCGAGATTTCCGGGTCCTCGACCGGCATCACCTGGCTCATGACTTCGACGACCGTCACATCGACACCCATGGTGCGGTAGAAGGACGCAAACTCGATGCCGATGGCGCCCGAGCCCATGACCA
Source organism: Pararhizobium capsulatum DSM 1112 (assembly GCF_030814475.1). Lineage (NCBI taxonomy): Bacteria > Pseudomonadati > Pseudomonadota > Alphaproteobacteria > Hyphomicrobiales > Rhizobiaceae > Pararhizobium > Pararhizobium capsulatum. The sequence goes on along the minus strand of NZ_JAUSVF010000001.1, from coordinate 2,266,701 downwards.
GTAGTGACTTCGGCATTTCTTCCGGCTTCATCGCCTCGAAGTAGGTCCAGATCAGCTTGCCATCCGGCTCGATGCCGGGCAGCGCGCGCGGACGGGCGCCGGTGGCGATGATGATGTGCTTGGCGGTATAGGTGCCCTCGCCCTTGGCGTTCTTCGGCAGAGGCGCCTGCGGCTGTTGCGCGGGCTTTGTCGTCTTTGACACGACGATTTCGCCGGGCTTGGTCAGCTTGGCCTCTCCCCAGATGATATCGACCTTGTTCTTCTTGAACAGGAAGCCGACGCCGCCGTTCATGCGCTCGGCAATGCCGCGCGAGCGGGCGACGATCGCCTTCAGGTCCGGCTTGATCGTGCCTTCCAGCGTCAGGCCGTAGTTCTTGGCATGCTGGGCGCTGTGCAGCACGTCGGCAGAGCGCAGCAGCGCCTTGGTCGGTATGCAGCCCCAGTTGGAGCAGATGCCGGCCAGATGCTCGCGCTCGACGCAGGCGACTTTCAGGCCGAGCTGGGCCGCACGGATCGCTGCGATATAGCCGCCGGGACCGGAACCGATGATGATGACGTCGTAATTCTCAGCCATGGTGTTTCCTGCCTTTGTCCTTGCGCGAAAGCAAAATCGCGTCTTGTTCTCAAAGCCCGAGCATCATGCGGACAATCGGCTCGAGGCCGCGTCCGATGGCGCGGGTATTTTCCGCATCGAGATGAATGCCGTCGAGCGGCGTTGTTTCAGCAACAGAGCCGGCATCGAAGAAGCCGCAGCCCTTCTCATCAGCCAGATCTGCGTAGAGCGAAGCCAGCATCGCCGATTGTTCCAGCGTACCGGCAAACATGGCGGCAAAGGCCTCATTCGCGGTTTCGCGGATCGCCGGTGGTGCGACGATCAGGATTTCCGGGGTGCTGTCGGTGTCGAACGACCAGGCGTGATGCCGCACCAGTTCGACCAGCCGCTCCATGCCCTGCACCGCACCGAAGGCCGTGCCGTGAATGACCGGCTTCAGATCATTGGTGCCGAGCAGCAGGATCACGAGATCGATGGGATCGTGGCTATGCAGGATCGTCGGCAGGATGCGCGCGCCGTTGCGATCGCAATCGGCCAGATGATCGTCATAGGCGGTGGTACGGCCGTTCAAGCCTTCCGCGATGATGTGGACATCCGGCCCCAGGGCCTTCGCCAGCACGCTTGACCAGCGATCCTCAAGCGCATGCCGACCGACAGAGGCTGCATCGTAGCCCCAGGTCAGACTGTCGCCATAGCAGAGGATTGTTTTCATGCGGAACCTCCAGGTACCCCTCTCCCTTGCGGGGAGGGGCTAGGGGTGGGGGTGCATCGACCAAGCTCCACAGCTATTGTTTTCAACACCGTCTTCATATCCAGCATCACATCACGGTTTTTGAATCGAATGACACGAAAGTCCTGCGCTCGAAGATAGGCATCACGCTCTACGTCCCGTTTCCTCTGCTCCGGGTCGGCATGAATCTCACCATCGAGTCCGATGATGAGACGCCGCCCGAGACAAACGAAGTCTGCCACGTAACGACCAATAGGCACCTGACGTCGAAAATGCGTGTCCGGCATTTCCGCCAACTCCTTGCGAAGTGCGGTCCAGAAACGGCGTTCCGCGTCCGTCAAGGAGCGACGCAGGCGCGGCGCATTCCTTGCGGCTTCGCGGCTGGCTGGTTGCGGATTTTCGCGATTCCAAGCCATGGCAGCTCTCTCCGTCCTTCGTCAGCACCCCCACCCGTCCGCTAAGCGGACACCCTCCCCGCAAGGGGGAGGGAAAGACTGCGTCAGACCAGCATGCCCATCGGATTTTCGATGTAGCGCTTGAAGGCGCCGAGAAGTTCGGCTCCGAGTGCTCCATCGACGGCGCGGTGGTCGGTCGAAAGGGTGACGGTCATCACGTTGGCGACAACCATCTGGCCCTTCTTCACTACGACGCGCTCCTCGCCTGCACCGATCGCCAGGATCGTCGCGTGCGGCGGGTTGACGACGGCGGCGAAGTTTTTCACGCCCATCATGCCCATGTTGGAAACGGCCGTCGTGCCGCCCTGATATTCCTCAGGCTTCAGCTTGCGGCTCTTGGCGCGAGCGCCGAGATCCTTCATCTCGTTGGAGATAGCCGACAGGCTCTTCAGTTCGGCACTGCGGATGATCGGGGTGATGAGACCGCCGGGGATCGAGACGGCAACGCCGACATCGGCGTGCTTGTGCTTGACCATGTTGCTATCCGTCCAGGACACGTTCGCGTCCGGCACGTCACGCAGGGCAAGGGCAAGGGCCTTAATGACCATGTCGTTGACCGAGATCTTGTAGCCGGGCTTGCCGTCCTTCTCCGGTGCAGACGCATTGACCTGCGCGCGCAGCGCCAGGAGCGCATCCAGCTCGCAGTCTACAGAAACGTAGAAATGCGGGATGGTCTGCTTGGATTCCTGCAGTCGCTTGGCAATGGTCTTGCGCATGCCGTCATGCGGAACAAGCTCGTAGGAACCTTCGGCGAAGTTCTTGAGCACCGCCTCTTCGGACGGGCCCTTGGCAAGCGCCGGGGCCGGTGCGGATGCAGCGGCAGATGCCGGAGCAGCGGCGACAGGCTTGGCACCGCCGCCAGCGACAGCGGTTTCCACGTCCTTCTTGACGACGCGACCGTGCGGGCCGGAGCCAACAACAGCCGAGATGTCGAGGCCCGCGTCCTTGGCAAGACGCCGGGCCAGCGGCGACGAGAAGGTGCGTGCGCCGGAGGATGCAGAAGCCTGGGCAACGGCCGGAGCGGCGGCAGGTGCAGCTTCAGCCTTAGCGGCCGGGGCAACTTCAGCCTTCGGCGCTTCCGTCTTCGGGGCTTCGGCCTTGGGAGCAGCTGCGCCGCCGCCGGATGCGGCAGCGGCAACATCCTCGCCGTCAGCAGCGAGAATGGCGATCAGGGCATTGACCTTGACGCCTTCGGTGCCGGCGGGAACGACGAGCTTGGCAACGACGCCCTCGTCCACGGATTCGACTTCCATCGTCGCCTTGTCGGTTTCGATCTCGCAGAGGACGTCGCCGGAGGAGACCTTGTCGCCTTCCTTGACCAGCCACTTGGAAAGGTTGCCCTCTTCCATGGTCGGCGAAAGGGCTGGCATGGTGATGTTGATAGGCATCTGTTCACCCTCCCTTATTTGTAGCAGACGGTCTTCACCGCCTGGACGACTTCGCCGACATTCGGCAGGGCCAGCTTTTCGAGGTTTGCCGCATACGGCATCGGAACATCCTTGCCGGCAATCGTCAGGATCGGCGCATCAAGGTAGTCGAAAGCCTGCTGCATGACGCGGGTGGCGATTTCCGTGCCGACTGATGATTGCGGGAAGCCTTCCTCGACGGTGACCAGACGGCCGGTCTTCTTCACCGATTCGATCACGGTCGGCAGGTCCATCGGACGGATGGTGCGCAGATCGATGATCTCGACATCGATGCCATCCTTTTCGAGTTCAGCAGCGGCCTTGACCGCATAGGTCATGCCGATGCCGAAGGAAACGATGGTCACGTCCGTGCCGACCTTGTGAACGCGCGCCTTGCCGATCGGCAGGACGAAATCATCCATCTTCGGCACATCGAAGGAGTGACCGTAGAGGATTTCGTTTTCAAGGAAGATCACCGGGTTCGGATCGCGGATCGCCGCCTTCAGGAGGCCCTTCGCGTCAGCCGCCGTGTAGGGCATGATGACCTTGAGGCCCGGAATATGGCTGTACCAGGCGGCATAGCACTGCGAATGCTGCGCACCGACGCGGGCAGCCGCACCCGACGGGCCGCGAAACACCATCGGCGCACCCATCTGACCGCCGGACATATAGAGCGTCTTGGCAGCCGAGTTGATGATGTGGTCGATCGCCTGCATGGCGAAGTTGAAGGTCATGAACTCGACGATCGGGCGCAAGCCCGTCATCGCCGCACCGACGCCGACGCCGGCAAAACCGTGTTCGGTGATCGGCGTATCGACGACGCGACGCGGACCGAATTCCTGCAGCAGGCCTTGGGTGATCTTGTAGGCGCCTTGGTATTCGGCGACTTCTTCACCCATGACGAAGACGTCTTCGCTGCGGCGCATTTCTTCAGCCATTGCGTCGCGAAGCGCTTCGCGCACGGTGGTCGAAACCATTTCGGTGCCGGCCGGAATATCCGGATCGGAGGCAACCTCGACCTTCGGCTGGGCAGCGACCGGAGCGGACGCTGCTGCGGCAGGTGCCGGCTCTTCGGCCTTCGCAGGCTCGGCAGGAGCCGCAGCCTTCGGAGCTGCAACGTCGCCAGCGCTTTCGCCATCCTGCAGCAGGACGGCGATAGCGGTGTTGACCTTGACGTTTTCGGTGCCGGCGGCGATCAGGATCTTGCCGATCGTGCCTTCATCGACGGCTTCCACTTCCATGGTCGCCTTGTCGGTTTCGATTTCGGCGATCACGTCGCCGGAGGTGACCTTGTCACCTTCGTTTTTCAGCCACTTGCTGAGCGTGCCTTCTTCCATCGTCGGCGACAGAGCGGGCATCAGGATTTCGATAGGCATGATGTTTTCCTCGTCCCGGTCTTAAAGCAGAATGTCGGTGTAGAGCTCGGATACATCCGGCTCCGGATCGGACTGGGCGAAATCGGCGCTGTCGGCAACGATGTCGCGGACGTCCTTGTCGATCGCCTTCAGCTCGTCTTCGCTCGCCCATCCGTTTTCAAGGATACGCGCCTTCACCTGTTCGATCGGGTCGTGTTCCGACCGCATCTTCTGCACTTCGTCCTTGGAGCGATATTTCGCCGGGTCGGACATGGAGTGGCCGCGATAACGGTAGGTCTGCATTTCAAGGATGATCGGACCCTTGCCGGCGCGGCAATGGGCAACAGCCTCGTCGCCTGCAGCCTTGACGGCGCGAACGTCCATGCCGTCGACCTGAAAGCCCGGAATACCGAGTGCTACGCCGCGCTGCGAGAAATCGTGGCCGGCCGATGCGCGTGATACCGAAGTACCCATGGCGTAACGGTTGTTCTCGACGATGTAGATCACCGGCAGCTTCCAGAGGGCGGCCATGTTGAAGCTCTCATATACCTGGCCCTGGTTCGCAGCGCCGTCGCCGAAATAGGCGAGCGAGACATTGTCGTTGCCGCGATACTTCTTGGCAAAGGCAAGACCGGTTCCGAGCGAAACCTGCGCGCCGACGATGCCGTGGCCGCCGTAGAAATTCTTTTCCTTGGAGAACATGTGCATCGAGCCGCCCTTCCCTCGGGAAAGTCCGCTGCGTCGACCGGTCAGCTCGGCCATGACGCCGCGGGCACTCATGCCGCAAGCCAGCATGTGGCCATGATCGCGATAGGCGGTGATAACCTGATCGCCTTCCTTCAAGGCCAGCTGCATGCCCACGACGACAGCTTCCTGGCCGATGTAGAGGTGACAGAAACCACCGATGAAACCCATGCCGTAAAGCTGGCCGGCCTTCTCCTCAAAACGACGGATCAGCAGCATCTCGCGATAGGCCTTCATATCGGCATCGCGGTCAAACTCAGCTATCGTTCCTGCGGTGAAATCCCTCTTGGCGGGTTTTGCCGACGTCTTGCGGCTGGATACGGACGCGGATTTTCGCGGTGCCATACAATCCTCCCTATGGTTTGCCTTTTGACGACACCATAGGCAAAGAACGACCCGACAGCAATGCTATATTTGCATGGCTTATATTCCGCTCAAATGTATGAAATTTAAAGTCTTTTCAAGATTAACTTATTTCGAGTTAATTTCAGAAATCAGTGAAAAATCACGATTTCATCGGCGCGCGACATATTCAGCCCGAAACGAGCCTTCTCGTCGAGCATGTCCCGTTCCAGCGATCCGTCACTCAGCAACGCAACTTCCTTTTCGAGGATCTGGCGCTTCTCCGTCAACTCGTCGAGACGCGCCTGGCGCTCGATCCGCTGGCGATCAAATGTCTCCGTCGCCTTCAGCCCATAGTCGCCATGGACGGAATGATAGCCGAAATAGGAAAGAAAGGCGACCGTGATGAGCGGCATGACAAACCGCCCCAGTTTCCGCTTCTTGTGATGTTTGGTCCACATTGCTCATGCCCTGTACGCAATACAGGCAGACGATAGCGCCGATTGATTAACCGACCGTTGACCATAACGGGGCCTATGAAAAAACCCGCGCCCTGTGAAGAACGCGGGTTGGATCATTGAGAAGGAGCGACCCTCTTCCGTCATGCTCGGCCTTGAGCCGAGCATCCATCAGCCTCTCCACTCAGTGAGAGGCTGGAAGATCCTCGGGTCAGGCCCGAGGATGACGACCGGAGAATTGAAGGCGCCTCAAACTTGCAGTCGGAGCGCCTATCAGCCGCGCAGGATGGACGTGCCGGCGTAACGGGCCTGCGGACCAAGCTGCTCTTCGATGCGGATCAGCTGGTTGTACTTGGCGGTACGGTCGGAGCGAGCCAGCGAGCCGGTCTTGATCTGGCCGCAGTTGGTGGCAACCGCGAGATCGGCAATCGTCGAATCCTCGGTCTCGCCCGAACGGTGCGACATGACGGCGGTATAGGCTGCCTTGTGTGCGGTTTCAACAGCATCCAGCGTTTCGGAGAGCGAGCCGATCTGGTTGACCTTGACGAGGATCGAATTGGCGACGCCCATCTTGATACCATCGCGCAGGCGGGCCGAGTTGGTGACAAACAGGTCGTCGCCGACCAGCTGCACCTTCTTGCCGATCTTGTCGGTCAGGGCCTTCCAACCATCCCAGTCGTCTTCAGCCATGCCGTCTTCGATCGAGAAGATCGGGTACTTTCCGGCAAGCTCGGCCAGATATTCGGCCATGGCTTCCGGCTCAAGCGTGCGGCCTTCGCCTTCGAGCACGTACTTGCCGTCCTTGAAGAATTCGGTCGAGGCGCAATCGAGAGCGATGTGCATGTCTTCGCCCGGACGGTAGCCGGCCTTTTCAATCGACTTCATGATGAAGTCGAGGGCTGCCGGAGCAGATGCGAGACCCGGTGCGAAACCGCCTTCATCGCCAACGTTGGTGTTGTGGCCATCGGCAGCAAGCTGCTTCTTCAAGGTGTGGAAGACTTCCGAGCCCATACGAACAGCGTCACGGATGGTTTCGGCGCCGACCGGAACGATCATGAATTCCTGGAAGTCGATCGGGTTATCGGCATGGGCGCCGCCGTTGATGATATTCATCATCGGAACCGGCAGAACGCGGGCGTTCGGGCCACCGACGTAGCGATAGAGCGGCAGGCCGGCAGCAGCGGCAGCAGCCTTGGCAACGGCGAGCGATACGCCGAGGATGGCGTTGGCGCCGATACGCGCCTTGTTCGGCGTGCCATCCAGCTCGATCATGGTGTCGTCGATCAGAACCTGGTCTTCGGCCTCGAGACCACCGACAGCTTCGTAGATTTCGCCATTGACGGCTTCGACAGCCTTCTCCACGCCCTTGCCGAGATAGCGGCTGCCGCCATCGCGAAGCTCTACGGCTTCATGCGCGCCGGTGGACGCGCCCGAGGGAACCGCTGCACGACCGAAGCTGCCGTCTTCCAGATGGACGTCGACTTCCACGGTCGGGTTGCCGCGGCTGTCCAGAATTTCGCGGCCGATGATGTCGATGATTGCGGTCATGATCTCTTCCCTGCTTCAGGTGATGAAAGGATGGCCATGTCATAATTCATGGCCGGGAAATTACAATGCCGGGCGCAGGCCAATGCCGTTCCGCGCCCGGACTTCAAGAAAATTTCACAAAGCGCCGGGGCGATCAGCGCTTGGACACGTCGTCGAAAGCGAGCAGCGTTTCGAGCAGACGCGGCATGTCCTTGAGGTGAACCATGTTCGGACCATCGGAGGGCGCATTGTCCGGGTCTTCATGGGTCTCGATGAAGACGCCCGCAACGCCGACGGCAACGGCTGCGCGAGCGAGCGTTTCGACGAATTCACGCTGACCACCGGAAGAAGCACCCTGCCCGCCCGGCTGCTGCACGGAATGGGTCGCATCGAAGACCACCGGCGCGCCAAGGCCTGCCATGATCGGCAGCGAGCGCATGTCGGAAACCAGCGTGTTGTAGCCGAAGGAGGCGCCGCGTTCGCAGAGCAGCACATTCGGGTTGCCGCTCTCGGTGAACTTCGCGAGCACGTTCTTCATGTCCCAGGGCGCGAGGAACTGGCCCTTCTTGACGTTGATGGTGCGGCCGGTCTTGGCGGCAGCGATCAGGAGGTCGGTCTGGCGGCAGAGAAAGGCCGGGATCTGCAGGATATCGACGGTCGGGGCAACGAGGCCGCACTGCTCTTCCGTGTGGATGTCGGTCAGAACCGGGAAGCCGTATTCCTTTTTAAGATCGGCGAAGATTTCCATCGCCTTGTCGAGGCCGATACCGCGCTTGCCGGAAATCGAGGTGCGATTGGCCTTGTCGAAGGAGGACTTGTAGATCAGGCCCATGCCGAGCTTTTCGCAGAGCTCAACCATCGTACCGGCGATCATGAAGGCATGATCGCGGCTTTCCATCTGGCAGGGACCAGCAATCAGCGAAAGGCGCTTGCTGTTGGAAAAGGTAACCTGCTTTGAGCCTTCGCCGACAACGACGTCTGCATTCGTCTTCATGACTTTTCTCCAAATACGAAAAGGAGGCCCTGCCCCGGCGTTTCCGGGACGATGAGGCGCTCGCCTTTTCTGATGAATTCAACCGCATTTGCGGCAAGAAGATGCTCGGTTGCCGCAAGATCGGAAACCGTAAAGACCACGGCGCGACCGCGCAGGCCTCGGGAATGGGATGGTGTTCGTTTATCGAAGAAGCCTGACATGCCAGCCGGATTGAGCACCGAAATCTTCACATTGCGTGTTTCGATATCCATGCCGAAGGAATGGGCGGAGACCTCCCGCTCATCGACGGCTTCTTGCAGGAGATACTGGAAATCCGTCGGGTTCGGTTCCGACAGCACGACTTCCTGCATGCCGGTCACACCATTTGCGTGGGTTTCCAGCGCTGCGCGATCAGCAGGCAGCGATTTCAGGCGCTGGCACGCAAAGAGGAAGAAATCCGGGGCGCGCAGATCGGCAGCAAAGGCAAGGCGGAAGCTTGCTTCAGCCTGCGAACCGTCCGGCAGCGTCATCGAACGCGAGAAATCGAGGGTTTTACCCCCGGATATTCCCTTCTCGACGAAGCGCTGATGATCACCCGCAGCATCGTTCGTCGAAAGCACGATGGCGGAAAACCCATCCTGACCACGGCGGAAGCGATAAGCCTGATCGCGAGCGATGAAAACATTGCCGACGAGCGCCGCAGCTTCGCAGTCTTCACGGCTCGCGACGGCAAGCGGCTCAAGATAAGTCTTGTCGGCAAGAAAGACGCAGGCGTTCTCGGTACCAAAGGGATGAAGTGCATCCGCTGCGACCGTAAACCCCAGTTGCTCATAGCGACCCCTTGCCGTTGTCAGATCGATGACGGGCAGGACCAGATGGTCGAGCAGGCGCGGTGTACGGGAGGCAGTGCTCATGAATTTCCCTGAAACTGGGCGTTGGCAGGTGCTTTGCCCGTTTTGGCCGCCGATTTCAAGGGAATGTTGAACAGACAACTTCTTGTTCATTGGAAACGCATGGCCCGAAACACCGGGCCATGCGGATCATTGGTTAGAGATTGCTCATGCCGCCATCGATCACGAGTTCGCTGCCGACGGTGTAGGTCGATTCGTCGGAGGCGAGGAACACCACAGCCTTGGCGATCTCACTCGGATTGCCAAAGCGGCCGACGGGAATTTTGGCCGCGGCCATGGCGTCGGTATCGGCAGCCGACATTCCGAGCTTGCCATAGAGCGGGGTCGCGACCGGGCCGGGGCTGACAGCATTGACGCGGATGCCCCGACCGATCAGTTCACCGGACAAGGTCTTGGCAAAGGACAGCAAGGCGGCCTTGGTGAGCGCATAGACTGACGTGTTCGGCATGCCGATATGGGCGTTGATCGAGGTGTTGAGCACGATCGAGGCCGGATTGGCAAGGATCGGCAGAAGCGCCTGAATCAGGAAGAACGGGCCTTTGACATTGATCGCGACCGAGCGATCGAAAGCCTCCTCGTCAAACTGTTCGATGGGCCGGAAATCGGCTGCACCGGCGTTGATGAACAGGATGTCGAGATGACCGAAGCTTTCCTTCACCGTCTCGACGACAGCCTTTTGCCCGGCCACATCCCCGGCATTTGCCTGGATAAAAATCGCCTTATCGCCGAGTTCGGCACGGGCAGCTTCGATGGTTGCCGGATTGGTGCCGGTAACCGCGACGCGGGCGCCTTCGGCGATGAACTGGCGGGCCGTTTCAAGGCCGATGCCGCTGGTGCCGCCGGTGATGAGGGCAGTTTTGTTCTGCAAGCGTGACATGATGAATTTCCTAGAGATCTGAGGTTCTGATGATGGGTTCAAGTGCGTGTGATGGAGGCGCCGCCGTCTACAAGCGATGCAGTACCGGTCACGAAGGCAGAATCATCTGAGGCGAGGTAAAGCACCGAGCGAGCGAGCTCTTCCGGCGTGGCAACCCGCTTCAGCGCATGCAGGTTTGTGATGAAGGACTGGGATTCAGGTGTGTCGTTCATCTCGCGATACATCGCGGTATCAACGGCACCGGGCAGGATGGCATTGACACGCACGCCCTGCGAACCGAACTCGGCTGCGAGCGCCTGCGTCAGGCCAATCAACCCGGCCTTCGAGGCAGCGTAGGCGGCAACACCTGGAAATGCAAAGCTGTAGCCGACAAAAGTCGAGGTAAAGATCACCGAGCCTGCGCCATGTTTAACCATCTCGGCAATCTGGTGCTTGGCGCCAAGGAACGAGCCGGTGAGATTGATAGCGATTGCATCGTTCCAGCCCTGCTCGGAAACCCCGGTCGAAGGACCGGCTTCGCCGAGCGTTCCGGCATTGTTGAAGGCGACATCGAGGCGTCCGTATTTTTCGACGGCAAGAGCGACGAGCGCCTTGGCGTAGTCCTCCGAGCGGACATCGCCGGCAAGCGCGACGGCATCGCCGCCATTTACCTTGATTTCGGCGATGAGTTCATCGAGTTCATTCTGGCGGCGGGCGCCGACGACGATTTTTGCACCTTCAGCTGCGAACAGCTTTGCGGTGGCGCGGCCGATACCGGCGCTGGCACCCGTGATAACTGCGACTTTTCCAGAAAGACGTTCCATGGTCTTGATCCTCTTGGCGAAGCGGCGGGAACCTGATGGGCTCCCTCCAAACCGTTTGCTTGAGGTGAATATGGCCTTATTTAATCGTTCGGATTAGTCTGCAGAAAATGAAACTCGTTTCCGGATATTCCGAACAATGATTAAGCTCGAAGGCATCCTTTCCTTTGTCGCCATCGTCGAAGGTGGTTCGATCAGCGAAGCGGCGCGGCGGTTGCGCTTGTCGAAATCAGTCGTCAGCGAGAGGCTGGCGGAGCTTGAGCGCATTCTCGGCTCGAAGCTGTTGCACAGAACCACCCGCAAACTCACCCTAACGGAGGACGGCCACTATTTTTTGGAGCGCGCCCAGAGGATTACGCTGGAAATCGAGGAAGCCACCACTGACATGGCCGAACGGCGGGGAACAATATCTGGCCCCCTGCGGCTGTCGGCACCGGTAACCTTCGGGCGCATGCATCTGGGACCCGCGCTTTACGGCTTTCTTGCCGATCACCCGGATCTGCAGTTGACGCTCGATCTCGACGACAGGCGGGTGGACGCCGCTGCAGACGGATACGATGCCGTCGTACGAAACGGCCCGATCGCCGATTCTCGGCTGATGGCGTGGCGTCTCGCGCCAAGCCGACGTGTACTCGTCGCCTCACCGGGCTACCTTGAGAAGAATGGCACACCCGGATCGATCGAAGAACTTGAGACGCACAAAGGCATCTTCTATTCCAATCGAGGCATCGCGGATTGGCGCTTTCCGAGTCCGGCCGGCACCATCCTCGTGCGCGGACGCATGGGGCTAAGCCTCAACAATGGCGACATGCTGCGCGATGCAGCGATCGCGGGCATCGGAGTCGCGCTGGTTCCGATGTTCGTGGTCGGAACGGCGATCGCTGCCGGAGAATTGCGCGAGATCGATATCGGGGTTCAGCCGGAACTCGAATATATCCATATCGTCCACCCGGATGGACGGCGCCCTTCGGCAAAACTGAGGGCTATCGCCGATCACCTTCGCCAGAAGTTCGGCACACCGCCCTATTGGGATCGCGGCCCGACGGTCCGTTAGCTGCAGCTGCGCAGCTGCGAAGCATAAGCACTGGCGATACTCGCGGCGCGTTGTGCCGCCTTTCGAAGCTGGGCATTGCCTCGCCACGACCCGCGCGCATATCCGGCGTCACCGGAATAATAGGCCAGATAGAGATTGTAGGCGTCGTTGAGAGCGATGCCGTTCTTTTCGTGGCTGTTGCTGTGGTACCAACCGACAAAATCGATCGCGTCGGCGAAGTTTGTACGGCGCGCCATCAGATGGCCGGTTTCACGCTTGTAGCGCGACCATGTGCCGTCCAGAGCCTGGGAGAAGCCGTAGGCCGTGGATTGGCGCTTCCAGGGAATGAAACCGAAGAGCTTTGTGCGGGGTGGGCGTGCGTATGGGCGAAAACCGGATTCCGTATAGATGGTTGCCATCAGGATCGGAACGGGCACGCCGTATTCGCGCGAAGCCTTGCGGGCAGCGCGTTCCCAATTGTTGAACAAGCCATCGCGCTGTTCGAAGATAGCGCAGGCATTGCGCGTGTTCTTCGGCGCGGTTGCACACCCCGCCAGCGCGAGAAGGGCGACGATAAGCAATACACGCATCGCACGATCTCTCACTTTCAGAGAGATTACTGGCAGGTAAACGTTAAAGAGACGTTTTTACGCAACTGCGGTCACGGGGATCTCGGAGATCTCGCCTCGATTCATAGGCACAAACTGAAGATTTTTGCGGAAAGCACAGCTCCGCTTTCCGCCAGTAACCGGGCACCACGAACCGGTTCAAACCCATCGATACGCTTCGTACCGGCCCACCGTCCGTTGTCGGCAAAGACTTCGATGGAACCCGTGTCGAGAAATATCGAAATCCTCGAGGGCTTGGCACCGGCCACTATGTAGCGTGGCACCTCGCTATCGTCTCCGCTGCGACGAAACCGGATCGCAAGCCCCTCATCGTTCACCTCAACGCCGACCTCGGTGTGAGGATGATCAAAAAGCAGTTCGAATGGCGATCCCGCGTGGGATAGTTCGATTGTAATCTCGACGGCCCCGGAGGTGAACCCGACAGGTTGCCCAGCGAGAAGCTTACGATCGTCGACAAGCTGATGCCGAAGAGTTTCCACGGTCGGCACTGGCGGCGTGAGTACCCTGTCCCCTCTCAGGATCAACTGGCGCGGCAGGGTCATGGCGGTCGGAAAATCGACGGCGTGGGAAACGTCCGCCCAGTTCGCCAGCCAGCCGATACCGACAGCAGTTTCACCATCGACGAACGCCTGAAAGGCGTAGTTATCAGTGCCGAAATCGAGCTCCTGCTCGAAATCTCGCAGAAAACGCACGCCATCGAAGCTGCCAACTGCAATCAAGGTGAGGTTCTTGCGACCGGTCCGCACATCGACACTGTTGACCATGCCATAGAGCAAGGCCCAGCGCGTTTCAGGCGCGTCGGCAGGACCATTCAGGGGCAGCAGGCAAGGGCATTCGATGACACTTGCTCCATATCGATCTTCAAGCAGCAACGTGCCGACGAACCGCCAGCCGTCGGCTGCCGCAGGGTCGTCGGTTTCATAGAGCAACACGACTCCGCCCTGCTGGCTGAGGCTGCCAAGCACCATCTTCCACAGTCCATCCGGCCCCCGCACGACGTAGGGATCGCGAAAATCGAGGGTTAGCCCGAGGTCGCTTGGCCTGTTTGGCAGGATGACATGTGCCTCGCTCGCGGTGATGATGTTGTGCGATGTGGCCGTCAGCTGGATCTGTGTTTCCGGGGTCCTTTCAATAACCTGTTCGGTAAAGAATACCCGTATACCGGCATCGCCCATCAGCGGGATAGCGGAGCCGGAGAAGGCGCCGCCTCTTTTGTCGGGCCTTGCCGTCAGGTCTTCCGATGGGAACAGGAAGATCGGCATATGGTGCCAACGCAGATAATCGGTCGAAACGGCGTGGCCCCAGTGCATGGTGTTCCAGCGCAGACCGTGGGAATAGTGCTGGTAGAAGAGATGCGGTCTTCCCCCAAAACGTCCGAACCCGTTGGGGTCGTTCATCCAGCCGAAGGGCGGGCGGAAGTGATAGCCGTCCCTGACCGGCGCCGGCGCATTGGCGACACTGGTGTGGAGCACCGTGATGCCGTTTTCCACGACTTCCGCAGCGTTGAAGAAATAGGCCACCGAAACTGCCGTCGTCGTGGTATCGTAGAGGCAGTCCAGCGCACCGCCGCTGACCACAACGAAAGGGCGAAAGACGTATTCTTCGCTGTTTTCGACGGAGACCTCGCCGATCTTCTCGCCGCGGCAGACGAATGCCATCGTTCCCGGCGCATTCGGCCCCTTGGCCTTCAGCCAGACGTGCAGGGTCGCACTGACGGGAACATCAGCAGAGAGCACGGCGATCGTGTCCGTTTGCGGGGGCGAGAGAACCTCACTCATGCAGCATCCTTCCTCGGCAATTGTGCCTCATGAAGGTCGAGCTAGGGTCAAATCCATCGATGTAAAGGGTAAAACAGTCACGCCCGCCAAGGGCGAAGCGTCAGAGCTTCAGCCTGTAGAACGTGTTGTCGACCGCCATGACAGGGAATGCTGCCGGCAGATCTTCGCGACCGATCTGCGCAAAACCGTTCTTCTCATAGAACCGGCAGGCAGCCCGCAAGATGTCGATAGTGCCGAGGAAAATTTCGGACATCTGGGCGGTGCGGGCCTTGTTGACCAACGTAGACAGCAGGCGCGCTGCGAGGGCGTATTCGCGCCCCCGGAATGCCGCAGCCACGAACATCTTGCGGATCAGCGCCTGACCGTTGCCGATATCCTTCATGGCGATCGTGCCGACGATATCGGGGCCGTGCCTGGCGATCCAGAAATCGCCGGCACCGGTCTGATAGAAATTTGCGATATCGAAAAGATCGGGCTGCTTTTCAGCAGAGGTCTCGATTCCGAACTCGATTGTCTGGATCGGGAGGATCAGGGCGACGATGTCGCGCTCGTCACCACTGCGATAACGAGAAATTTCGATTTCCGATGCCTTGTCCGGCATGTCATCGCCTCCCGTCAGCCGCCTCAGACGAGGCGGCTCTGTTCGACGGCGGCTTCGACGAAGCTCGCAAACAGCGGATGCGGATCAAGCGGCCGCGATTTCAGCTCCGGATGGTACTGGACACCGATAAACCACGGATGATCCGGGTACTCGACGGTTTCCGGCAGAATGCCATCCGGCGACATGCCGGAGAACTCAAGACCGCATTTTTCGAGGCGATCCTTATAGTCGATATTGACTTCGTATCGGTGGCGGTGGCGCTCGGAAATATCCGTGGAACCATAGATATCGGCGATCTTGGTGCCCTTCTTCAGGCTCGCCTTGTAGGCGCCGAGACGCATGGTGCCGCCGAGATCGCCGGATGCCGTGCGCTTCTGCAGTTCGTTGCCCTTCACCCACTCGGTCATCAAGCCGACGACCGGCTCCGCCGTCGGGCCGAATTCGGTGGACGATGCCTTCTCGATGCCAGCGAGGTTGCGGGCCGCTTCCACGACAGCCATCTGCATGCCGAAGCAGATGCCGAAATACGGCACCTTGCGCTCGCGAGCAAAGCGGGCCGCATTGATCTTGCCTTCGGAACCGCGCTCGCCAAAACCGCCGGGCACGAGAATGCCGTGGACCTTTTCGAGGTAAGGCGCCGGGTCTTCCTTTTCGAAGACTTCCGATTCGATCCAGTCGAGCTTGACCTTGACGCGGTTGGCAATGCCACCGTGGTAGAGCGCTTCGGTCAGCGACTTGTAGGCATCCTTGAGGCCGGTGTACTTGCCGACGATCGCAATCGTGACTTCGCCTTCTGGCGTGCGAATGCGGCTGGCGACATTTTCCCAGTTTTCGATCCGCGGTTTCGGCGCCGGCTCGATGCCGAAGGCTGCCAGAACTTCCGAGTCGAGACCTTCCTTGTGGTAGGCGATCGGCACGTCATAGATGCTTGCGACATCCAGTGCCTGGATGACGGCGGATGGGCGCACGTTGCAGAACAGCGACAGCTTGCGGCGCTCGGCCTCGGGGATTTCGCGGTCGGCACGAACGAGCAGGATGTCCGGGTGGATACCAAGCGCCTGCAGTTCCTTGACGGAATGCTGGGTCGGCTTGGTCTTCAATTCACCGGCCGCCGGAATATAGGGCATCAGCGTCAGGTGCACGAAAACAGCGGTACCGCGCGGCAAGTCGTTCTTCAGCTGGCGGATTGCCTCCATGAACGGCATCGCTTCGATATCGCCGACCGTGCCGCCGATCTCGCAGATGACGAAATCGTAGTCGTCATTGCCTTCGGTGACGAAATTCTTGATCTCGTTGGTGACGTGCGGAATGACCTGAACCGTCGCGCCGAGATAATCGCCGCGGCGTTCCTTGTCGATGATGTTCTTGTAGATGCGACCCGTTGTGATGTTGTCTGTCTTGGTCGCCGAACGGCCGGTAAAGCGCTCGTAATGACCGAGGTCGAGATCCGTCTCCGCGCCGTCGTCGGTCACGAAGACCTCTCCGTGCTGGGTCGGGCTCATGGTGCCCGGATCGACGTTGAGATAGGGGTCGAGTTTGCGAAGCCGCACCCGATAACCACGGGCCTGCAGCAATGCTCCTAGAGCGGCCGCGGCAATCCCTTTTCCAAGGGAAGAAACCACGCCGCCAGTGATGAATACATATCGCGCCATGGGCTTCACCGGATACCGTTTCAAAAACGATTCCGCCACCGAAAAATTCATCTTTCAGAATTTTTCCGTCAAAAGGTTGGTGGCAGGAATTCAAACAAAAGAAAACCGGCGGAAAAATCTTCCGCCGGCGATTTCAAAAGGCGTTGGCCTTACTGGCCGCTGGGAACGCCCGAATTGTCGGCAGGCGTCTTTGTAGCTGGCGTCTGGGTCGCCGGGGTCTGGACCGCCGGTGTCTGCGTGGCCGGAGCCTGGCCGTTGGTCGCGCCGTTCTGGGCAGGCGTTTCACCGGCGGGTGGGGTTGCGCCGCCACCGAGCGAATCGAGAACGCCGTTGCCGTTGGTGGTCGTGCCGGGGATACGGTCAAGAACGTCCGTCGCGTTCGGCTGGTAACGGGAGAGAACGCCCATACCGAGTGCCAGAACAAAGAACAAGGCCGCCAGGATCGCCGTGGTGCGCGTCAGAGCGTTAGCCGTGCCGCGGGCGGACATGAAGCCCGAACCGCCGCCGATGCCAAGACCGCCGCCTTCCGAACGCTGGATCAGCACGACGCCGATCAGCGCGAGAACAACCATGAGATAGATGACGAGCAATACGGTCTGCATTTTATCCGGTCCTGACCAAGGTCATCGTTTCGGCAGCCAGCGGAACGTCCGCCCGGCCAGCCGGGATGCCATTAAAGTTTGTTGGCGGCTGCATATACCAAGCAACCGCGCATTAAAAGCCCCTACCCGCAATCGCCGGTGCAATCACACAGGCTCAGGCGGTCAATTCCTCATAGACCCGGTAGATGGCGAGGAAGTCGTCGGCTTTCAAGCTCGCACCACCGATTAGCGCGCCGTCGACATTGGAAACGCCGAGAAGCTCGCGGGCATTCGACGGCTTCACCGAGCCACCGTAGAGAATGCGCATCCTGGCGCCCTCATCGCCGAAGCGCTTCACAAGCTCGGCGCGCATGAAGGCATGCGCCTCCTCCACATCCTGAACCGTCGGCGTGAGGCCTGTGCCGATCGCCCAGACGGGCTCATAGGCGATGACAGTGTCTTCGGCGGTCGCATCGTCCGGGACCGAAGCGTCAAGCTGCCGCTTCAGGACATCCAGCGTCTGGCCGGATTTGTGCTGCTCTTCGCTCTCGCCGATGCAGACGATGGCAACCAGATCGGCATCATGGGCTGCTTCCGCCTTCGAGCGGATCAGCGCATCCTCCTCGCGGTGATCCGTGCGGCGCTCGGAGTGGCCGACGATAACGTGGGTGCCGAAGCAATCGGCGATCATTTCCGCCGAGACGTTGCCGGTATGCGCACCGGCAGTCTTTTCGTGGCAATCCTGCGCGCCGATCGCGAGCGGGCTGTCGGTGCAAAGGGCGGTCGCGACATAGAGCAGCGTGATCGGTGGGCAGATCAGCGTTTCGACCTTGGCCGACAGCGGCCCCTTGACCCCTTCAGACATCGCCTTGATCTGATCGAGCGAAGCCCTGACCCCGTTCATCTTCCAGTTTCCGGCAACGAGCGGACGTATTTCAGGGGTCATGACATCTCCTCACAGTGCTTCCCTCTTCCGGCAAAGGCCGTAGCAAATAAGCCACAGAAAAGAAAGCGCTTCGCCGCCTCTCCCGCCGTCGGCTGTCAGTCTCGCAAGCGTGATGTGCGACTGGCTTGCTCCCGGCCCTTTCCAAGCGGATGCTATGGCAATACCCGCCAGGGGGCATTGGTTATGTGGCGCAACGACAAGAACGGCTACGGCTGGGGCACGATTGTTCTTCACTGGACGATCGCCATTCTGATAGGCGGCCTCGTCGCACTGGGATATGCCATGACACGCGCCGACATCGACCCGGAATTACAGTTCCAGCTTTACCAATGGCACAAATCTTTCGGAATGCTGGCTCTGGCATTGACGATCATTCGGATTGCCTGGTGGTTGGTCAACATCAATCCATCTCACATAGCCACCCTTTCAAGGATGGAAACCCGCGCTGCATCAGGCGTCCACGCTGTGTTGCGCGGGCTGACGCTTGCGGTCCCGCTGACCGGCTGGGCAATCGCCTCCACATCGACGCTTGCCATCCCTACCTTCTTCTTCAACCTGATCGTGATCCCGCACCTGCCGTTTGAAAAGTCCGCGGCGGCGGAAACCTTCTGGACGGGGGTACACGGCTGGCTGGCGTATGGGCTTGCAGGGATCGTGTTTCTGCACGCGACAGCTGCTCTCTTCCATCACTTTTTGCGTCGAGATGAGGTTTTGCGCCGGATGTTGGGAATATTGCCGCACAGACCAGCGTCAAACCCAGACACATCTACAGCTGGAAGCAAAAAATGGGACGCTGGGCAACGTTAGGAACGGTAGTCGTCGGTCTGGTGCTGCTTGCAGCCACTCCTGGCTGGAGCCGCACACTCTCCCTCGACGAGGCAGCCGGTCGCTATTCAATCGATGGATCATCGCGGATCGGCTTTTCGGTTGGGCAGGTCGGCGGTGGCGGCATATCTGGAAACTTCTCGAAGTTTTCGGGCACATTCAAACTCGACCAAAACGATATCCGCCGTTCGGTGGTCGAATTCTCGCTTTTCCCGGAGGCCGTCGAAACCGGCGAGCCGCGCGTAGAAAGCTTCCTGCGCTCCAGGGCAATCTTCGATGCGGAACATTTTCCGCAAATTGTCTTCCGCTCGACCAAGATCACACAAACGGGAGAAGACACGGCGGAAATCGAAGGGAAATTGACGGCAAAAGGCACGACGCGCACAGAACATTTCGAAGCCAAGCTGACGAAATGGAACGCTCGTGTCATTAGCTTCCGCATAGAGGGAAGCATATTTCGCGCGCCGTACAATATGGCGGTAAGTATTCCGATCTATTCCAACGTCGTGCAATTCAACATGACGGTAAACGGAATGCGCCGATAGGATACTGTTTGCCAAAAGTCGCCGCAGTCGACGGCTCGCACCTTTTCATAAAGGCATCCATGCGAGGTCGGATTGTGAGTCTTTTCCGCCGGTTATCCGGCTTTGCGTACGCAGTATCGAGCCGACTACCTGTTTGAATCAGAAAACGGCGGTAACCCGCCGTTTTCCAAAGTATTCGAGACTCTTGCCGACTGAAATCAGCTGAGCTGGCTGCCGACGAAATCCTTGACGATACGAACGATACCGCGGCCAAGCAGGTCGTCGAGGGCGTCGCAGAGCTGATCGACATGCTGGCGCTCGCAGATGAGCGGCGGCAGCAGGCGGATAACGTTGCGGTTGTACTCCGTGAACGCCACAAGCGTGTCGTAGTCACGCAGCAGCAATGCGCCGATGAAGCCCGACAACGAGCCCTTCAGCTTGTCGTCCAGCAATGCCACGACCGGCCGCAGCACGAGCGGCAGCGTCTGGCTGAAATCCTGGAATTCGAGGCCGACCATCAGGCCCTGGCCACGAACATCCTTGATGATCTTCGGATACTTTGCCTTGAGCGCATTTAGGCGCTCGAGCAGGTAATCGCCCTGCACGGCAGCGTTTTCGATCAGATCCTCGTCATAGAGAACGTTCAGCGTCTCGATCGCCGTGATGCAGGCTTCGCCGATACCGCCGAAGGTGGCGTGGGCGTGGATCATCGCGGTCTTCGGCGTACCATAGGCCTTCATGTAGATGTCACGGCGGGCGATCATGGCCGCCATGGCCGTCTTGCCGCCACCGAGCGACTTGGCAACCGCCGTGATGTCCGGCACCACGTTGGCGTATTCGAAGGCGAAGAAGCGACCGGAGCGACCGACGCCACACTGCACCTCGTCGGCCACCCAGATCACGCCGTGCTTGTTGCAGAGCGTGCGGACTTCCTGCCAGAACTCCGGCGGTGCAATGTTGATGCCGCCGCCGCCCTGTATGGTTTCCAGCACGAGAACGCCGATCGTCGGATCGGTCTCGAAGGCACGGCGGATCGCATCGATATCACCGAACGGCACCTTGACGTTGTTTTCGAGCAGTTTGAACTCGCCACGATAAAGCGGACCGTCGGTGATAGACAGGACGCCGCGCGTCTTGCCGTGGAACGAATTCTCAGCATAGACGACGCCCGGCCGCTTCGGGCCGGCAACGCGCTCGGCGAGCTTGATGGCGGCCTCCATGGCCTCCGAGCCGGATGAACCGAGGAACACCATGTCGAGGTCACCCGGCGCGATTTCCGCCAGGTTCTTGGCAAGCGCCGCCGCGTATTGCGACATGAAGGCGATGCCGATCTCATGGCGATTCTCATCCTGGAACTGCTTGCGCGCCGCGATCAATCGCTGATGGTTGTGGCCCAGCGCCAGCGAACCGAAGCCGCCGAAGAGGTCGAGTATCTTGCGACCGTTCTGGTCGACGTAATACATGCCCTCGGCGGTCTCGATCTTGATCTTGTTGAAGCCGAGCAGCTTCATGAAATGCAGCTGGCCGGGGTTCAGGTGATCCTTGAACAGCGTCGTCATGTCGGCGACGCTCATATCCTTGGCTTGTTCGACCGTCAGAAGGTTGGGCTTCTTCATGCCGCCATCGAGGGCGGGAGCGTCGATCATGACGCGAGCTGGCTTGTCGAGCATTGTCCTTGTCCCCTCGTTCATTCAGCCGGTACGGCAGAGGCCGCGACCGAAACATGGCCGGCCTTCTTGGCGCGATATTCGTCATAGGCGGCGACCAGCATGTCGCTATCCTTGTATTCTGCCTTCCAGCCGAGGTCGCGCTTGAGCTTGCCTGTCTCGCGAACGCACATCTCGTCGGCGATCAGGTACTGTTCCGGATCCATGATCGGCAGGTTGACGGCGTCGAAGGCGGCCAGCGTCGCCTTGACGGCAAAGCCCGGGGTCGGGATGAGGAACGACCTCGAGCCTGCATGGGCGATCAGATCGCCGAGCAGCTTGCGCACCGATGGCGGATTGTCGGAGCCGAGATTATAGGCTTCGTTCGGCACGCCGCCCTTCCAGGCGAGACGGGCAGCCTCGGCGCAATCGAAGACCGAGATGAACTGGTACGGCGCCTTTCCCGAACCGATCATCGGCACCGGCAGGTTGGCGTCGATCAGCTTGAACAGCTTTTCCAGAATACCGAGACGGCCGGGGCCGATGATCAGCCGCGGGCGGAAGATGGTGATTTTCATGCCCTGCTTGCGCCATTCGGCGGCGAGCTGCTCGGTCGCCCACTTGGACTTGCCGTATTCGCCGAGCGGAGCGGCCGGATGATCCTCGGTCTGCGGCGACTGGACAGTGTGGCCGTAGATCATGTCGGTCGTGAACTGCACAAGACGGTTCGCGCCCGAGCGGGACGTCGCCTTCATGATGTTCTCGGCACCGTAGTAGTTGACCGGCCAGAAGAACTCCCAGCGCTTTGCCTTGACCTGCAACGGCGACAGCATCTTGGCCGCCATGTTGTAGACCATGTCATCCGGGCCGATATCAACCTTCATGACGTCGTCTTCCTTGGTCACGTCGCAATGGACGAAACGGGTGCGGGCGTAGTGTGGAAGGTCCGATTTGGTGATGTCAGCAACCAGAACGTCCTGGCCTTCCTGGACAAGCTTCTGGGCAAGGTGCCGACCGACGAAACCATCTCCGCCGAAAATGACATGCTTCATGATGCACTCCCGATTTTTGCTGTTGCGCCCTCGACGACATGGCCTTCGTCATGGGACGACATGCCTGACTGGGCGATAAGAACGGTGCCCACGCAGATGAAGGCGATGCCGGCGATGCGCCATGCATTCAGGTCTTCGTGGAAGATGAAATAGGCAAACAGAGCGACCGCTACATAAGCGAGGCTCAGGAAAGGATAGGCGAAGGACAGTTCGACCTTCGACAGGACGTAGAGATGCGAGGCCATGGAGATGACAAAGGTCGCAAGACCGGCAAAGACCCATGGATTGAAGATAATCTGGAAAATGCGTGCGATGGCGGTATCCGCCGTAAAGCTTAACGGCCCAAGCGACAGCATGCCCTGCTTCAGCATCAGCTGCGCGGCAGCATTGGTCAGCACCGTGAAGAGTATGAAAACAATATATTTCACGTTGTTACTCCCTGTTCCTGCAGATCGATCTACATCAAAGAGAAGTACATTCGGTTTAAGTCGTCGGTTTATTTGAATAAAATTTTAGACATTCTCATTTTGGCAAAAGCAAAGCCGTCCGTTTCCAGAAGTTCGAAACCATGGCCGGATCGCGCAAAGCTTCCAGCTTTTTCCAGTCGGGGAACGACGCCGCAAAGGTTTCAGGGCTCATGTGCGCATCCTTGTAGGGATTGAT
The DNA here is from genome assembly GCF_030814475.1 of Pararhizobium capsulatum DSM 1112. Taxonomy (NCBI): domain Bacteria; kingdom Pseudomonadati; phylum Pseudomonadota; class Alphaproteobacteria; order Hyphomicrobiales; family Rhizobiaceae; genus Pararhizobium; species Pararhizobium capsulatum. The sequence goes on along the minus strand of NZ_JAUSVF010000001.1, from coordinate 2,243,640 downwards.
GGCCCCACCTGCCTCCAGAACTATCGCATCCAGCGCGTCGAGAAGCGTAAGCGTTCGTTCACCCTGATTGGCGAAGTCCAAAGTCAGCGTAAAACCCGGGCGCGCGAAGGAAAGGATACCCCGTTGCGGCCGGTCGCCGAACTTCTTGAGCACGGTCAGGAAAGAGGCGTGACCGGCCTTGCGCGCGGTCTCCATCAGCAACGCAGTAGTTGCCGGCGCTTCTTCTGCCGGAAAGACGCTCTGGTGCTGGTAAAGCCCCTTCGGGCCGTAGAGCCTGTTCCAGTTCGTGATCACATCCAGAGGATAGAAATACCCCGGCCATTTAACCGTGGAGACGATCTCGACCGGCTTTTCCTTCCGGTAGTAGAGCTCGTTGAAGCCCTTGAGCGTTAGCCGGTTCAGGAGATTGAACGGCGGCGAAAAGGGGACGCCAAGCTTCAACCCGCGCGGCATGTCCGGAAACTCGCAGGACGCATCGGCATGGTCACCAGCCAGAAGCACCCCTCGCCCCATCGATTTTCCGGTGGCCAGCTGGTCGATCCATGCGACGGAATATTCGTGCTCGCTGTCAATCCGGTCAACCATGGCGAAATAGTCGTCCAGCCGATCGAAGCGGATCGCATGCTGCTGGATATGGGCGGATGGCACCTTCATCAGCTGCAGGTCGACGGAAAGGATAAGGCCTGTCAGCCCCATGCCGCCGATCGTCGCGAAGAAGAAATCGGAATTTTCCCGAGGTGAACACACGAGCAGATCACCATTCGAGCGCAGCAACGTCAGACCAAGAACATGGTGAGCGAAGGTACCTCGGGCATGATGGTTCTTGCCATGCACATCGTTTGCGACAGCACCGCCGACGGTGACGAAGGCTGTACCGGGTGTAACCGGAAGAAAGAAACGGTTGGGGATTGCCCTTTCGAGCACCTGCTTCAACGTGACGCCCGGATCGCAGGACAGGATGCCCGTGCCGGGGTCAAAGGAATTGATGCGGCTGCGCGTACGGCTGTCGATCAGGGCACCGGCATTGTTGTGGCAGCTGTCTCCATAGGAGCGGCCATTGCCGAACGGCAGGAAGGCGCCGGGCGCAGCGTCCCGTCCCTCCTCCTCGAAAGCATGCACGCTGATGGCACGACGCGCGCGCCGATCCAGGCGGCCCCAGCTCTGATAGTCGGAGGTCGTCATCACGCTCCGAGCGCACCGAAGACAACGAGGCAAGCCCCTATCGTCATCGTCACGAGACTTCGCCAATCGCGCATGATGAAAACAACAGGATCCTCATGAAGCATGCCGCGGCGGGCCAGCATCCAGATCCGCAGCTGCATGTACAACACCAGCGGGCAGAGCGGCCACAGCGCCCACGGTACCGTGTACATCTCCAACATTTCCTTGCTGTGGATATAGAGCGCGAGAACGAGCGCTGCGGTGAACGCGGAGGCAACGCCCGCCTGCCCGACCATCTCGTAATCATCGGCCATGTAACCCCGGCCAGGCACTTGCGCGCCGTCTTCCCCATCGTATTCATGCAGCTCGACATAGCGTTTGACCAGAGCCAGGCTGAGGAAGAAGAAGATCGAGAAGGAGAGAAGCCAGAAGGAAAGTTCGGTATCAGTCGCGGCAGAACCTGCAACAATCCGCACCGTATAGAGCCCCGCAAGTGCAAAGACGTCGACCAGCAGTTTGCGTTTCAGAAAGAAGGTGTAGGCGGTTGTGGTCACGGCGTAGAACGCCAGCACTATAGCGAATTCCAGCGGCAGCAGCAGGGTCAGCGACAAGGATGCCAGGATCAGGCAGATCGCGATCGCAAGCCCCATGGGCACCGACATCTCGCCACTTGCAAGCGGCCTGTTCCGCTTCTTTGGATGACGACGATCACTCGTCAAATCGGAAAGATCGTTGATCACGTAAACGGCGGACGCCAGGAAGCTGAAGGCGAAGAAGGCACATATCGAATTGAGCACAGCCTGGATGTTCAGGATGTCATGGTTGAGAACCGCGGGCACGCCGATGAGTACATTCTTCGCCCATTGATGAACGCGAATGGATTTGAGCGTCGCAAAAGCGCTGACCTTGCCCGTATCCAGGCGCTCGGCATCATGCTTGCGGCGCCAGTTTTCGGCAGCCGTATCCGGGGCGACGACAATGGCCTTGCGGGCCGCATCGAAAACCGGAACATCGTCGCGGCTGTTGCCCATGTAGTCAAAGCCGCCCTCTCCGAAGCGCTTGATCAGGGCATCGCGTTTACGGCTGCTCGTCAGGTTCAGATCAGGGGAGCTGTGAAGGACGGAAGAGAACAGACCGGTATGCTTGGCAACACCATGCGCCACGCTCTCGGCAGCGCCCGTCACGAGGATGATCGGACGACCTGTCTCGCGTTCGCGGACCAGACGTTTGAGCACAGCCTCACGGTAGGGCCAATCCGCTGCCTGCCTGCCGGAGCGGAGGGCAATCTCATGTTTCAACCGCCCTTTGCCCGTGCTGAGCCAGTAAAGCATCGCAAAAAGCATGAACGGATTTCGAAAAAGTACAATCGCAACGCCTTCCCAAAGCGTATCGGCAGCCAGCAAAGTGCCGTCGAGATCCACGCAGAGCGGAATGTATCTGATATCGGTGCGAGCATCCATGTGAAAGCAACCCCAGGAACAATGCCTGGGAAAATCACACACGCAACTTTCGGAAATACAAATAACCGAATTGTTACGGCCTCAAAACTGCCGGGGTGGTTAATGAAGTCAGGCGAAAATCGTTCAATTTCAACCCACACCGATCCAATTCAAAACATCGCGCCAGTCGGTCATGCGGACGGGCGTACCGTGTGAACCGGTGTTGAAAAGGACGAAACGCGTAGGATAGCCCTTGTCTTTCAGGGATCGATAGAAATCGATCTGCCCTTGATAAGGGTAGACGATATCGAGCGTACCATGCGTAAAATAGATCGGCAGCTTGGCTTTGTAAGCTGCACTCGCGGGAAAGGTTCCGTCGGAAGGCCCTCCCATGATCACCATGCCCTTCAACGCACTGACGGCCGCGACCTCGCGCGTTATGCCCCAGCAGATGAAACTGCCCATCGATGCACAAGCCAGCACGATCGGCCTTCCCGGTGAGTGTTGCTGCGCATAGGCGATCAATCCGCTGATATCGGCAACCCCGGCCCTATCGAAGGAACGGATTGTGGGGGCGTAGTAGACCCCTCCATTTTCGACCGCAAGATTTTTCAGGCGATTGAAGTTACCGCCAAAATTATAATCGTTCATGCCAAGCCGCCGGTCGCCACCGCGCCCGTGAACGAAGATCACGGAAAAAGCCGCGCCGTCGGGATTGCCGACCCGCCCGATGTCCAACGGACGTCCGCCGACATCGAGTGTCTCGTTCGCCTGCATCTTTCTGACTCCGAGCGACACATAGGCGCGACGTACACGATGCTCCGGTTCCAAGTCACGTTTCCAGATATCGCGCGGCTTGTCGTAGTCAATCACGCGGAAATCGCCGTTGTCGGCGCTATCGAGCACCTTTCCATAGGAGAACAAATCGTCCTTGAAAGGCCCTATATCCTGCGCGCACACCGGCCATGCCGCGGCAAGAAGCGACACGAACGCGCAAACAACGAAATGAACTGTGGACAGCCGCATGGGGAATGTTCCTCTTTTGATCCAAGCCTTGCCATTAGCGCTTTCGAAACGCAACACTTGGGGTTATTGAAGGCATGCTTCGGCAACACGCCCGATGGGAGTGCGAACCTCCCGGTATCTCTTGTGGGCAAACTGATGGAACTGCGGTTTGCGAACCGTAACCGTCCCTATCGCGCCAAACCGAAGCCGCCAGAATGGAAAGATTTTCGAACGCTCCATGAACGACAGCAACGACCTTTTCTCCGCCCTTCCGCAGGCACCCGCATCGGCAACGCCTGAGCCCGCGTCCGCACCGAAGCCGGTTGCGCCTCCTGCTGCACCCGTTGCCGAGGCGCAAGCGGCAACGCCCGTTTCGAGACCCGCTCCCCTGAAAGTGGATACGGGGGATTACAATGCCTCTGCGATCGAGGTGCTGGAAGGGCTTGAGCCCGTTCGGCGGCGGCCGGGCATGTATATCGGCGGCACGGACGAAAAGGCGCTGCACCATCTCTTTGCCGAAGTGATCGACAACTCGATGGACGAGGCCGTGGCCGGTCATGCCAATTTCATCGACGTGCATCTTGATGCCGAAGGCTGCCTGACCGTCACGGACAACGGTCGTGGTATTCCCGTCGAAAACCATCCGAAATTTCCTGGCAAGTCGACACTCGAAGTGATCATGACCGTGCTGCATGCCGGCGGCAAGTTCGACAGCAAGGTCTATGAGACCTCCGGCGGTCTGCACGGCGTCGGTGTATCGGTCGTCAACGCGCTGTCCGACATCCTGGAAGTCGAGGTTGCCCGCAACCGCAAGCTCTATCGCCAACGATTTTCCCGCGGTATTCCGCAAGGCGGACTTGAAGAGCTTGGCGACGTCCAGAACCGACGCGGCACCAAGACCCGGTTCCATCCCGATCCGGACATTTTCGGACCTCACGCCAAATTCGACCCCGCCCGACTGTTCCGCATGGCGCGGTCGAAGGCCTATCTCTTCGGCGGCGTTGAAATTCGCTGGTCTTGCGATCCTTCGCTGGTCGAAGGCACGGAAACGCCTGAAAAGGCCGTGTTCCACTTTCCTGGAGGCCTGAAAGATTATCTTCAGGCGACGATGGGCAAGGAATTCACGGTTACCCGCGAGATATTCGCCGGCAAGACTGAAAAATCCGGTGGTCACGGTTCGATGGAATGGGCGGTCACCTGGTACGGCGGCGATTCCATCGTCCATTCCTATTGCAATACCATTCCGACGCCCGAAGGCGGCACGCACGAGGCCGGCTTACGCATTGCGCTGACCAAGGGTCTCAAGGCCTATGCCGAACTGACGCAGAACAAGCGCGCGGCGATCATCACCACCGACGACGTGATGATATCGGCAGCTGGCATGTTGTCCGTCTTCATTCGCGAGCCGGAATTCGTTGGCCAAACCAAAGACAAGCTGGCGACCGTCGAGGCACAGCGCCTTGTCGAGAATGCGCTTCGCGATCCGTTCGACCACTTCCTGGCCGACAATCCGAACGAAGCGGCCAAGCTTCTGGAATGGGTGATCGAACGCGCCGATGAGCGCGTGCGCCGACGCAAGGAAAAGGAAGTCAGCCGCAAGACGGCAGTGCGAAAGCTTCGCCTGCCGGGGAAGCTGGCCGACTGCTCGCAGAATTCGGCTGCAGGGGCGGAACTCTTCATCGTAGAAGGTGATTCGGCCGGTGGCTCGGCCAAGCAGGCGCGCAATCGCGCCAATCAGGCGATCCTACCTTTGCGCGGCAAAATCCTCAATGTCGCCAGCGCCGGTCGCGAAAAGCTCGGTGCCAACCAGCAGATCGCCGATCTCACCCAGGCGCTCGGCTGCGGCACCCGCAGCAAATATCGTGAAGAGGACCTGCGCTACGAGCGCGTCATCATCATGACCGATGCCGACGTCGATGGCGCCCATATCGCCTCGTTGCTGATCACTTTCTTCTATCAGGAGATGCCGGAGCTGATCCGTGGCGGGCATCTCTTCCTGGCCGTACCGCCGCTCTACCGCATCTCTCAAGGGTCGAAGACGCTTTATGCGCGTAACGACGCCCATCGCGTCGAGCTGATGGAGAAGGAATTCTCCGGCCGCGGCAAGGTCGAGATCGGTCGCTTCAAGGGCCTCGGCGAAATGATGCCGGCGCAATTGAAGGAAACCACCATGGATCCGTCCAAGCGAACGCTCCTGAAGGTGGCAATTGACGAGGTGGATTTCGAAGGGACGCGTGATGCCGTCGATAACCTGATGGGCACCAAGGCCGATGCGCGCTTCCGGTTTATCCAAGAGCGCGCTGTCTTCGCCGAAAACCTCGATATCTGAGTCTTTCCGACCCCTTCGCGGGAAGCCCTGAACGGCAATGAGAAGCCAGCAAAGCCGCCCGGATCATCCAAGCGGCTTTTCCATGAAAAGGCTCAGCGGATCGGGCAGATAGTTGCCAAAAGCCTCGATATCGGCATAGCCGGCGGAACGATAAAGATTGATCGCCTCCGGCTGGTAAATGCCCGTTTCGAGCCGAATGGCGTTGAGTCCGATCTCCAGACCATGGGCCTCGATGCGCTCCAGGAGCTTGCGGCCTATCTTCAACCCGCGCGCCTTCGGATCGACGAACATGCGCTTGATTTCGGCCGTCCCGTCCCCAGCATCGACCAGTGCGCAGCATCCAACGATCGCCCCATCGTGGCGCGCCACGAAGAAGCCGACCTCTGGCTTCTCCAGCGTTTTGATATCCACGAGATGGTTGCTTTCGGCGGGATAGAGCGACTGCGCGTAAAGGTCGGATTGGTGCAGAAGATGGAGGATCTCCGGCTGGCGTGGTGGCTCTTTCTCAATGGTTACGGTCACTTGGCCTTGATCCTTCAAAATTCGATTCATAAACCTCACAAAGAGATTCATGCCTGCGGCAACGCTCACTACCCCGCGGTCACGGTAGTAGCCATACGGCAAAAGACGTAAACGCGGATGATCCCGGCAGGAAACAAGCCGAAACAATTTTCCCGTCTGCTGTGGCGGGATTGCCTTACTTTCGCAGGAAGCCATTCCTAGAACAGCAGACAGCAAAACGAATCCATGCCGCCTGCGGGAAGGAGCACAATGATAGCCCCACTGATCGTCATGACAATTCTCGGCTGCGACGATAGTGTCAGCCAGTGCCACTACATCTCGACCGTACGGGGCACTTGGGAGACGGTCGCCGTTTGCGACGCAGCATCGCAGAAGGAACTGCCGAAATTCACCAACAGCAACTATCCGGTGGTGGTCGCGATGTGCGAGACATCCGGCGAGAAGTTTGCGGATACGCCCGCGCAGCTTCAGCAGCCCGTTCCAGGCAACGCACCGTTGGCGGTGCCGGCTCAGTCCGCTGAGACAAGCGGCGTGGCTTCCACCACGGCGACAGCGACTGCCCAGCAGCCGGATCAGAACCTGCCGAAACGCGCATTCGCGTTCCTGTCCGGCGCGTTACCGGATGCGACGAAACTGCGTGACGTGGTCACTGCCCCGGTCCATTCGATCCAGAATGGCTACTCCTGGGTCGCGCGCCGCTTCGATTAAGATGGCTAAACCATTCCGGCATCAAGCAGGCTGGCGGCAGTCGCTTGAACTGCCTCCTCGGCTGTTCGTGGCTTCCATTCGAGGATACGTCGCGCCTTTTCATTCGAGACCCGTGCATCTCGGCCAAGTTCCTTCACGATCAGCCTGAGGCCAGCATCGAATGGCGTCGCAAGCCGCACCAGCCAGTTCGGCAGAACGAACCGCGGTACCTTCTTCGCCTCTCCGGGAAACGACTGCCGCAGAATATCGGCTATGGCACGCATCGAGAGTGTTTCTGTCGCGACTATGAAGCGCTGCCCGGCTGCCTCTGGCACTCCAATCGCCAGAACATGCGCTTCGGCGGCATCACGCACATCGACAACGGAAACCCGAAAATCCGGCAACGCCGGATACTTGCCCTTCAATAGGCTGCGGATCACGCCCGTCGATGTCCCTGTCCGACGCCCCAAGATCGGCCCCAGCACCATGCCTGGATTAATGACGGCAATCTCCAGATCCTCCTGCCGGGCAAAATCCCAGGCGGCTCTCTCGGCCACCGTCTTGGATTTGTAATAGGGTACTGTCAGGGGACCATCGACATCCGTCCAGTCGTCCTCGGTGAAGGGCGGATTGCCACCGCCGTAGTTGGTCGCTGCGATCGAAGATGTCACAACGACACGCTTGATGCCCGCGGCCTTGGCCGCTCCAAGCACGCGCAGCGTACCTTCGAGGGCCGGCTTGACCAGATCCTCCTCATGCTTTGGCTGTGATGATGGAAATGGCGATGCCGTGTGGATGGCATAATCTGCGCCGGCCATGACCTCTTGCCAGCCGCGATCGGACAGGAGATCGGCCTCGACGAACGAGAGTTCGCCGCCCGCATCGGCGAATTTCCGGATATCGGCTTCGACCGATTTCGCTCGGCTGAGAGACCGCAAGGTGCCGCGCACATCATAGCCGGCAAGAAGCAAACGGGCGACGATGTGCCCGCCGAGGAAACCTCCGGCTCCTGTCACCACGACCAGTTTGCGACGTTCCTCTGGCATCTTTTACTCCTCACCTCAGCACGCCGGCGAGAAGAGGCCGACGCTTGGAGGGGAAGGACTATCAGGCTGCTTCCCGCGCCGCCAGCAGCGCGTACTTGCGAGCGGTCTGCCGTTGCTCCGCAATCGACAGTTTCTCGACCATCTCGGCGAGGCCGTGCGCTGCGCCTTCAACGACCTTGCGGCGGCGCAATCGCGAGAGCAGCATGGTGGACATGGATGCCATCGACGATTCGTTCTGATGATTGTCCTTCCGCCACAGAAACAGGGCATCGGCGAATTGTTCGCTAACGTCGCGGCCGAGTCCGGCCTGTTCGAACAACGCACGAACGGCGTGAACGCGTCCGTGGGATAGAATGGAGCGAACCCGCTTCTCCACGACGCCTGAGAGATCGCAAATTGCTGCCGCAAAGAAATCGATGCGCCCCGAGCACAGCGCATGCATCAGAAACGCAGGCGTAAGACGACCGGATTCCCGCAGATGCTCGACGAGCGCAAAAGCCTCACCGGCCTCGACACTGCCGGCCATGCCAACCGCGACCGTATCACAAGCCTCACGTGTGATCCGTTCAACACGACGCTCGCCGATTGCTGCTTGAACGAGAGGGAAGCTGGAAAGGGCGGCGCTGACTTTTTCCACCAGTGCATGGCGCGCATCCACCGGCAGGTCATCGCGGTCGAGCAGGCAATTGCGCACGGAGGCAAGGTGACCGAGCCTGTCGCACAGTCTTTTCAGGGCGCGGCCCGAGAATTCCGCAGCGGGATTTTCGAGCAGGATGAGCACCTCATCCTCACCGCCGATCTCGGCGATCGCCGCAGCGACTGGCCGCGACATCGACTGCCGGGCGGCGATAACAGCACGGGTCTCATGATTGCCGCGCGCCGCAAGATCGACCAGATCCATGTCTGTCAGAACAGGCGAACGCGAGATGACGGCGAAAGCGGCTTCCGGCTGGTCTTCGGCGAGTGGCAGGATGATGCTGCGCGGAATGGCTGCACAATCAGCTATCGCCTCGGCAAGCGCTATGCGGACCTTCGGCGAGGGATCATCCAGCAGGAATGTCATGGCCATTTCAGCGGCATGACGATCGATCGTGTTCATATCCGAGACCGCATAGGCACGACCAAGCGCGCTTGCCGCTCGCGCCCGGTCGCCAGCCTTGGCTGTTTCGACCCAGCGAAGAAATGCTTGAATGATCACGAATGCCCCACTACACCGACTGTCACTTCATGGTTCAAAGATTAGCGGGCAAACGTTTAAGATTGGTTCACCATGTCCGTTAACGCGCCGAACATTTTTCCGCAGGTTCTTCTGGTACCGCTGGGGCCTTCCACCCCGCCGTTGCCGACGGCTGAGACCTTTGCGCTCATCATCGATCCCGGCACGGATTGGCAATCCGTAAGCACCTCACCCCATATTCAGGCCCTGCGCGCTTCGTGCCCGTCCAACGGCACTCTCTTTCTTCGCATAGACAGTCTTCCCGATGCTTGTGAAGAGGCTCTGGCAAGGTTTCTGGCAATGGGTATCGAGGGTATTGTGCTGGCCGGCTGCTCGGGGACACGCCATATCCAGCATCTTGCAACGCTCCTGCGCGTCGCGGAGGCAAATGCAAATCGAACGGATGGCTCCACACGGATCATGGCGGAGCTTGGAGGGGTAATCGAAGCTTTCCTGCCTCCCCGCCCTCTCGCTTCCTCGCGGCTTTCAGCCGCCATCTTTAGCGAGGATGCTGCAATCGCGGCAACCGGAACCGAAAAACGCAAAGGAACCAATGCCGCAGTCGACACCATGCGTACCTCGACACTGCTGATGGCCGCGCAGGCACGCATATCCAGCTATCTGTTGGGGGACGGTCCCGCAGAGGAATTCAGCGGTAGGGTCGTCCTGTGCGGGGGCGATCCTCAGCAACAACTGGATCAACGCCTGGGCCGAAACATCTCGAACACATCGCCGGCATCGCAGTAATCCATGTAACCCAAGCGAGCGATGGGCCGGACCTTGCCCATATCGAAGCGACCCCCGCGAATACCTTCCTCGCGGATATGGATGCCGACAACCTGTCCGATGACCATGTGATTATCCGAATAATCACCCGTCAATGTCTTTGGCTGGAAAATCTGCGTCACCTTGCATTCGAGCGCCGCGTAAGCCTCCGCAACGAACGGCGCAGCAACCAGATTGCCGACAACAGGCGTCAGGCCGGCGATCTCGAACTCGCTTTCCCCCCGCGGGGCCGCGATCGACGTCATATTCATCTGCTCGGCAAGATCCCGGCTCGCAAAACTGGCAGTGAATTCGCCGGTCTCTTCGATGTTGCTGACCGAATCCTTCTTTCCGGAAGAAGAAAACATCACCAGCTTCGGCGTATCGCTGATCGCATTGAAAAAGGAATAGGGGGCCAGATTGTAGCTGCCGTCCTCGGCCCGCGAGCCGATCCAGCCGATCGGGCGGGGCGAAACGATCGCCTTGAACGGATCATGGGCAAGCCCGTGAATATTGGTGGATGTCTCGTAGAACACTAAGCTTCCTCGCCGACCCAGGTGACGATTTCTGCAAGCTCCGGGCGAGGACGCTCCGTCGGCGGCACCTGAGGCGAGCCGATGTGGATGAAGCCCGCGATTTTTTCACCCGGCTTCACGCCGAGCAGCGGATAGGCCTTCTCATCGAAGGCGAACCATTCGGTGAGCCAGTTGGAGCAATAGCCGTGCGCATTGGCGGCCATCAGAAGATTGAGGCACACTGCACCGGCCGACATGATCTGCTCCCATTCCGGGATCTTGAAATGGGGCGCGGCGGTGCTGACAACGGCGACCACGACGGGCGCACGCGTCAACCGCGTATTTTCGACGGCAATCATTTCCTGCGAGAGATCGGGCTTTGCAGCAAGTGCCATCGTCGCCAGCTCCGCGCTAATCCGCGCCCGCTCCTCGCCGCGATAGACGATGAAACGCCAGGGGGCGAGCTTGCCATGATCGGGAACGCGCGAGGCAAGCTTCAGCATGTCCTCGATTTCCTGCTTTTCCGGCCCCGGCTCGCACATCTGGAAGGCGGGTATCGAGCGTCGGGTTGACAGATAATCACGCAAGCCGATTTCAGTTTTCATCGCGGTCCATTTCCACTAGTTTGCTAGGGGCTTATCGCGGCCGTAGCCACGAAAATGCCATACCGGCGTCTCAAGTGGAGCCACCCAGTCAGGAAGTCAACTACTGTCATGCGCATCACCGCCGGTCTGCTCCGCACGTTTTCTTCGGCCCTCGTCGTTATCGCTATTCTGATCCCGCCGGTGTTCGCCCAGGAGAAGGCCGACCCTTTCCAGAGCTTCCCTTCGATTTCGTCTCCACAGAAAATGCCGAAACTCAACAGCTTCAATCCCGTGATGCCCGGCGAAGCCACAAAAGGGGCGACGCTGAAGGACATCAAGCTGGAAGCATTGCTGAAGGAGAAAGGCGATCCGGTTCAACAGGGCTTGACCTGGCGTGTCTTCAGCCCCATTCCCGGCTCTGATGGAAAACTGCCGCTCCTGGCGACCTCGGAGGGCGGCACGGCTGCCTTCCAGCTCGTTCCCGGTGAATATTTCGTCAACGTCGCCTTTGGCAGAGCCGGCGCGACGCGCAAGATAAGGGTCCCTGAAAACGGCCCTGCGGAAACGCAGATTCTGGTACTCGATGCGGGCGGGATCATGCTCAACGCCGTATCGGGCAGTGACGTGCGCATTCCGCCAAACGAGCTCAGTTTTTCCATCTTCTCGTCCGATGTAAAGGAAGACGGCGAACGGGCGCTGGTCGTGGCCGACGTCAAGCCCGACAACGTCATCCGGCTCAACACCGGCACCTATCACGTGGTCTCCAACTACGGCTCCGTCAATGCCGTGATCCGCGCCGATATCCAGGTGGAAGCCGGAAAGCTCACGGAAGCGACAATCCAGCACCGGGCTGCCAAGCTAACGCTCAAGCTCGTTTCCGAGCCCGGCGGCGAGGCGATCGCCGATACGGCCTGGTCGATCCTGACCTCCTCCGGCGACGTGGTCAGCGAAAGCGTCGGCGCATTTCCGACCCTCGTGCTCGCCGAGGGCGGCTATACCGCGATTGCCCGCAATGACGAGAAGATCTACCAGCGAGATTTCACCGTTCAGGCCGGCATCAATACAGATGTCGAAGTGCTGCTGAATGAAAAGAGCGCACAGCCTGCGGCCGCCAATATCGACGCGCAGGACTGAGCGATACCTCAATCCGTCTCGTGGGTAAGAATATTGACGAGCGTGCCAAACGGATCGCGAACGTAGAAGCGACGCACCCCCCACGGCTCCGACGCAGGGCCATATTCGATGGGGATATCAGCTTCCACCATCCGCGCGTGAACTTCATCCAGATTATCGACTTCGATAGACAACGCCGGCACAGGCATTCCAGACCCGCCTTCGCTCGCAACGCTGAGCTGAACCATTGCATGCTGTTGCGAAGCGAAGGTCATGATCCAGCCGTGGTCCATGACAACGTCCATGCCGAGAGTGTCCTGGTAGAAATGCCTGGCGCTTTCCGGGTTGGAGGCCTCTATGTTTGCAACAATCCGCTTTACCGCCAAAACCCTTCTCCTCTGAACACGGGCGACAATCCCACGCTGTCGTCCGATGATCGAACAGGCTTGAGATCACCCTGCCTTGCGCAAGACGCGTACACGACGCGGCGCCATGCAAAACACCGCATCATAGATGCGGGTCAGCAGGTCCTTGCGGTCACCGCAGGTGCTGAGTTCTTCCCAGGGGATGGTCGGACCGATGCGAGAGGAAATTGTCGTGCCCGACAGGCGACGGAACTCGCGGATCAGCAAGGAGATTCGCAGCGTCATCGACAGTTTGCTTGCGAGGTGGAACAGACGTCCATTCTGACCTTCGAAATAGATCGGAATGACGCTCGCCTTCGCAGCGTGGATGAGCTTTGCCGGAAAAATCTTCCAAGGCAAATCCTCCGCCTTGCCGAAGCCCTTCCTGGCTGTTGCGACGCCCCCGGCGGGGAACACCACGACGGTCACCCCCTCCTTCAGCAGTCGTATCGCCTCGTGGCGGGTCTGCATGTTGATGGCGAGCGCTTCCTTGGTTTCCTCAAAGGACACCGGAAGCGAATAGGGCGCCATTTCCGGCACCTTCAACAGTTCATTGTTGATCAGAACCCGGAAGGGACGACCGAGCTGCTCGGCCAGCGAAAGAACTGCTATGCCGTCGCCTATGCCGAAGGGATGGTTGGCAACGATGACGATCGGAGTATCCGGCAAATTTCGCGGCGGCCACTCGCCCTGAACCCGCATCCTGACGTCGATCAGTTCGAGCATCGGCCCGAAAATGCGCTCGCTCTTGCCGACGACTTCATGGCGCCAGTGGGTGTACAGCCGGGCGTAACGATTGCGACCGCTCAAGCCCTCCATAGCACGGATAAACCAGCGTTTCAGGCGGCGATCGTTTTCATTGGCGTAGGACAGCTCTTTGAACTGCACGTTTTTCCCCGTTCCAGAAATGTCGGTGGATGCTTGGCGCATCGGCGACGGATAGACTGCTAATGTAACACTTTCTGACAGGGGGGTTGCCCGGGGAATTAACCCCGGGCTTTCCTGGCTAGCGCCTTGCGCTTCAAGTCCGGTGGCGTCGCTTCGTCGATCAGGGCCGCAATCGCGTCATCAAGCGACATCGGCGTCTGGGCCTGCGAGCCGAGGCGACGGATGTTGACCGAACGTTCTTCGGCCTCGCGCATGCCGCAGACGATGATCACGGGAACCTTGGTGACCGAGTGTTCGCGGACCTTGTAGTTGATCTTCTCGTTGCGGAAGTCGGTCTCGACCGTCAGGCCCGCATCGCGCAGAAGTTCGGCAACCTCGCGACCGTAGTCGTCGGCCTCGGAGGTGATGGTCGCGACCACGACCTGCAGCGGCGAGATCCACAGCGGCATATGGCCGGCGAAATTCTCGATGAGAATGCCGAGGAAGCGTTCCATCGAACCGCAGATGGCGCGATGGATCATCACCGGCTGGGTCTTTTCCGAATTGCTGTCGATGTAGAAGGCACCGAAGCGTTCCGGCAGGTTGAAGTCCACCTGCGTCGTGCCGCACTGCCATTCACGGCCGATGGCATCCTTCAGTGTGTATTCAAACTTCGGACCATAGAAAGCGCCCTCGCCCGGCAGGATGCCGGTCTTGATCTTGCCTTCCGCCTGGGTTTCGATCTGCTTCAGTACGTCCATCATGACGCTTTCGGCGCGATCCCAGAGGGCATCGGAGCCGACGCGCTTTTCCGGGCGGGTCGAGAGCTTGACCACGATGTCCTTGAAGCCGAAGTCCTCATAGACCGACAGGATCAGGTCATTGATGCGCAAACATTCGGCCGCCATCTGCTCGTCGGTGCAGAAGACGTGGGCATCATCCTGCGTGAAGCCGCGCACGCGCATCAGGCCATGCAACGCGCCTGAGGGCTCGTAGCGATGGACATTGCCGAACTCAGCCAGACGGATCGGCAGTTCGCGATAGGACTTCAGGCCATGCTTGAAGATCTGGATATGGCCGGGGCAGTTCATCGGCTTCAGCGCGAAAACGCGATTATCCGCTTCCTTGTCATCCGGATGGGTCAAGGCATGGGCGGATTTCACCGCGAACATGTTTTCCTGATACCAGCCCCAGTGACCGGAGGTCTCCCAGAGCGCAGTATCGAGCACCTGCGGCGCGTTGACCTCCTGATAGGTGCCGGAGAGGCGACGGCGCATGTAGGACACCAGTGTCTGGAAGATGCGCCAGCCCTTGCCATGCCAGAAGACGACACCCGGGCCTTCTTCCTGGAAATGGAACAGGTCCATCTCGCGGCCGAGGCGACGGTGGTCGCGCTTCTCGGCTTCGGCGAGGATATTCAGGTAGGTGTCGAGCTCTTCCTGGGTATGCCAGGCCGTGCCGTAGATGCGGGTCAGCATCGGATTATTGCTGTCACCACGCCAGTAGGCGCCGGCCACCTTCATCAGCTTGAAGGCCGTGCCGATCTGGCCGGTGGCGGCCATATGCGGCCCGCGGCAGAGGTCGAACCAGTCGCCCTGATAGTAGATCTTGAGATCCTGGCCATCCGGGATCGCGTCGATCAGTTCGATCTTGTACTTCTCGCCCTTGGCGGCAAAGACTTCCTTCGCCTTTTCCCGGCTCCAGACTTCCTTGGTGAAAGGCTTGTTGCGCTGGATGATCTCCTTCATGCGCTTTTCGATCTTCGGCAGATCGTCCGGCGTAAAGGGTTCGTCCTTGGCGAAGTCGTAGTAGAAACCGTTCTCGATGACCGGGCCGATGGTCACCTGCGTGCCGGGCCACAACTCCTGCACGGCCTCGGCCATGACGTGGGCGGCATCGTGGCGGATCAGCTCGAGCGAGCGGGCGTCTTCGCGAGTGACGATTTCAAGGCGCCCGGTTTCGACCGGATCGGACAGATCGCGCACGGTGCCGTCAAGCGCGATCGCGACGGCCTTCTTGGCGAGCGACTTCGAGATCGATTCGGCAACTTCGCGACCGGTTACGCCAGCTGTGTATTCGCGAACGGAACCATCGGGAAATGTGAGGGAAACAGCGTCAGACATATGTTTTTCCTTGCCCAGTCCCGCCAACGAATGCGGGTGGTTGTAGAGGCCGGAACGCTTGGCATTCCAGCAAATTGACGCGCGGGTGATAGATCGTTTTTGTAGCGGAGTAAAGGACGCGTCAGGCAGTGTCGAGCATGGCGGTCAGTCCACATACCGTGTTCCAGTTCCGGATCGTACCAATGCCGAGGCGCTTTGGTGTCAAGGCCGAAAGAAGCTTCGACATGCTGGGCTTTGCTGCAAAATCCATCCAGAGATCGCCACCCACGAGCGCTATCCGTTCGCCTGCCGTGCAGTAGCGCGCCAGCTTTTCGAGCACGGGGACCTCCAGCGGCTCGCGCATCACGCGAATGCAGACATTCTGCCCATTCGTTTCACTCGTCTCGGGAAACGGATTTTTGGTAGCAAGCACGCGCCATGCGTCAGCCGTTCGCGCAACGATGTCCACTGCCTTGCCGAAATCGCGTTCGAAGCCGGCCTCGAGCCGGCCTTCGATATCCGCGATGCCGACATCATCCGTTTCAAAAATCAGATTGCCGGTTGAAACCAGCGTGCGTACGGAGCGAAAACCGACGCTCTCGGTGGTGTCCCGCAGCTTCTCCATCACCACGCGCTGTCCCGGCGAAAGCACGACATTGTGCAGCAAAGCCACGTATTGCGTCATGGCTTGATCTGCTGATGGTCGCCAAGATACCAAAGCCGCCATGGCGCCCACCAATGTTTTGAGACCTCCAGCGCTTCCGGCACCGGATCGAAGCCGCTTGTTCCACCGGGGCCGCAACGCATGACCCGGAACAGCACCATCCATCCTCCGCGCCAGAAGCCGTATCGAGCAATGGCCTCGTAGCCGTACTCCGAGCAGGTCGGCAGGTGGCGACAGGAATTGCCGATGAAACCGGAAAGTGTCAGCTGGTAGAAGCGGATGAAGCCCATGCCGAATAGGCGGCCAGGGGTTTTGCGGAAGGGGCCGGAATAGTTGCGGCCTTTTGAGCTGGCGGAAGGATGCCCCCCTCTGTCACTTCGCGACATCTCCCCCTCAAGAGGAGAGATCGGCTGTGACGGCCTCTCAAGCTCTCCTGCATCCTGCGATTTCCCTACGCAATACATGCACATGATCAGGTCACCGCAGGCTGGAAGACGATGGCAGCCTCAGAGGCAGCCGCCACCAACCTCCCCTTTGAGCGGGAGGTGTCACAAAGTGACAGAGGGGAGTAAGGCGCGCCATAGTCAACATCATCATCAGAGCGTCACTCCGCAGCAACCCGCTTCGCCTCGACCTGCGCAATAGCATCGACCACGGCGTCAAACGTCAGCATTGTCGACGCATGTCGCGCCTTGTAGTCCTTCACCGGCCGCAGGAACCGCATCTCCTCGAAGCGGCCGGAAGGCCCCTCGCCGCCTGCTTTCAGCATGGCCAGCATTTCTTCACGCGCGTGGCGAATTTCGGCCGATGTCGCGCCGACCACATGGCGGGCCATGACGGATGAAGAGGCCTGCCCCAGCGCGCAGGCCTTCAGCTCATGGGAGAAGTCGCTGACGGTATCACCATCCATCTTGATATAAACTTTGACCTTCGATCCGCAGAGCTTGGAATGCGCCTGCGCCTGCGCATCCGCGTCATCAAGAGCACCGATGCGCGGGATATTGCCGGCGAATTCAAGAATCCTGCTGTTGTAGATGTCATCTATCATTCGGCGCTATCCGGTTCATTTTTCGCGTTTTCAGGCAAACTGCGCATGATTTTCCATTGTATACGGGAAAAAAACACAGCGTCTCCCAATACGCCTCTTTCACATCAGTTCATGCATATTATATGCTATGTTGTGTGGGGGCGACAGCTTGGCAAGGCCAAACCGTCGCCTGTTGTTTGGGAAACCGTGCCGGATGATCCAGAGCCCTTAACCTCTGTCAATCTGAAAGCCCCGGAGCCCGCCAACGGAAACCAAGGCCTGCAGTGCGTCAGGTGAATGGCCAGTGGCGAGTTGTCCGAAAAGATAAACGTCGCGTAACCCGCGTTAAGCAAGGGGCCATTTTATGGACGCCATCGTGAAGAATTTTCCGGTACCAGCAGGTGCCGACAGCCGCCCGACCCAGAAGGAAGCCGAGGACGCCGTTCGCGTGCTTCTGCGCTGGGCCGGTGATGACCCGACACGCGAAGGGCTTCTTGATACGCCCGCCCGCGTCGCCAAATCCTACAAGGAACTGTTCTCCGGCTACGATCTGGCTCCCGAAGACGTGCTGGGCCGCACGTTCGACGAAGTCGGTGGCTACGACGACATCGTCCTCGTCAAGGACATTCCTTTCTTCTCTCACTGTGAGCACCATATGGTGCCGATCATCGGCAAGGCGCATGTTGCCTACCTGCCGAACGGTCGGGTGCTCGGCCTTTCAAAGATCGCCCGCGTCGTAGAAATCTATGGGCGTCGCCTGCAGACGCAGGAAACCATGACGGCCCAGATCGCCAAAGCGATCGATGAAACGCTTCAGCCCCGCGGCGTTGCCGTGATGATCGAAGCCGAACATATGTGCATGGCCATGCGCGGTGTCCAGAAGCAGGGCTCGACAACCCTGACGACGACCTTTACCGGTGCCTTCAAGACCGAGCCCGCCGAGCAGGCGCGCTTCATGACCATGCTTCGGGGCTTCAAGTAAGCTCCGTCCCTGCGGAGCTGACGATGACCATTTCCTTCCAGGCCCCTTCCAAGGACAAGGCGGAGCTAGAATCCGGCCCCGCCTTCACCCCCCGCTTCGACGCCAACGGACTGATCACGGCCGTCGTCACCGATGCTGGCGACGGCGAGCTGCTGATGGTGGCCCATATGAACGACGAGGCGTTGGCGCTGACAATCGAGACAGGGATCGCCCACTATTACAGCCGCTCGCGTGGCAAGCTCTGGAAGAAGGGCGAAACGTCGGGAAACCTACAGAGCGTGATCGAGCTTCGCACAGATTGCGACCAGGATGCCATATGGTTGAAGGTCAAGGTCGCAGGGCATGACGCAACCTGCCACACGGGCCGCCGTTCCTGCTTCTATCGGACAATCGAGAAGGACGGCGATACCGCGAAAGTAGTTGTTGTCGATGACAAAATTCACTTTCACCCGGACGAGATCTACGGCAAAAATTAAGCATCTGACGCTTTTCGGAGCGGTTTTTCCGTGGATTCACGAATTGGCAATCAGCTAGGCGCGTAATCTGAGGCAAGGCGGGGGTGGTTCCCACGGTTACAGCGGAAAAACCGGTAACCACGCAGAGTTGCCTGACCGATATCGTCCTCGCGGCCGCAACCGCTGACATTATCGGACGTAGCAATAGAGTCTGCGGCATGGAGGTGCCGGATGTTGAACTGGACATTTAATCGCAGCGCCACAACGGCCGACGCTTCGGCGCCCGGCGGCCCTTCCCTCAGCCAGCCCCAGGAACCTCCGCCGGAGACACAACCTTCGAAGTCACGCATTGCGCTCGCGCTTGGCGGTGGCGCCGCCCGCGGCTGGGCCCATATCGGTGTACTGCGCGCGCTTGACGAAGACGGCATCGATGTCGGCATGATCGCCGGAACATCGATCGGTGCGCTCGTCGGTGGCTGCTACCTCGCCGGCAAACTCGATGAACTCGAAGCCTTCGCCCGCTCGCTGACCATGCGGCGCATTGCCGGTCTTCTCGACTTCGCAATCGGCGGCGGCGGCCTGCTCGGCGGATTACGGCTCACCAAGCGCATGCAGGAGCACCTGCTGGAAACCAACATCGAAGATCTCGACCGGACCTTCGTGGCCGTTGCGACCGAGATCAACTCCGGACATGAAGTCTGGATCGGTGAAGGCCCGCTGATTACGGCTATTCGCGCTTCCTATGCGCTGCCCGGCATTTTCGAGCCGGTCAAGTGCAACAATCGTACGCTAGTCGACGGCGCGCTGGTCAATCCGGTTCCGGTTTCCGTCTGCCGTGCCCATGAAGAGCAGCTGGTCGTTGCCGTCAACCTCCACTACGATCTCTATGGCCGCTCGGCCGTCATCAAGCACCGCGCGACCAGTCCGGTTGTCGAACCGCAGATAAATACACCGATCGACACTGCCACCAAGCTCGGCATGACCAGCGTCATGGTGCAGGCGTTCAACATCATCCAGGATCGCATCTCCCGCGCCCGCCTCGCAGGTGACCCGCCGGATCTGCAGCTGCATCCCAAGCTCAGCGATATCGGACTTTCGGAATTCCATCGGGCCGGCGAGGCAATCGACCGCGGCTATCACGAAACCAAGGCGAAGCTCGGCGAGCTGAAGCGCCTGCAGGACGTGATGATCCGCTGAAACGGAAATGGCGCGCCGCAGACCGACGCGCCATTCTCACTTCAAGATGTAAAACTCAGCTGGCGATATAGGCCTTGATCTGTTCGGCCTCCTGCTCGATCGCCGTGATATGCCGGCGAACCGCATCCCCGATCGACACGATACCCACCAGACGACCATTGCGCTCAACCGGAAGATGGCGGGCGCGAATATGGTTCATGATTTCCATGATATCGTTGATGCTCATCTCTTCATTGCAGACATGAACCTTCGACGTCATCAAAGCCGAAACCGGCTTGTCGAGACAGCCAGCCCCGTATTTGGAGACACCCGCGACGATGTCGCGCTCTGAGAGAATACCGGCAATCTTATCGCCGGGCTTGGTGACGACAACGGCACCGACACGGTGCTTGTGCAGCGCCTCAACGGCGTCACGTACAGTCACATGCGGATCGACAGTATGAACCTGCCGTCCCTTTTCATCGAGTATAGCTTTCACAGACATTCGAAACCTCCGCTTCAATGCTGTCTGGCAGGCAGAACGGCGGGCCGGATATACGACAATGCGCATTTCGGGCGCGGATCGGTCCACACGACAGACGTCCTCCAACTCGCACTTTCAAGCGTTGGAAGCCGCTCCCTCGAACCGTACTTCGGCACCAACGCATGGAATGGTGCGCCGAGCGGGCGGGAAAATCAAGAAACCAGCAGCATCTCGGTTATTTTCGCGGGTCAAAGAGGTCAAAAAGCAGAAAACCGAAGAGAAAACCGCCAATATGGGCCTCCCAGGCGATCGCACCTGCGCCGCCGAATGCAAAAACGCCTAGACCGATCATGAAATTCGTCAGGAACCATATTCCTGCAAAAACCAGCACCGAACGATTGCTCAGCGCTTCGACAACAGTGAGTCGGCGGTTGAGATGAGCAAACTGGCGGCTGATGCGACCGCTTGGCGAAAACGCAAAGCGCGCCGCCGCACCCATCAGGCCCGAGACCACGCCGGAGGCGCCGACGACCACCGTCATCTCTCCCCAGTGCAAGGCAAGGTGAAGCGCAACGGCTGCGGCAGCCGACAGGCACCAGAAGACGGCAAGCCGTGCCATGCCGATCCGCCGAACCACCGGAGCCCCGAAGGCGACCATCCAGAAGCCGTTGAAGATCAGGTGTTCCCAGCTTCCGTGCAGGAAGGAATAGGTGACAGGACTCCAGAGCCAGGCGAGGCTCTGCTCTGCCAAAGGATGGTCGTAGCGCGCCGGAAGAAAGGCAAAGTTGAACACCAGCTCATTATCGATCAACGTCGGCAACAGATAAGTTCTGGCGGCATGTATCACGACCAGAACGGCCAGAATGACAACCAGCCCGCCGGGCAGATTGAAGGCAGGTTCGTGTCGACGCTCGCTGACCTGCTCGCCGTTTGCCGCTGGGGCACCTGGGGCTTCCGGTTCGTCCGTCATGCTGTCTCGCTCTCTACATCCTGTCTCACGGCGTGGCTCTGCCGGTCCGTTGGGTCTAGCCGATTCACCCCCTCACCGACAGGGGCAGGCAGAGCTTGAACAGCATGCAAAAAAATGGCCGTCCAGCTGAACTGAACGGCCGCAAGTCCCCGAAATCCCCGTGGACCCTAAGTCTGTGTGCCGAAGGCAACCCTTCGTGAAGTGATGTCCCCTGATGCCACGAAGGCACAACAGGCGCAATCTAAACCACTTGTTAACCTTAATTTCCGGCTGGCACGGAATTCGCTGCGTCAGGATTCTACGGCGGCTTGCGGTCGCCAGTCGTGCCATTGCGGCACAATTGCAATGAATGGAATGAAGCATGCGCAGCAAAGCCGCGATCGGGATCTTCAGTTACTGGAACGAATTGCGCGGTCATGGCGAAGCCCCCTCGCGCGACCAGATCGAACCAGGACACATCCGTACGCTGCTGGCCGACCTGTTCATTCTCGAAAATCGCGCGGACAACGAAATCCGGTTTCGACTGGCCGGTACGCGGATTTGTGCACTTTTCTCCCGCGAACTCAGAGGCTCTCGCTTCGATGCGCTCTGGGTCGCAGAACAGGCTTCCAAGATCGACTGCATCCTGCACGACGTCCTCACACAAAAGCTTCCAGTCGTTCTGTCGGCAATGGCGCTTAGTGGAAGCCCCGAACGGTTGCCAACGGAAGTGGTGCTTCTGCCGCTCAGATCGTCCGAGGGCAAAATGGATCGCATTCTCGGCGCGCTTGTCCCGCTTTCACGTCCGCTGTGGCTGGATGCGACGCCGGCCAACTATCTGGAGCTCAACGGCGTACGCGTACTTGACGTGACCAAGGCAGCTCCCTTCCTGCAGAACAGGCCGGAGATAAAGCTTCCTCCCCTCCCTCCTCGCCCCGAACTGTACGGGCTCGGTGGCGCGCTTCGACGGGTGCTTCATCTTCGCGTCGTGGAAGGCGGCAAGGAGAAGCAGCCTTAGCGCGTCGTTCAAAAACGCATGCTCAAGTTGCATCTGGATGCAAGCATGATCACCGGACAAACGTTCTATTAACTTGGCTGGTGTAGAAGCGGTCCTAAGATCGACGTCTCGACAGTGTGGTCATGTATTCATTTCAGCAGGCACAATCCGCCGGTCCAAAGCAGCATGACGAAGGTGCGTTTCAGCGCGTCTCCGTCAATCTTGCAGGCCGCCTGATGCTTGCAAATCATGATGAGTTCGAATGCACGGCAACGGACATGTCGCCCGGCGATGCGTTCTTTACCTGCGAGGCGCGCCCGCGCACCGGCGAACGCATCATCGCCTATATCGACCATGTCGGTCGCCTTGAAGGCACGGTTTCTCGCCTTACGGACGATGCCTTTGTCATCAAGATCAACGCTACCGATCGCAAGCGCGAAAAGCTTGCCGCGCAGCTCACCTGGATCGCCAACAAGCACGAACTTGGCCTGCCGGAAGACCGCCGTCACGATCGCCTTGCCCCACGCAAGATCCGCACAGAATTGACGCTTGAAGACGGCAGCAAATACGCATGCCGTATCATCGACCTTTCGCTCTCGGGCGCCGCGGTTGATACGGAGAGCCGCATTCCGCTAGGGACTGGCGTTCAGCTTGGCGGCATGAAGGGTCGTGTCGTCCGACACTTCCAGGAAGGCATGGCGATCGAGTTCCTCGGCGTCCAATCGCGCGACGCTCTGCGGGAATTCCTCTGATCGGCTCGGCAGACAGCCATCTCTTCATTTGACTTTTATAGCTTTAAAAAACCAGCCCGCTGACACGTCCGTCGCGGGCGTTTTGTTTGTGGCGCCGTGAGCAAAGCGAACCACCTGCTCCGCAAAAGCCCGAACACCACCGGGAATAAGCCGTATCTGTTTCGATTTGAAACAGAACCGACCGTGCTTTCCCGATACGCAGCGACTTTTCCAACAAAAACGCAAAAATATTTTTCGCCGGTTTCGTTGTCTTTTGCGGCTTCGGCCGGCTTTTGCGGTCTTCGACGTGGGCTTCATCCATTCTCAAACACCTCCCGGATATAGCCCGCCACTTCCTGCCCGAAGCCACGCCCGACTCACTCTCAATACGCATGCGCGAAAGATCCAGGATTGACGGGACTTTAGCTGGTAAACACATGATTACCCCTCAGGCGATAATTAAAATATCTCGAAAATTTTAGTCAAAACAAAATCAAATACAATTCAAAATAACATAAATATAGGTTTTCATTTTATACTTATTGTCTTCGCATTTGTTCTTAATTTTACTTCAAAAATTGGCGAGCAGTAAAAAACTCTGTGTCATTGTCAAACCAGAACGGGGAGACAGACATGAAGAACAACACATCCTTGAAAGCAGGCGTTTTTGGCGCTCTTCTGACTTTTGTACTTGCACCCGCAGCTTTCGCATTTCCTGCAAACATGACCACAGATGGCGCAACCAATCCGCCCGTCGGTCACTATGAATTCTGCAAGCGCATGCCGCAGGAATGTCAGGCCAATCCATCCAGCGGCGCACCGGGCGTCCTGACGCGCGAAGGCTGGAAAAAGATCCTGGAAGTCAACTACGACACCAACCAGACAGTTACTCCGATGACCGACAAGGATATCTATGGCGTCGAAGAGTACTGGGCCTACCCCGACAAGGTCGGCGATTGCGAGGACTACGTCCTTCTGAAGCGCAAGAAACTGATCGATGCAGGCTTCTCTCCGTCGGACCTTCTGATCACGGTCGTGCTGCAGCCCAATGGCGACGGTCATGCGGTGCTTACCGTCCGCACCGATCGCGGCGACTTCATTCTCGACAACATGCGCAACAAGGTGATGCTGTGGTCGGAGACCGAGTACACTTTCCTCAAGCGCCAGTCGGAAAACAATTCCGGCCGCTGGGTCAAGCTGCAGGACGGCCGCGCCGTTGCAGTGGGTAGCGTGAGCACCCAGTAAAAATTCACGATCCGGCTCCTATGTCCGGATCGTGAACGAGAAGGGCGCCGGTCAGTCCCCTGTCCCCGTGTCAGACCCGCCCTCCCGGCCGGTTCCGCTGTCCCCGGAACCGGCCACTTCTATTTCAACGCCGCCATCCATCCCACTTTAACCAAACATCAACCGCGCTTGCCGCAGCGTCGCTCCATGTTGCGCCTCCCACAAGGTCCAGACCAGCACCGTCTGCAATGAATTGCCTCCCTGCAGATGCAAAGCCGACAAAGCCAGGAGCCGTGCATGACCGCCGAGCAACCCGCAACGGAAGACCACGCCCCGCTGATCGGCAAGCGTTTTCTTTATAGTGTGACGGCTGTCGCCATCACGCTGGCGGCCCTGACCAGTCTCATCAGCCTTGCGGGCCAATGGTATGGCGGCAGCCTCGCGCTTGCAGGTCACACCGAAAACACAGATATCAACGACATCATCATAGGGCAGGACCACTTGCGCCTTGCTTCGAACACGATCCGTTTTGCGGATCAGAGAGCAACCGGCGCGACCGAGCGCGTCGATCTCTACGCGACCTGGCCGGAAATGCAGGGCTATAGTGACGCAACCCGCCACTCTTTCAACGATATCAACCGTTCGGACGCTCTCATTTTCATGCAGATATCCCAGAGCACGATGTCGCGGGACATGTCCGGACGCGTCGACCCTATTTACAAGCATCTGTTCGAAGGTGCGCCCTCGCCCGGCCCGTCAGGTCTCGTAAAACACCACATGCGCGAAACGTCCGGCTATGGCCATGAAACATTGCTGACGGCAGATCGCGGCCAAGACACGCCCTATGCCGTACGCTGCCTGCTGCCGCAGACGCCCGACGGTGCAACCAGCGCCGATTGCCAGCGAGATATCCACATCGGAACCGACCTCGTGGTACTTTATCGGTTTTCCAGCCAATTGCTGCCACAATGGCAAGCCATCGACAAAGCCGTCATCAAATTCATCAACGAACGACTGGCTCCATGACCTCATCCAGCGGCGCTTACCGCCTTTGCATTCAAGACGCCCCTAAAATGCAACATCCCCCCAAAATATAGAAACCAATCATTCATCATAAACCGATTGGTAACGCTATGCCGGTAGTCTCTTCGGAACGGTCGTTTGTGGAGGCGGCGCCCGGACGACATCTGTGAAATGAGAATGAAGAGAAGTGTAGTGTCCAAATTTCTGTTCAACGGTTCCGCTCAACGCTCTTCGGCGCCCTTCTTCAGGATGGCTTGCCGGGTTGCAATGGTCTCCCTGGTTGCCTCATTCACATTTGCCGCCGTCCCGGCGAAGGCAGCCCAATATGCCGGGATCGTCGTCGACGCCAAGACCGGCAAGGTGCTGTATAGTGAAGACGCCGATAGCCTGCGCTATCCAGCCTCGCTCACCAAGATGATGACACTTTATCTCACCTTCGAAGCGCTGGAAGCCGGCAAGATTTCGAAGGACACCAAAGTCCCCTTTTCCAAGCACGCATCATCGGAACCGCCATCGAAGCTCGGCGTACGCGCCGGCCAGTCGATTACTGTCGATCAGGCAATCCAGGCACTGGTGACACGTTCGGCTAACGACGCTGCTACCGCACTCGGCGAATTCCTCGGCGGCTCGGAAGATCGCTTCGGCCGGATCATGACCAACAAGGCGCGGGCGCTCGGCATGACACGGACCACCTACCGCAACGCCAACGGCCTGCCCAACGATGAGCAGATGACGACGGCACGTGATCAGGCCCGCCTCGGCATGGCCCTTCGCCAGCACTTTCCGCAGTACTATTCGTATTTCTCTACGCGCAGCTTCAAGTTCGGCAGGCAGCTCATCGGCAACCACAACCGCCTGCTGGGCAATGTGCGCGGTGTCGATGGCATCAAGACGGGCTACACGCGCGCCGCCGGCTACAATCTCGTAACCTCTGCCCAGGCGGACGGGCGCAGCATCGTCGGCGTGGTATTGGGTGGCAAGTCCGGTGGCAGCCGCGACGCCCAGATGCGCGCGCTCGTCGCCAAATACATGCCGTCCGCTTCGCGTCGTGGCAGCGGCAATCTTGTTGCGGAAACCTCCGATGCGCCGACCATGCAGGCCAGCACCACGGTAGCAGCGACAGGCGGAAGCTTCAACCTTCCGCATGAAGGCCCTGTTCCGGATTTCCGCTATCAGGGCGAGACGACCCAGAGCGTTGAAGTAGCCTACGCAGCCGCACCGAAGATCAGCGAAAATCCGCTGGTTCAGGAGCAGGCACAGCCCAACACACTGCAGGCCCAGAGCCAGCGTCTTGCGGTTCCCGCTGAAGCGGTTGACGCTCAGGTCACCAACTCCGTTGCAGCCGCCAAGCCGACAGACGCAGCCTCGGAAACCATGCCAGAGGGCTGGATCGTCCAGATTGGCGCAACGCCGAGCAAGGACCAGGCGCTTGCCATGCTTCAGCATGCCCAAGACAAGGGTGGCACTGTGCTTCGCAACGCGACGCCGTTCACGGTTGCCTTTGCCAGCGGCGACAGCCAGCTCTATCGCGCCCGCTTCGGCGGCTTCTCCAACCAGGACAAGGCTGTAAACGCTTGCAAGGCGCTGAAGCGCGCCGGGTTCGCCTGCTGGGCCAGCGCCCAATAATTTCATCAGTTTCGGATACCGGCTTTGTTTCGCCGGCATCCCTCCTCGGTTTTAGTAGTGCGTACGAGGTCAGTTATGGCAATGAACGAAAACGGCACGGGCCTCACGCCCGGGCCGGAGAAGAAACGAAAACCGGGCCGAACCGGCCTGCATCCGCTGCATGAAGCTGCGATGCGCATAGCCGAACTCGGGATTGCCCGTCCGCGCTCGCGCACCAAGGATCTGGTAACCTTGCTTCTTACCCACGGAGCACGTGCCTGGCGCTCGACCCAGCCGCATGCCTGCATCCACGTCCACGTCACATCCCCCTCCGGGCGCTATCCGATCCGCTTGCGGGTTCGTTGAGCGCTCCGAAAAGGAAGCAGAAAAGCCCGGTCCCGCCGGGCTTTTCTGCTTCCTGTAGGAATGTCGGTGGATAGCGCCTAAAGAAGCCCGAGCTCAGCCAGTTCACGCCGGAGGTCCAGCGGCATTTCGGCAGCTCCTTCGCCAAGAGCGGCCAGATCACGCGGCGCATCCTCCGCGGTCAAGTATCGCCATCCCTGAAAGGCGCGTCGCGGCTGATATTCCGTGTCGATGACTTCCGGGCCGAGGACAAGATTGCAGCGTCCGATGCCGTCGGCATCCGTAAACGTCTCGATCTCGAGCAGCTTTTGCCGCGCCTGAACCTGGCCTTTGATGACCCAGTAGAGAGAGCCGCCGTTCAGCAGCTCTTCAACGCGTTTCGGCACCATCCGGGTGGTATGGGACGAATGCGGTTCGAGACCGGCTGCGATCGCGACCAGCGATCGGCGAGAGACCCATTCCCGAAGATCTTCGATGGAATCCGCGCCGACGCAGAGCTTGATGAGATTGAGAGCCATGGCCGATTTGAACACCCGGCAGGCGGTCGGGGTCAAGTGGGTTTGTGACCGCTCCACAGTCGCGCGGCTACGGGTTGGGCAACAGGTGGCTCAGCACTCCACGACATTGACGGCAAGACCACCGGTCGATGTTTCCTTGTACTTGTCGTGCATATCGACGCCAGTCTGGCGCATGGTCTCGATACAGGCATCGAGCGGGACGAAATGGCTGCCGTCTCCCTTAAGCGCCAGCGATGCGGCCGTTACCGCCTTGACGGCACCGAGCGCATTGCGTTCGATACAGGGTACCTGGACGAGACCGCCGACGGGATCGCAGGTCATGCCGAGATGATGCTCCAGCGCGATCTCGGCGGCATTTTCGATCTGCTCCGGCGAACCGCCCATCACGGCAGCAAGCCCGGCCGCGGCCATCGCGGAGGCCGAGCCGACCTCGCCCTGACAGCCCACTTCGGCGCCGGAAATCGAGGCGTTGAACTTGATGATGCCACCAATGGCGGCAGCCGTCAGCAAGTAGTCGCGAATGCCGGCATCGTCGGCATCCTCATGGAAATGCAGATAGTAGCGGATCGTAGCCGGCACGACGCCGGCCGCCCCGTTTGTCGGCGACGTGACGACCCGGCCGCCGGCCGCATTTTCCTCGTTGACTGCCATGGCGTAGACGCTCAGCCAGTCGTTGGCGAGCAATGGGTTGGCCTTGTTGGAACGCCACTCTTCCTTGAGTTTGTCATGAATGGCGCCGGCACGCCGGCGAACCTTCAGCCCGCCCGGGAGAATGCCCTCATGGGTCAGGCCACGATCGATACAGCTCTTCATCGCGGCCCAGATCCGGTCGAGGCCGGCATCGAGCTCTGCAGAGGACATGGCGCTTTCTTCGTTGGCACGTTTCATCTGCGCGATAGAAAGGCCCGAGCGGCCGGCCATTTCCAGCATCTGCTTGGCACTGGCAAAGGGATAAGGCACCTTCACCCCACCGGGCTTTGCCTTGCTGGCCCTCATCGCTTCAAGTTCCGTGTCGGTAACCACGAAGCCGCCACCGATGGAATAATAGATGCGTTTCAACAGCAAACGGTCATCCCGGTCGAAGGCCGAAAACGACATGCCATTGGCATGGCCCGGCAACGGCACTTTCTTGTCGAAAACCAGATCGATCTTGGGCTGGAAGAAATAACCCGGATGCCTTGGTGGAGTAATCCTGCCGCTGCGCTCAACACCGTCGATGATCCCGTCCATGGTGTCGGGATCGACCTGATCAGGCTTCTCGCCCATAAGCCCCAGAACGACAGCCCTGCCCGACCCGTGGCCGATGCCTGTGTGGGCGAGCGAGCCGTGGAGGCTCACCTTGATCGAAGCCACGACCGCGTTGGACGGGCGCGGCCAATCCGCCGACAGGATCAGATCGAGAAATCGATTAGCCGCAGACATCGGTCCCATCGTATGCGAGCTCGACGGCCCGATACCAATCTTGAACACATCAAAAACAGAAAGAAACATTTCAACTCCGCCCTCAAGGCCCGATGAACCGGTCGCCGTGCACCATGCTGCAAGACTTAAGCCATTCCCATAGACCTCTAAGGCGATCGACCGACATCGGGTTCTACGCATGCGACATCGGCGACGGCGAAAAGGTCATTCTCCGACAGGAGATCGTCATGCTGGCTGCACAATTGCAAGGGTGTTCGACAAAGTTTTGTCCTCTCTTGCAATTTCATCCCGGCATGACAAAACAGCGCAATGACTTACGCGGATTACATAGCATTGGCCGTCTTCGTGTTGCTGTGGACAGGCTATAACTGGACAGTGGACGGACGAATCTTTCGCAGCCGCATGAGTCTATCGCGCCTGATGACCGAAAACCGGCGGCGATGGATCATGAATTCGCTGAAGCGCGACCTGAAGATGATCGACACTCAGATCATCGCGGGCCTGCAGGCAGGAACTGCCTTTTTCGCGTCGACAACAATCTTTGCATTGGGTGGCTGCTTTGCCCTTCTAGGCGCCACCGAACAGGCGCAGGCGATCTTTCAAGACCTGCCCTATGTTTTCCACGGCGGACGCACCGCGTTCGAACTGAAAGTCGGTGGGCTTACCTGCCTGTTCGGCTATTCCTTCTTCAAATTCGGCTGGGCCTACAGGTTGTTCAACTATTGTTCGATCCTGGTCGGCGGCATTCCGATGATGAGCGACCTTGATCAGGACATCGAGGAGGCGCGCCGCCGTGCGGAGCGCGCTGTCAAAATCAATATTTACGCGGCCAAGCACTTCAATGCCGGTTTAAGGGCGATATTTCTGTCGATTGGCTATCTCGGCTGGTTCATCAGCCCCTATGTGTTCATGGTGCTGACGGCGTTCGTGATCTTCGTTCTCATCCGCCGCCAGTTCTTCTCAGAGGCGCGCGAAGCCTTGCTTGAGCCCTAGGACACGCAAATCGATTGTGCCTGGCGCAAGCTCGAATCCCTATGCTTTCAAGATCGAAAGAATGTACCATGTCCCTGGAAAATGCAGCGATCCACAGCGGCAGCGAGGTAACGTCGGAACCAAGATCCCGGCGGCGCATCGGTGTGATCGACGTGCTGCGCGGCATCGCCCTGATTGCCATGGCGATCTATCACTTTTCCTGGGATCTCGAATATTTCCACTATCTCGAGCCCGGAACCGTCGGTTCTGGCGGGTGGAAACTTTTTGCGCGGCTGATTGCCGGCAGCTTTCTTTTCCTGGCCGGCTTCAGCCTCGTGCTCGGGAATTATCCGGAGTTCAAGGCTCGCGGCTTCCTGATCCGGCTCGGCAAGATCGTTGCGGCAGCGCTGGTAATCACGGTTGCAACATGGTTCGCCTTTCCGGATGCCTTCATCTTCTTCGGTATCCTGCATTCGATCGCGGCTGCCAGCGTTATCGGCCTGCTGTTCCTGCGACTGCCGCCGGTGCTGACGCTCGCTGTTGCTGCCGCCGCTTTTGCCGCGCCCTTCTATCTGCGTTCGCCCGTCTTCGACATGCCGGCCCTCTGGTGGGTCGGGCTCTCCGAGACCTTGCCGCGCTCGAATGATTACGTGCCTCTGTTGCCCTGGCTGGCACCTTTCCTCGCAGGACTCGCCCTTGCGCGGATTGCCCTGTCAACGGGCCTGACGGAGCGTATGGCTTCGATCAACACAAGGGGGCGTCTTGCCCGCGGCCTGTCGTTCGGTGGACGCCACAGCCTTGCCGTCTACCTCATTCACCAGCCTCTCCTTTTTTCCCTCGTCTACCTGTTTGCATTGGTTTTTCCGGCACCGCAGCCCGACCCAACCGAGGGTTTCAGAAACAATTGCACGGTCACTTGCAGCAAGACCGAATCCCCGACACTCTGCGCCGCATTCTGCGGCTGCACACTCGACAGACTGGTAGAGCAGGACCTTTTTTCGGCGCTCAACGCCGGCCAGATCGATATCAATACAGACCCCCGCATCGCCACCATCACCGAACAATGCACCGTGGATGCCCGAGCCAAGGAATAGGGTATGAACGCTTATCGTTCCAAATCGCTGCGATACCCCTGGCCAGTTGCCCTTCACGGGCTTGCCTGTATCGCGGCGGTGGCGCTGAAGCGTGTTCTGCCGATCCCGGTCAAGAATACCTACGGGGAATGGATACCTTGGACGATCGGGGCAATCTTCACAACGCTCGGCGTCGTTCTCTGCCTGTGGGCCATCCGCACACTGCTTGATCGGCAGACCACGGTACTGCCAAACCGATGCTCCTCACATCTGGTTACCTGCGGGCCTTTCCGCCTCAGCAGAAACCCCATCTATCTGGGCTATACCGTGATCATGATTGGCATAGGCATGGTCGCCCTCAACCCGTGGTTCTTCGTCCTGGCGATTGTGACCGTGATCATCACCACCGTCTTTGCGGTGCGCGCCGAAGAACGGCATCTGCTCTCACGTTTCGGGATAGAATTCGAGCGCTACTGCCGCCGCACGAGCCGCTGGATCTAAAGCGCGCGCCGATCTTTCAGATTCGCTCTTGGCGCTTTAAGTTTTTACACATGTCATTTTCGCTAAACCGCTCCGCGCTTTTGCGCGACACGCTTTGATGACGCTTCAGGTGCCGACGCCGATTTCGGCCAGACGCGTAAGGCACGCTTCTTCGACATTGTTGAGTTCTTCGAGGGTTTCCTCGATGTCCTTGCGCTTCTGATTCAACTCTTCGCGCTTTTCCTCGACACGCTTCATCAGGAGGCGCAGTTGCCCCGATTCCCCCGGAGGATCCTTGTAGACCTGTATAATTTCGCGGATTTCAGCAATCGAGAAGCCGATGCGGCGGCCCCGCAGGATTTCCTGAATGAGACGGCGATCAGCAGTGCGGAACAACCGCGTGCGACCGCGCCGTTCAGGATGGATCAAGCCCTCATCTTCATAGAAACGAAGTGTGCGCGTAGAAACGCCGAATTCCCGCGTCAATTCGGTAATGGTATAGTACTTGTTCACTCTGCCTCGCCTCGTTTGTCGCGACAAACACGCCAGAGCCCCAGCATCTCTCAACAACGTGGCTCAATTGCGCGCCGCCGTGCGCATCGACCCATATTATTGACCTTGACGTAAAAGTCAAATTTTCGTGACGTCTAGCCGCCGATGTGAAACCACCAGGTGGCAAGTCCGAGGAACGCCGAGAACCCCGTCATGTCCGTGACAGCCGTGACAAAGACCGCGGAGGACACCGCCGGGTCGGCGCCGAACCGGTCCAGCAGCAGCGGGATCAGAATACCTGCCAGCGCCGCCGCGGTCATGTTAATCAGCATCGCCGCCGCAATGATACCGGCAATATTGATATCCTGGAACCAGACCCCGGCAACGCAGCCGACAAGCACGCCAAACAACATGCCGTTGAGCAAGCCGACACCTGCCTCACGCCGCACGATTCGCCAGGCGTTGTGAATATCCAGATTGCGGGTCGCCAATGCACGCACGGTCACGGTCATGGTCTGGGATCCGGCATTACCGCCCATGCCGGCAACCGTCGGCATCAGGATCGCAAGCGCCACGATCTGCTGTATCGAAGCATCGAAGAGCGAGATCACCGTGGCGGAAAGAAACGCGGTGAACAGATTGACCATAAGCCACGGAACACGGGATCGAGATGTGCTGGCGATGCTGTCGGAGAGTTCTTCATCGCCGACGCCGCCGAGGCGCATCAAGTCTTCCTCGGCCTCTTCCTGGATGACATCGACGACGTCATCGATGGTCAGGACGCCGACCAGCCGATTGTTTTCATCCACGACGGCAGCGGACAGAAGGTCGTATTGCTCGAAAAGCTGGGCAGCCTCTTCCTGGTCCATCTCGGCCGGCACCGGATGGTTGGTCTCGCGCATGATCGTCTCGATCTTCACCGAGCGCTTCGTGCGCAGGATACGATCAAGATCGACTGCACCAAGCAGCCGGAAGGTAGGATCGATGACGAAAATCTGGGTGAAGCTGTCGGGAAGCTCACTGTCATCGCGCATGTAGTCGATCGTCTGGCCAACGGTCCAGAACGGCGGCACCGCGACGAATTCCGTTTGCATGCGCCGGCCGGCCGTGCTTTCCGGATAGTCAAGCGAACGCCGCAAACGGACTCGCTCGGTAAAGGGCAGTTTGGCGAGAATCTCTTCCTGGTCCTCCTGATCGAGGTCCTCCAGGATGTAGACGGCATCGTCCGAATCCATTTCGCCGAGCGCGGCAGCGATCTGGTCGTTCGGCAGGTGCTCGACGATGTCGAGACGGATGGCTTCGTCGACCTCGGTCAGCGCGGAAAGGTCAAAATCGTTGCCAAGTAGCGAAACGAGCGCGCGGCGCTGGTCAGCCTGGATGGCCTCGAGCAAGTCGCCCATTTCGGACGCGTGCAGCCTAGCAACATGCTGGCGCAAATAGAGAAGATCGCGGTCGGCAATCGCTGCGCCGACATGCATGAGATAATCGGAACGCACCGAACCGTCTTCGGCATAGATGTCCGAGACGTCGACGTCTTCAGCATTCATACGATTGTCGTCGCCGGTATAGCTCATGTGCCCGCCCTCGCAGAATTTCAGCCATCCAAGACGCCGGCAGGACCGGGGGGAGCAGGAAGGCGTTTACATACCGGTTGATTGCGCGCGCCGCCTCAATGTTGACACGCGCCCTATTCTGCTACCGCAATGCCCGCGGCAGGTCCACAGCTGGATGCACGATCGGACCTCAGCGCTCGCAACTTTTACCCAAGCTGTTGCAAATTCATGTGAATTGTTTAGCTCAGGGTGAACGCATCCGCATCGTCAGGAAAGTGCTATGGCCATTCGCACCCTTGTTCGATTTCCCGATCCACGCCTGCGCCTGCCGGCGCGTACGATCACCGCCTTCGACCCTGCCCTTTCAGCTCTCGCGGAGGATCTTCTGGATACGATGCGGGCGGCGCCCGGTATCGGCATCACCGCAAACCACATCGGCGTGGCCGAACGCCTGACTGTGATCGAGCTGGAAGACGGGATCGTGCGGATCTATGTCAACCCGCGTGTGACCTGGTCTTCTGCGGAGCCGATCGTCCATCCGGAAGGCAGCGTTTCCATGCCCGGGGTGACCGAGGACGTAACCCGCGCGCGGGCCGTCCGCATCACCTACCAGGACCTGGATGGCGTGACCCGCGAAGCGGAAGTCGAGGGGCTTCTGGCCGTTTGTCTCCAGCACGAGGTCGATCAGCTCGACGGGATTTTCTGGCTTCAAAGACTATCGCGACTGAAGCGGGAACGGGCCATCAAACGCTTTGAAAAACTGGAGAGAGAACGCCGCTAAGGCCAACCTGGGACGCCAGAGGAGGCTCGTAAACGGGTCACAGGAAAAATTTGCAACCTATTGATAAAAAGCAAAAAACCCGGCCTGAGCCGGGTTCTTTTTGGTGCGGTCGAGAAGCTCCGTACGCACGACGCAAACCCTGAGAAACAAAGGGTTCCGTGGTCCAACACCCGTTAAAATCCGCCAAAGAGAATCAAACCGATAGCGGAAAGTGGTCCAACGGATGTTCTCTCTTTGGTCCTGATCACGCTGGCAATTATCCACCGTTTTCGACGCCTGTGGAAAAGCGTATCATTCACCCCCTTGCGGGAAAAGTGGAGCCATCCTGCGTGAGTAGTTGCAGGATGGCTCGAGTCCGGTTTGGGGGAACCGGGCGCTCGGTGGGCTGCTCCTCAGCAGGGAGTGACCAAGGATCAACATGGGGCTCCTTGAGCGCTGGCTAAACCTCGCTGAAAATTCCGAAATGCGTAACCCTGCAATTACAGGGGCGAGAGTTGAAAAGTGCCCAGAGAGTTTGTGGGGCGTCGTCCTGAGGGACCGCCCTCATTCAGCGGCCACGCTGCTTCCCTTCTTCCAGGCTCTTTTTGAGCGCCGCCATGATGTCGACGACATTATTCGAAGCGCCGGCTGCTGCGTCCTTCTTCGCTCCCGCCCTTTTTGCGGTTTTTCCCATAGTTTTCTTCTTCTCCGCGATCAGCTCAAGCATGCGATCCTGAATGGGATCGACAACCGGAGACCATTTTTTTGTCTGCTTCTGGATCAACTGCTTCATCAGCGGGCCAAGGCCACCCTCAGGCTTTGCCTTGATCCCCGAGAAATATTCCTCTTCAAGCCGAACCTCATCACCATAGCGCAATGTCCATAGGACGATGCCCTCGTCACGCGGTTCAAGCATCACTGCGCGTTCCCGCTGACCGAATACCAAACGAGAAATCCCGACCACGTTTTCCGAGCGCATTGCGTCGCGGATGACAGCGAAGGCGTCCTCTCCGACCTTGTCATTCGGGACGAGGTAGTGGGGCTTCTCCAGCCAGATCCATTCGACGGAATCCCGTGGCGTGAAGAGCTCGATCTCGATCGTCCGGACGCTTTCGAGCGCCACGGCGTCCAGCTCTTCCTCTTCGACAATGATGTAGTCGCCCTCCCCGCGTTCGTATCCTTTCACCTGATCCTCGGTGTTCACCTCTTTGCCGGTGACACTATCCACGTAGCGAGAGGCGACGCGATTGCCGGTTGCCCGGTTCATGGTGTGGAACCGAACCTTTTCGGTGTCGCTCGTTGCTGGGGACAGGGCGACGGGACAGGTGACCAGCGAGAGCTTCAGGTAGCCCTTCCAATAGGGTTTGACGGCCGCCATGACTTAGCTCGCCTTCTTGCCGGCAACCCGCCGGGGTACCGACGCGGCGCGTTGTGCTGCTGCCGCGCGAGGTTTGGAGGCTCGCGCCGATCCGAAGCCAGCGCTCATGCGCAGCGCTTCCATGAGACTCGTCGAGGGTTCGACCTTTGGCTGCTTTTTCACCTTGACCGCCCTTCCCTCCATCTTCGCTTTTACAAGGTCGGCCAGCGCGGCGTCATATCGGTCATCGAATGTTCGTGGGTCGAAAAGTCCAGCCTTGGTCTTGATGATATGCTTTGCTAGTTCGAGCATTTCGCCCTCGATCTTCAGCTTCGGAATATCGGCGAAGGCCTCCTTTGCGGAGCGGACCTGATAATCAAAATTGAGTGTAGTCGCGATCAGGCCACTACCCTGGGCGCGGATCAACACAGTTCTCAGCCGGCGGAAGAGCACGGCTTGCGCGATCGCCCCAACGTTGGATTCCTGCATCGCATCCCGGATGAGGACGAAGGTTTCTTCGCCAATCCGATCGGGCAAAAGATAGTAGGGTTTGTCGAAATAGAGATCATCGATCTCGTTGAATGGCACGTAGGACTGGATGCGCAATGTCTTATCGCTCGGGGGGACGGCCGCCGCAAGCTCGTCCGGCTCAAACAGGATGTAGCGATTGTCGTCGACTTCGTATCCCTTGATTTGATCCTCGCGCTCGACGACCTTCCAGGTGTCGATATCGACATACTCTCGCTTCACACGGTTGCCAGTTTTCCGGTTGAGAGTGTTGAAGCTGACGCGCTCGGCCGTCGAGGCAGCACTGTGTAGCGCGACGGGGCAACTGATCTCGGCAAACTTCAGGAAGCCCTTCCAGAGAGCACGTCCGGCCATGTTGATTTCTCCCGATGAACCCGGCTTCAACGGCGGCAGATTACGTTTGTTCCCGCTAATACGCGAATCAATTGTGGCATTTAGTCGACTGTCTATAGTAGGATGAACCTATCCACGGGTATTGCGTTACGGGAGTCTGTTTCAGTAATCCATGACAGGAGAGCAGTGCAATGAATGCGCAACTCCATATCGACGGATCATTTCAGGCCATTCGCCAAGCACTGGACGAGGCCA
The DNA here is from genome assembly GCF_030814475.1 of Pararhizobium capsulatum DSM 1112. Classification (NCBI taxonomy): domain Bacteria; kingdom Pseudomonadati; phylum Pseudomonadota; class Alphaproteobacteria; order Hyphomicrobiales; family Rhizobiaceae; genus Pararhizobium; species Pararhizobium capsulatum. The sequence goes on along the minus strand of NZ_JAUSVF010000001.1, from coordinate 2,206,462 downwards.
ATCGTGAATTCACGAGGAAAGGGGCTGATCGCCATCGAGATGCCCTACAGCGCCTCGGTCGAGTGGTAATGAACTCGTTCGCCGAGATCATCGAGACTGACGGCGGAACGGACGGCTACCTCTACGACGCGGATGGCATCGCCCAGGACATCGAGTCCTGTTACCACGCGCTCGTCGTGCAAGAGGAAGCAGATGAGGAAGACTTGACGCCGCGACAGTCAAGCCATGGGACGTTGAATGTGAGCCAACAGGGGCTAAGCCGATGATCACTGGTACGGATCTGCTCCAAATCTCACTCGCTCGCGTGAACATGGACAGGACCGATCTTGAGGCGGCCGGCGTGATCGATCCTGGCGAAGCGGGTGATAAAGCCTGGACCAACTTTGGACGTGATATGGATACCTTCATCCTAAAGCTGCCGGAATGGAGACGCGCCGCCCTCGCTGAAGCGATCCAACAGCGGGTGGGTTTGTCTCACTAACTCATTCGCGGACGCCTCCCTATCGGGCTGGACGGTTGAGGAGGTTTTGGCGGCGGTAATCGAAGTGGCCGACAATCTCATGCTCGGAGCGGACGACAACGATGAGGTAAACGAGATGATCAAACGACTTCGTTGAGTGAGGAATACTGGCCCCTCACTTGCAGTATCAATCTACTCGTTTAAAGGTTGCGACGGCGACTTCATTGAGCACCAGCCCGCTGGCGCTACTTGCACCAGCGGGCCTAAAGTATTTGGTCATAGTTACACCGAAACCCAATGGATTTCGGTATCTGACCAACTACCGATACATTCAATAGTTCCGAAATACGTGCGAAGCCGCGTGAGGATTTCCCATTGCTGAGCGATCAGCAGTCGTTAATGCTTTAATGCTGCAATAGGCGCATGACCAAGCGCCCTACAAAGCAGTTGCTGATAGACGACCATGCGCCGCGACAAAGCCGGCGTGTGCGCAAGCGCGATCCAAAACAACCGGAACTGCTGTTCGACCCGATGCCAAGCCGCATCGAACCTTGCCTGGCACTGCTGAAATCAAAGCCGCCCATCGGCGCTGAGTGGTCTTATGAAATTAAATGGGACGGCTACCGGCTTGCGGTGCACATAGAACCGAGCGGCGTTCGCATCCTCACGCGTGGCGGCCACGATTGGACCCACCGATTTCCGGCCATCGCCGCAGCGGCAGCCGCCATGGGGCCGACAACCATGATCTTGGATGGCGAGGCCGTCGTCCTCGATGAGCAAGGCCGCTCCGATTTCGGCGCTTTGCAAAAATCACTGGGTGGTCGCGGGGGAAAGTTAAAGTCAAACGAAGCCATCTTCTATGCCTTTGATCTGCTATATCTCAACGGTCACGGCCTGACGCATGTCGAGTACGGTTCCCGCCGTCACCTCCTGGAAGACGTCGTGACCGAAAAAGTCGGACCTGTCAGATTGTCGGAGGAGATCGATGCCGACCCTGATGTGCTACTTGCACAGGCATGTTCCCTCGGACTTGAGGGCATCATCGCGAAGCATCGTGACAGGCCGTATCGCTCTGGACGCTTGGGCGACTGGCTAAAGATCAAGTGCATCCAAAGCGACAGTTTCGTGGTGGTCGGATACGAACCGTCAACCTCCGTTCCGGGCGCCGTCGGCAGCCTCCTCCTCGGCGCACGATATAAAACCGGCTACCGGTATGTAGGCAGTGTGGGAACGGGCTTCAAACACAAAGAAGCGCAGGAGCTTCGGGCCACGCTGGACAGGCTGAAGACGAAATCCCCTGAGGTAAAGGTACCGGGTAAAAACGTCGTCCTTGTCAGCCCTACACTCATCGCTGAGATCGAATATCGAGCGTGGACCGACGATGGCAAGCTAAGGCACGCCTCATACAAAGGGCTCAGAGAGCGTCAGGACAACGCGGATATCTACAAGCTGACGGACGAAGCTTGACTCTTCCTCAGGCGAGAACATAATTAGAACAAACGCCATGCATGCGCCGGCGTTATCCACTCTCTATCCACAGGATACGCAACGTGCCATCGCGCGCGAACGCACAAACTATTGCCGAATTACGGGAAGCCATCGACAGGATCGACGGCTCGACAAGGCGCGTGCGCAAGACGCTGGCGTTCGGCGTCCCCGAAATAGACCGCCGCCTGCCAAATGGCGGACTGAGCTTTGGCGCCATCCATGAGATCGGCGGTGGCGGGCAGGGTGCCGTCGCAGGCGCGGTATCCGCACTCTTTGCAGCCGGCATTGCGGCCAGGACACAAGGACCGGTCTTTTGGTGTCTGTCTCGGACTGACCTTTATGCGCCCGGTCTGGCGCAGGTCGGGTTAAATCCAAACCGCATCATCTTCGTCGAGAGCAACGATGAGACTGCGATCGGGGAAAGTTTCGAGGAATGTCTGAGATATGGAGGGATGGGCGCGGTCGTGGCCGAGCTTGTTCGTTTGCCTGCGGATCTGTCCAGACGCTTTCACCTCGCGGCAGAGAAGACCGGTACCCTCGGGCTCATTGTACGCCGATGGCGTCGTCAGGCTGAAGCAACCGACTTCGGTCACCCTACGGCTGCCTCGACACGCTGGAGAGTGAGCGGCATGCCGTCCGAACCCCTACCCGTTGAAGGCGTCGGCCGCCCACGATGGCTGCTTGAACTCATCAGGCAGCGAGCCGGGGAGAATTTCGATATTGAAGTGAACGCATGCGACGCCGAAGGCCATATGAGCGCGGTGCGCCAGGAAAGGACTGACGATGAGCAGCATTGGCAACGGCGGGGATAGCGGTCACTCGATCGCGAACGCAAATGTGCACTACGCGCCGAAATGCTGCATCGGTGGATGCGAGAAATGGGGATTGGCCGGGTTCGCGGCGAGCAAGCACGTCGAGGCCCGCTGGTGGTGCTGGGAGCATTATCCCCATAAGAACGAGACGCCGGAACAAAGGGAAGCCGCGAGCATTGCTGCAAGGCTTGGGATAGAGAAACCACCCCACTGAGCTTGCACGCAGTGAGATGGTTCAGGTCCGCTGCATCAACGATCGAATCAATACCACAAGGAACTGATTCCCGCGTACCCCATTTGGGGGATAGGAACGGGAGGACCGAACATGACCCACTACGCCTGGACTATCGAAGCAAAGGGCCGACAGACCATTAAGAAGGTCACCACGATCGAGGATATGCACGACGTCTTGCGCGTGCTGGAGCTACCGGGCGTAGCACCGCCGGATTGGATCACGATGGAAACGGAGAGTGCCGAACACGGGAGTTATATGCACAACCATGGCGGCGATGATGAGTGGTCGCTGACTTGGACGAAAGTTGATGATCCTGGTGCGTAAAGGCCAGCCCCTGGCGCGTGAGCAATCTAAGCCCACTCACCGAGGCCGTTAGCCATACCCGCTTGAAAAATTGCGAATGGAAAGCGAATACCCTAAAAAGGGTTTAAAGTTTTATAAATCGAATAAACTAAAGGAATTTCAAATGGAAAGTGATGCCGGGCAACTTTACTTACTCTGGAGCTCTCTTGCCGTGGGAGTTTTTCTGATTGGTGGCTTTGTCTTTGCTAGCTGGCCGGTAAAGCCTGAGGACAAGATTTACTTGTCGCGCAGAGATGATCAAGGCCCTGTAGAAAGGAAGCGTAAGCGCGTTCGACATGACTCTCCCCCGGTCAGGTAGTTCATGAGAATGACTTACTAGAGGCCGCCAGTGCTCGCTTTTCCGAGACTACACCATCCAAACGGTCAACTACCGACTTTCACGGCCCGGCGTTAAAATCTGCTTTGGGGTTAACCTCGGGAGGACGAACAGTGGACGCGGATGTCGAAGCTTTGACGTTCCATCTACAACTGATCAGCGATGACCTTGAAGCGCTGTACCAGGCAGAGCCATCGCGACAGGTTGCCGAAGCCATAGTCGCGCTCCGTGAGGAGTGGCTGGAATACGAAGCATGTCTCGAACGTCTTGGGGATCTTCCCGCCGGGACGATGGGTGGGCTTAAGCGGCAACCAAGGTGGAGTTTGCACCTGTGACGCCGAGATTACCGGCGAGGAGGCCCTCCGGCGCGCCGCTGCTATATTAACTACCTCTGATGATGCCGAAACATGTGCCGCCCGATGCCGCCGAACAGGGAGACGCAGTTCCGGCTCTCTGGGCCCTTAGATGCGCTGCAGGATCTCGGGGAATACCTTTTCCCAAAGAGGATGAAGGTGGGAGTGACCCACTCGGTTACAATGCGAGAGGATTGAGTATATAACTCTGGGGAACCCATTCGCGGGAGCACTCGAATGTCTTGGATCAAGATCAGCACGAAGAAAGGGGTTTTGAAAATCAAGCCAAAGCGCCAAATCCGGTGGGCTGAGCAGAACGGCAGGGTGTTGGTTTTCACGCGGAACTGAGCCGGTTTTTCCACCGAGAAGTGAGCCACCTCTAAGTATGGTTTTCTGATCAGGGTTTGGTCAAGAGATTGGCTTTTTCTCCTTTCTTCTGGGCTGCGGCGGCCGAGCTGGCTTTGAAGCGGAAGCTGTCATTTCCAGTTTCCAGGATATGACAACGGTGGGTCAGACGATCGAGCAGAGCGGTCGTCATCTTGGCGTCGCCGAAGACGGTTGCCCACTCGCTGAAGCTGAGATTGGTTGTGATGATGACGCTGGTGCGCTCGTAGAGCTTGCTCAGAAGGTGGAAGAGTAGTGCGCCGCCTGAGGCGCTGAACGGCAGGTATCCCAACTCGTCTAGGATGAGCAGATCGAGGCGCACCAAGGTCTCCGCGATCTGGCCCGCCTTGCCCTTGGCCTTCTCCTGCTCGAGAGCATTGACCAGTTCGATGGTCGAGAAGAAGCGGACCTTTCGGCGATGATGCTCGATGGCTTGGATTCCAAGAGCGGTCGCGACATGCGTTTTTCCAGTGCCAGGGCCACCGATTAGGACAACGTTCTGCGCCCCATCCATAAACTCGCATCGGTGCAGTTGGCGCACGGTAGCCTCGTTGATTTCGCTGTCAGCGAAGTCGAAGCCGGAGATGTCTTTGTACGCAGGAAAGCGAGCGGCCTTCATGTGATAGGCGATGGAGCGGACCTCGCGCTCGGCCATCTCGGCCTTCAGCAACTGTGACAGGATGGGCACGGCCGCATCAAAGGCAGGAGCCCCTTGCTCGATCAGGTCTGTGACGGCTTGGGCCATGCCATACATCTTCAGGCTACGCAGCATGATGACGACGGCGGCACTGGCAGGATCATGACGCATGGCGACCTCCTGCGATCCGGGCGCGTAGGCCATCATAGCGTTCGACGTTGGCCTTGGGTTCACGCAGCAAGGTCAGCGCCTGTGGCGTATCGATGTCGGGACCATCGATTGTCTTGCCGTCGATCAGCCGATGCAGCAGGTTCAGCACATGCGTCTTGGTCGCCACCCCCGCATCCAAAGCCAGTTCCACAGCCCTGAGGACGACCTGTTCGTCGTGATGAAGGACAAGAGCGAGTATGTCCGCCATCTCACGATCACCGCCGGGGCGGCGAAGCATCTGGTCTTGCAGTTGTCGAAAGGCCAACGGCAATTCCAGGAAGGGCGCACCATTGCGCAGGGCACCGGGTTTGCGCTGGATGACGGCAAGGTAATGTCGCCAGTCATAAATCGTCCTCGGCGGTTTGTCGTGGCTGCGTTCAATGACCCGCTCATGCTCGCATAGGACATTGCCCTCGGCCGCAACGACCAGTCGCTCGGGATAAATCCGCAGGCTGACGGGCCGGTTCGCAAACGATGCTGGCACGCTGTAACGATTACGCTCAAAGGTGATCAGGCATGTCGGCGAGACGCGCTTGCTCTGCTCGACGAAGCCGTCAAACATGGCGGGGAGCGACATCAATGCTGCCCGCTCATCAGCCCAGACATCCGCGATCGTGCCGGACAAGGTGCCATGCGCAGTCTCCCTCCATAGGTCCTGGCAATGCTGTTCCAGCCAGGCATTCAACGCCGCCAAATCTGGAAAGTCCGGCATCTGTTGCCACAAGCGTGGTCGGGCATCCTGGACGTTCTTCTCGACCTGACCTTTCTCCCAACCTGCCGCTGGATTGCAGAACTCGGGCGCAAAGACATAATGGTTCGTCATCGCCAGGAAGCGGATGTTGACCTGCCGCTCCTTGCCCCGGCCTACGCGATCGACCGCCGTCTTCATGTTATCGTAGATGCCACGGCCAGGTACGCCGCCGAACACACGGAAGCCGTGCCAATGGGCATCGAACAGCATCTCGTGCGTTTGCAGCAGGTAGGCCCTGACCAGAAAAGCCCGACTGTGCGACAGCTTGATATGTGCGACCTGCAGCTTCGTGCGCTCGCCGCCTACCACGGCATAATCTTCACTCCAATCGAATTGGAATGCTTCGCCTGGGCGAAAGGATAGCGGAACGAATATGCCGCGGCCCGCTTTCTGCTGCTCAGCCCGCCAGTCACGGGCGAATGCGGCGACCCGACCATAGGAGCCGGTAAAGCCGAGAACCACCAAGTCCGCATGAAGCTGCTTCAGCGTTCGGCGCTGCTTGCGCGACCTCCCGGCCTCGGTCTTCAACCAGCCAGAGAGCTTATCGGCGAAAGGATCAAGCTTGCTCGGTCGCTCCGGTACCGCGAACGTCGGCTCGATCGTACCAGCGCTCAAATACTTCGCGATCGTGTTGCGTGACAGCCCCGTGCGCCGACTGATCTCCCGGATCGACTGCTTCTCGCGCAGCGCCATCCGGCGGATGATGTTTAAAAGTCCCATGTGGATCACTCCGTTGCCCCCGTCGCTCACCGCGTTGGGGGGAAAGGTTCACATGGCTCAATTCTCAATGGAAATTATGCGCCTAACCGGCTCAGTTCTGCGTGAAAACCAACACATGATGACGATGATTGCCGAGTTGATCGGGTCATTCAGTCGGGTCGGCACGCTCTCCCGGAAGATGCGCGACGTATTGGTGCGTTCAGCTTCTGATTCCGCCGTCTCGGTCGAGTGTGGATCGTCGATGATCACTCGATCACCACGGCCACCGGTCAGGCTGGCGAATGGAACGCCTTCACGAAACCCGGTCTTGGTATTGGCGAACGAGCTTTCACCCGCTCTTACAAGCTCAACCTCTGGCCAGAGCGCCCGATACCATTCGGACTGCACGAGGTCACGCATGCGGCGGCTATCGCGCTTGACGTACTTCTCGGCATAGCTCGTGGTCAGATATCGGAGCGACGGGCACCCGATCGGTCCCCATTCCCACGCCGGCCAGAGAACCGACGTCAGAAGGGATTTCATCGTGCCGGGCGGCACATTGATCAGCAGGCGGTTGATCCGCCCATCGGTCACCGCTTCCAGATGGTCACAGATCGCGTCCAGATGCCAACCGTGGACGAACGTCGAGTTCGGCTCCACCACATGCCATGCTTCACGAACGAAGCCAGCCAGGGTTTGGCAGCGCGCCCGTATGCGCTCCGCATCCTTGGCGGTCCGTTCCCTTTCAAGAGCCGCTGCTCTCCGAGCCTTCTCCGCTCGTATCGCCCTCATCATCATCGCCGGGTCCACCGGCAAGCGGACCGAAGAGAGCTTCGAGGCGTTCGAGATCATCTGCACTCACGTTGGTCAGATCGATTGGGATGGCGCCGCCACCCGGTCCAGACAGTTCACGCTTGGCAGGGGCATAACTGCCCTGCATCTTGTTTGCCTCAGCAATGGCAGAGATGGCCACTCGCGCGTCTTTCTCTGCGTGGCCATCGAATATCGTCTTGAGAGCGGAAAGCCTGTCAGCGGCTGTCCATTCGGCTTTCTCGGCCACTCTGTTTTTGATTTGGTCAACACGAGAGGCGATGTTGACATTTGTTGACAACCTAGAGGCGGCGGTCCTGTCACCCTTGTAACCGGCTTCCAGATATGCGTCCGTAGCAGTCATGCCCTTGGCAAGTGCCTGGGCGAATGCCTCGTGCCTAGCGTTCTTCAAGACGGGCATGGGCTAACCTTGGAGGGGGTAGATGGAACTTTTCCATATGCGTGTGATGCAGCGACAAGTCCTTGACCAATGCAAGTACCTAATCAAAGCGGCTGAGCGCATTAACACCGGTCTCGCGGCAAACGATCTCGACGAAGTGTTTTTCTCCATCCAGAATTTACTGAACGCCGGCGCCAACATTTCCAAGATGCTTTGGGGGCAACTAGGGAAGCGCGCGAAAGAGCGAGAAGCATTACGGGCTAGCGTCAACGTGGCTGACGACTCCGCATTGCGGGAAGTAACTATGCGCAACAACTTCGAGCATATGGACGAGCGAATTGACCGATGGTGGGTAAACTCGAAGCAACATGTCCATGTAGATCGGGTTGTGGCCCCCAAAGGGGCGGTGGCAATCCCCGACCCCACCGATCTGTTCAGGGAATTTGACCCAACGACGACAAACGTCGGGTTTTGGGGGCAGGAGTTCAATATTCAGGCGCTAGTAGATGCGGTGCAAGCAATTTTGCCTGCTCTCGAAGCTGAAGCGAAGAAGCCTCACTGGATACAATAAGAACCGAACCTTAGCCCGGCTCTCCATTTCAGGACTGCGGGAGTGTTACCGCATTCGCCCGGGATCGAGTGATAGGCCGTGGGTGTCGAAGCTCTCAAGGTAGACCGGCCGGAGATCGGCGATCTTGCGGTAGGCGACGACGCCGGCGGTGCGCATGAACTGCCAGGTGTGGCTGGCCGCATAGACGAAGGCGGGACGGAAGAAGTCGATGAGCAGAATGCTCAGGACAACGGCGACACTGTAGAACCCGTGCAGGTGTCGGTAGTAGCGCATGCTGTTTCCTTTCGGCTGGGGTGAGAAAGAAACCCCGCCGGCCGTGAGGCTGACGGGGTTAAGCCGGGTTTGTCGGCCCGGGGAGGAACATTAGAGACTTCTAAGGGTTCACTCGCTGGAGGATACCCAATGACCCCAAGAAATATGATTTTCCTACTGTGCGGCGCGTTCTGTCTGCTGGCACTGCTTCTCATCTACAACGGCTTTTACAAGGCAGGCACCGAAAGCGCGAGTGCAAAGGGAGCTATGATCTCCGATGCGTCCCACTCCACTCAGCAATGGGCAGCATCGTCCGGACACTATATCCTAGCTTAGGAGGAAAGAATGGACGAAGATCTTATCGCTCGCCTCGGCTCCATTGGCGAGGAACTGCATACGCGGGCACTAGCATTGGCCCATCCCGATCAAAACCACGACCTTGCGTTGATAATGTCCGGGCTGGCACTGACTATAGAAGCGGTTCGATCGCTTGGGCTGGCGGCCAGCCATCTTGACGGTTTGTCGGGCCTGGGTAGCACCGGCGACTAGCCAGCGATTAGGACTGGCATGGGTCGTCCTTGGGAGAGGACAATGGACGAAGACGAATTGCTGATGGCCGAAATCAATGCCGTCGCTAGCCGGGCAGATCAGCACCGGGACAAACCCATGGATCTGAAGCTAGTGTCGAAAACACTTAGTTCGATGTTTCCACACCGGTCTCCTGAGGAGATCGAGGACAAATGCATGGATGTCTGGCGCGCTCGCGGGATATTCTGGCGACACTGAGCAAAACTATTCCTACCTGCCGGTGGCCGGCTGTCATTTCGCGATATGAATATTCTACACTTGCCGCAATAACGTTGGAGGTTTGGATGGAATACGCGGAAGTTGAGAAACTGGCTAAAGCGCTGTTCGAGAAAGAAAACCAGGACCCCTATATGGTCTGGGCAGAGCCATTCATGTCCAGAACAGGGCAGGACATTGCTGTAGGTGTCGGCGAAGATATCCGCGAACTTTATCGCCAACGTGTCAGGGATGCCGAGAGGTAGAGAACCGGACCTTAACCTGGCGAGAAGGCCACAAGACCCGCCGGCGCCCTTGTGGCTTCTTCCCGAAGCACGCCCTACGCCGACGTGTGGATTGAAAATTCCGCACGGCGCCCCATTTCTCCAAGTTACACTTAGGAGGAGCCACCATGAACCGAAATACCCTTATTGGCCTTGCAGTTGCCATCGTGGTTATTGTCCTTGCGTTTGTGTACCTGACGCCAGGGAGCAAGGACACTACGACAGAAACAACTACGCCGCCGGCGACGACGACCGAGCCGACGACTTCGCAGCCTTCGACTACCGCCCCGACAACTACGACGCCGTCAACAACTGAACCGACAACGACGCAGCCATCCACGACGACACCAGCTCCGTAACGGCATTGAAGGCGGCCATCCTACCGCATAGACGGCGGTTATCGGCTAATCGCGCTTGCCCGGCGACGGGCTGCTCTACGTCGATGAATTGAAAAATTGGTGGGCGCCTTCAGTTGCATGCTCAAGTCCTGAACTGAGCCACTCCGCCTAGAGGGGTGCCTCGCGAGTGACTGAACGGATTACGCACCGACAAACAACGTCGCAACGCCTCTAATCCATTTGGGGATGGCATCCCCATCCTGAGTCGCCAAATACCTGACTGTTTGCCGTTTCAACCGTAAGATATGGATTACAGTGCTAGCAACCCAAACCCCAAACGCTAGCGTTCACCTCGCGTCCAAAAGGTGCACCCGCGGGCAAGAGGACAGCGAAGCAGGTTCATCCTTGCTTCTTGATGGGCGATCATCTCCGCCGGGTGATCGCCCATTGAATTCGATCCCCGAAAAGCACCCAAAAAGCAGAAGCCGCCCTTTGACTTTCCAGGGCGGCTTCATATGCTTTTATTATGGTTTGGTCGTTGAAAGCCCCGTTGAATACAAGGACAGGCTAACAAACGAATACGCGCAATTCAATCAGGTGAGGCGCTCACAAACGCGTGAGCAACCTGCCCTATGCCGCCTGCCGCTTCCGTCTTTCGGACTCTCGCTGGCGGCGCATCTCATTTCGCTTATCGGCCCAGGTGAAGTCCCGAAGCTCGGGAACGGCGACCGGGCTGAAAGCTCCGTCATCTCGCCATGTCAATTCGTGGGCGACGTCTGCGATGTTGACGTGAATATGCTCGATTTCGGGGCCAACACGCAACAGGTCAAGCAGACCAGTTTCGTTATTTTGCAATGAGTTCCGAGCCAGTGCTAACGCAATATGCGAAATTGCCCGGTCTTTGCGGCGTCTTCCGGTTTCGACATGGATGCCTTCGTCCAAGCACCAGTGTTTGAACGGTCGGCCGCCTGCCCTGCCCATTGACCAATGCCAAAGGCACCGACGCTCACTCTCGTCAACGACGAAGATCACCAGTTGATTGCAACGCTCCCATGCTGAAATGTCCTCGGCCTTGAGGCGGGTTGATCGCTGATCCCAGAAGGACGCGCGCTCTTCCTCGTATCGCTCTCCGCCCCATCCGTTCTGATCGGCCTGGCTATGGATGAATGGCAGGCTCTGCGACTTCAAGCGTGCTGGCCGGGCCGTGTCGGGTAACCGCCTATCTGTCTCGGCACCGCGGATGAAAAGCTCGATGATCTCTTCTCTGGTCATGCCGATCTCCGTTCGTCGAAAAGGTCTGGCTGTGTGGCGCTGGGGCCGAATGCTTTGACTACCCGCTCGTATAGCATGCCGGCGAGCGCATGGCGCTGATGAGTGATGCCGGAAAGGTCTCGAGCAATGTATTGTAGCTGCCCTACCGGCGTGGCGTCGAAGACTTCCAGCCACTTGATTGGCTCGTCTTCGATGATGCCCTTGCAAGCCTCCACCAGGTCGCTGACGGCCCAGAAAAGGTACTCGTCGAGCTGCCCTTGATTGTTGGCTGTTTCGGCAAGGGTGGACATCACCATTCGGAAATGATCCTCGCCGCGGTTCCGAAGGATGCGGTCCATGGTGGCTACTGCGCGAGTCTGTCGGATATCCGGATAGGCTCGGCCGTCGATGATCTCGATCGAGTATTCCTCACAGATTGCCGGGACGCGCGGGTCGATCATACAGCCCTCGCCTTCCGCTCGACCTCGATCATGCGACCTTTCCGAAACAGCTTATCCGCCGCGATCTTGGGCACCTGGCAGCGGTCTCCGGCTCTCTTATAGTCCCCGTTGAAATATGCAAACGTCGCCTTCAGCACCGCCTTTGTGGCTTCAAGTTCGGTCGGGAAGACGACAGGCCTTGCACCGCCACCCATGAGGGGTTTGGGTTGGCCGTCCTTGGCGAACCGAAGCATGGCCCAAAACCCGCCGGGGACTGGTCTGGTGTAACCGCTGTACTCGTTCATGCTGCAATCCAATCCATCTGGTCAGGGCCGCGGGCTGCATATTCCGGCCATTGATTTGCCATTGCCTCTGCGATGCCGGTGAAAAACCGGGATCGCTCTTTCCACCTGTCGGGACCGGGGGGCATCCGGTGAACACGTGCCTGCCGTCCTTCAACGATGTTGGTGGGGACGAGCGCCGGCAGGTTCTTCAGCCACAAGCACGTGCGCTTCACTTCCGGGTGACCGAATTGCCAAGGCTGAACACTCTGGGTGAACTCCTGATAGTTCGGTATCCGCTCCTTCGCGTGCTTGTGCATGACCGGGTTCTCGATCGCGATGCGTTCAACCGGAGCATTCCAGAAAGCCCCGAACACCGCGGCGCCCTCGTCCAGTTCCGCCCACATATCCGCCTCTATGCGGCCGGGAGGCGCCTTGGACAACCAGCGTACTCCGCTGTTGCAAAGCCGGGTGCATGGCGGGTGAGCGACCATGAGCAAATCCCAACCATCGTTTAGGATGTCGCGTGCATCGCCCGTGATATGGCGGTTGCTACCATCTTCCGCCGGCAAGAGGTCGCACGACCAAGCATCGTGGCCGCGGGCAAGGAAGCATTCCGGACAGTGCCGGAGAATTCACATGCAATGAGGACTTTCGTTGATCGCATCAGAACGCCCTCCCACCGGAACAAATATTAGCGTTCGCAGTTATTCTCGCGGTTCTGGGAGGAACCCAAAAATGCTGATCGAAACCGAGATGAACTGCAGCGACATTCGCTGGTCCGTCCCCGTGCCGGTGCGCACCCCAAAAGGACGGAAACTTGACGTCTGCGGCCCGCAAGAGGCGATGAATGTCCTCGCGATGGACTGGCCGAAAGATGAACGCGGCGAACACTACGAGCGAGCGCGAAAACTTTGCATGGCGGCCATGGGCCGTCGAGTGCCGGCCGAGACGATGCGGGATGACTTTATCGAGGCTTGCCTTGAGGCTGGGCTGTACTGCGTTTAGCATCACATCAGCCTCCCCTGCACTTCGGCTGGTCGCTCGGACACATACCGAGTGTAACGAGCCTCGAATTTGAGCGTGTCGGTGATTGTAGGATCACCGAAGCGGACCTTGATGCTGCCTATCTCGGCAACGCCGGCGATCTCGGACCCGAAAACCTTGTTGATCTTTTTCCAGTCGGCGTCGGATGCCGCGATCTTTTCCCGCTCGGCTTTGTATTTCTCGGCCCTGTAGAGGTACATGACCGCGTCATAGTCAGCGCGTGCGCCAGCCCCGCCGTAGAGGTCAGCGGCTATCGGGCGCGGGTTGTCGCGCTTGTCGCCGAATCCGTTCCGCTGATTGAGGACGAGAACAGCAGCTGCCGTTTCATCAGCCAACGCCTTCAACTCGACAGTGACGTCTCCGGAGATCCGATCTGCCGATAGTTTGGGGTCTTTCGGCTTCACCTTGCCAATGTGGTCGAGGACGACCATTGGCGTGCGACCGTTGGCGAAGCGCTTGATGAAGCGTCGAGCGTAGGCGACAAGCTGCGTTACCCCTTCCCGCTGGCAACGGATGATTTCGAGCGGTTGCCTGTCGATCCACATGGCGAAGTTGACGCATGTGTCCTGCTCGCTCTGGCTCATCATGCGAGCCGGGTCGCGCTGTTGGCGGATATCGATGCCGTGAACCTGGGCGATCATCTGCCGGATGCACTGCGACGCCGACTGGTCGTAGGAGAGGAAGAGGACCGGATGGCCCTGTTTGATCGCGTGATAGATGAGCTGCATCGTGAGGCTGCTCTTTCCCTCTCCTGAGGATGACAGCAGGCCATAGAGGTTTCCGGCTTCGAACACCGGCTCGGACAACACCTTTGCAATCTCAGCAAGCGCGATCGGCACCCCGACAACGCCGTCGCGCTTGGAAGCAGCGTTGAAGCTGGCGAGATAGGATGATCCAGCCGACGCGCTGGATTTCAGCGCTGACAGGCGCTCACGGCGCTCCTTGAGGCGATTTTCCAGCTGCTCGATCTCGTCGACCAGCGTCATCAGCGAATGCCCCTCTTTGGACATCTCAAGCCCGAACTCGGCTTCGTGGCTAAGCATACGGGCCAGAGCCACGCCCTTGATGGTCTCGATCGATCCTTCGAGGCGGCTGCGCGTCCCTGCATTGGCGCCGAGTATCATGAGCTGGGAGAGATAGCCGGCCGGGCTGATTTCGACGTCCTTCCTGTCTTCAGCCTTGAACTTCAGGACTTTCGGCAGCGATGGCTTCAACGAGACTGAGTTGACGTTCTGGCCTCCTCGGTAAAGCTCCACGGCGGCTTTGAACGCCGTGCTATGGATGCCCTCGACGAAATCCTCTGGCTCCAGGCCACAGTCGGCAAGGATCGAGTTATCCGAAAACATGCAGGCAAAGAAGATTTCAGCTGCTTCGAAGGCGTCTTGGTCGCTGATGCGATCTCTGAATGTTTGTTGGTCGGTTTGAATGTTCATGCGGCTTCTCCAAACTTACCGGCCTCGTCGCCCCAAGCTGTCCAACCTGTGCGGTCGGTTCGACTGAAGAGATCGAGGCGGTTGGCACGCGGCATCAGCCGCTCGGCCTCGTGGTAGGCTTCCTCGGGTTTCTGGGAGTGATCGCGAACCTTGCCGTGAATGACGGAGCGGGTGGATCTGGTCAGCGTTGGCTCGCCGCGCTTGGCGATGATGAATGGCTCATGGGAACCCCGCAGCCCGTATCCGGTCCCGAACGACACCTTTCCGTGCTTCGTCATCTTCACCCAGACACCCTCGGTGCAGTAGATGAACCCCCATGCGGTGACGGTCGTCAGTTGCTGCGGCAGCATCGGCGCGGTGCACCAGAGCCATAGGGTGCAGTTCGGCGCGGCCAGGTCGAGGACTGGCATTGCATTGATCTCATCAAGCGGCATCGTTTTGTAGTGCGCTTGGGCAGACTTCCCCTCGCCCTTCTCCGACCGAACGGCGAAACGCCACGGCGGGTCAGCCATGATGAAATCAAAGCTGTGCGGCTGCAGATCGCCGAAAGGCCATTGGTCCTGGAAGAGCCTCATACGATCGCCCCCAGGCTACTTACTTTCAGGCGACGGGAACCGAGTAACTCGACATCCGTTGAAGGGCAGAATGCAAATGGGAGTGCGTCATGGCCGCCAGCATCTGGGATACGAACGTTGAACTTACTATTGAGTGCAGCGATCATTTTGTTGTCATCAAGAGTGCTCGAGAAGCGGTTGCCTGCCTGAAAACGAAATGGCCGAATAAAAAGGGCGTGAGTTTCGTCCTGGCAAAAAAGCTGTGTTTGGAAGCAGCAAATGGAACTTTGCCGAACGCCGAAGCTCGTGCTGCCTTTGAGGCTGCCGCCCTTGAGGCCGGGATACTGAAACGAGTTTGAAGATACCGTCTGGGTTAGGGTCATGCCGCACTCCCGAATAGATCGCCGGTCGGTCGGCTGTTTCGTGCCATACGGAGCGCCAGGAGCGCCGGCTCGTACCGGCGGGCATGGAGCTTCATCGCATTGACATGGCAGCAGATCGCCAAAGCGCAGGCCTCAGCCGCGTTGTGGCTGATTGTCTTCTGTGGAGGCAGGACGATGCCCACACGCTCGCACTCGGTCACGCTGGCCTTTTTCCAGTCCTTCTTGCCCTTGTTGTCGAGCGGAGGCTTGAAGCCCTCGCCGTAGAAGGCCTTGCGCCAAGAAGCGGCAGGAAGCGTGCCGTAGGGGATGCCGAAGTTTGCCAGAGTGGCGACAATCGCCGATGTAGCGACCCATGGATAAATCATGGCGTCGGCGCTGGTGTTGCCGATTTTGGCAAGGGACTGCTCCTCGAGCACCGCGAAATCCGGTCTGCCCGCATTCTTGTCCGCTACCAGTTCCTTGATGAAGTTCGTCACCTTCAAGCCGATCTGGTCGGAGGTGTAATAGTGGTCGGCCTTGTCGGGCATCTGGAAGACGCCGCAACGGATCGAGGAATGATCCTTGGCGGTATCCCAAAAGGCCCATCCGGTGGATTTGCTCGGGTCGAACGCGATGACCTTCATGCGCCTGCCTCCGTTGGTATCAGCCGATAGAATGTGGAAGCCCCACGCCCGCCGCCGGTGGTCACGATCGACCAGCCGTAGGCACCGACGAACTTCCGCAGATGAAAGATCTGGACCGCCAGAACATGCCCAGCGTTGTCCGGCCCGCCGTCTGCTCGATCGTCGAACAGAAGCGACAGAACTGTGTCCTTGGCGACCGTCTTGCCGACGCGCCTGGATAAAAGCTCGAGGATGGTTTTCTGCTGCCCGCGAGCGACACGCTCAAGCACGGCGTCGATTGGCGCTGCCTCACCGATATATCCGTGGCAGCAAGGGCATGTGTAAGTTTGAACCTGAGGGATGACGTTCACGGAAACCTCGCTGAGTAAGAACCCGCATTTGCGCAGGAGAGTTGGCCGGCCGGCTTGGGAGAAACGGCCGACGCTGGAGGTTAGATTTGCCCGATCTTGTCGAGCATCTGGCGGCGGCCAGGAGGAGGATCGCCCATGAGATCGCTGGTGACAGCACGACTTGCGACGGGCTTTTCCGGCGGCTGCGTGGGCTTGGTAGCCATCGGGATTTGAGCGAGGGGCTTCTTCGGGGCAGTCTCATCCGCCCAGCGGGGCAAGACGATTTCGAGATATCCGTCCTCGACTTCCTCGTGCTGGCACCAGCGGCCAGCTTCGGATCGATCGACGAACCGAGCCTGATGCCCGAGATTGATCGTCGCGTAGGTGATCGCCTTCATGGCGCGTTTGAACTTCACGACGGCATCGCCGGCCGAGTTGTTCTTGCGGAACCGGAGAAGGCCGTGGTCGCCATCCGTGCCGATCAGCACTTCCAGTTTGTCGCCTTCCGCCCATCCGAGCTTTATGGCGATGTCGCCCTTGATGGAGAAGATCATCGATGCAGGGCCGGTCTTGGCCTTACGAAGCGTGACCTTGATGCCAGTGCCGGTCGTTGCAGAACTGACGGTGATTTTTGCACGCTCGAATCCCATCGGCGTTACTCCGCAGCGTCTTGGAATGGATCGGAGCCGGGATCGGCGGCTGGTTCTTCTTTGGAGCGGGCTGCCTGGGCCTTCTCCATCGCCGCTTTCCAGTTCTCGGCGTATTTCATCTGCCCGCGCTTCCAACCGGCCAGATACGCCTTGTCTTCATCGCTGTTGGCGGGATGCTTGGAATGGCCGGGACCGCCTTCACCGACGAGGCCATCAGCCTCGCCCTTGGCGTCGTACATCTGAAGCCAGTCGGCCCGGTCGGTCAGAAGATCTCCGCCGCGGTCATCGGGAACGAGCCCGAGCTTGATCAGGATTTTCTTGTGAATGCCGTGCTTCTGCACGATCGACGAGCCGTCACCAGCCTTGCGAGCTTTTTCGTGGAAGGTGATTTCCTCCTTGGCGAAACCCCACTCCTTGCCGCGCTTGTAGTTGTCCTTGAGCTTGGCTTCAGCGCCGGCGATCACCGCTCGCTGATCCCGTTCCTCGCGGCACAGGACGCCGTACAACGCGGCGCGCTCGTCCTCATTCAGGGTGGTGTTTCGAAGGTCTGTCATGCCCTGAGCCTTTCTCTTGCCAGCCGAACTTTTTCAGCCAGCGCTTGAGCTTCGTTTTCCAGATTTTGAAGATCGTCATTGTCTTCGTACCGATCCCGATCCTGTTTGATTTCATGCTGTAAGGCCCGGATCTCGGCCTCGCAGTAGTCCAGATATGCCCGGCGAATTGTCGTGAAAGCGTCCACGGTGATGGACTTTGCCCTGCCCGCCCGCAGGTGCATGATTTGCCAGAACGAGAGACCGTGCTTGCGTGCTAGGCGGCGAACTGCGTTCTCGACGTCACCGTTTCCGGCGGTCTCGCGTTCAACCATTTTCCTCACGTACTCACTGGCTATGGCCGTACTCATGACCTTGTTTCCCTGTTGCTTTGAAATGACTTCGTGAATGTGATTCTTTGACATCGTGAATGCCGTCCCTTCCGCATCTGCTAGGTTTGAACCCAGCAGAGGGACGGCCACGAAAGGAGTTAGGCGCCCGCATACGGCGAAAGCCTGTAATGATCATCGGGCGTCCCGCCTGTCCGTCTGGCCTGCCAGCCGAGCGGACGAAGGTCGTGATTGATCCGATTGATGAGGTTGATGAACTCGACAAACGGGGTGAGCGGATCGCGGTCCAAAGCAAAGCCGCACAGCCCCATGAGTTTTCTTGCAGTGAATGAGCGCGGATAGACCGCGCAGAGAAGCTCAATGATCTGCTCCGCTTTGGTGTCTGTTTGAGACTGAACGGTTTTGATCAGCGAAGAATGGACGCGAGATGCGAGGGTCATCACTGCAACCCCGCCGCCCGCTCGACGTCTTTGCGGACGTCTTGAAACTTCGAAATGAGAATGTCAGCCGGGCGGTTCTCTGCCTCTCTACCCTGAGAGCGGCGAGTAAGCGCACGGGCGATGAAGGCGGCTACCATCATGCAAATGCTGGCGATGACGAAAAGCCCGACAACGAACACAGCACCGAACACGAGGACGTAGGACCAGTTGATGTCGAGGATCATGACGCCCTCCCCGGTCTTGCGATCTGCTTTCGGTCGTGGCCGGTACGGTGCTCGATCGCCCGTTGAGCCATTGCATCAGGTGAATTGGATGGGAGGATCGGTGTCATACGCTGCCCTCCCCGTCGCAAGCGGCCATAAAATCATGATCGAATGTTTTGATGCCCATGGGCTGGACCGTGGCAGACGGGTGTGCTGGCACGACATAGGGCTGCCACGCGATCGGCAGCTCCTTGGTCGCCAGACCCGCCCATCTACCGGGCAAGCCCTTGCCGTCGATCCATGCCGACTTGATGACCTTGCCGCACTTGGTAGCCAGCCATACAGGCACGTCTTGTCTCGCTTGGGAGAGATCGGGGTTCCAGATCACGTTTTAGCCCTCCCCACTGGACGCCCCTTGGCATGGCGTGGAAGAGTTGAGTTGCAAACAGACTCAACCACGCCAACCAAGGAGCGAACTGGATGGAAATCTTCCCAGACAGGCCCGGAAGGGCCATGGGCGGCATACTGGTGCTGCAGTCGATTGCCGCACAGCTTCTCGCCAGCCATCCCAATGGGACCGAATTTCTCGACCATCTTGAAACGCTGTCCGCCGGCCTTCAGCCGAAGAAGGAAGACCCGGAAGATCTCTCGGACTTCCTCACCGAGGTTGCACGCGGGGCTGATGAAACTCTGCAGGAAATCAAGCGGGCGGTCCAAGAGATCACGCGCACAAAGCAGTGAGCTCATAGGGCGTACCTCCTGACGTCCGTCTGAAAATCCTTCCCGTTTGTCGCTGATATCGACATCGAGGCCCGGACCGCTGTGCGCTTTTTTTGAGTTGGAGAAGTGCGGTTCCGGGTCGCCGCGTAGATCGAAAAAAGGAGGACGAAGAGTTGCATCGCCAGCGAAAAGATTTCCGGGCCCACATCGAATACCCGGTGGGCACCAGCGATAAGACCCGTGATGAAGAGGATAGCGAACGCGCACCCGAAGGAGATCAAAAGGGACTTGGTTTGGTTGCTCATGCCGCCACCTCAGAACTCTTCGCTGACCGGCGCCGAGCGCCAGCCTCTGCCATTACAATTGCGATACGTTCGAGCGAGACGTCTTCCCGGTCGATCTTCTTGGCCTCGTCGACGAGAGCCGGCCAGTATTCGACCGGAATGCTTTCCCGACGCTTCATTTCGGAAGCCGTCGAGGCGCCAACCCCGAGAATCCGCGCTACCGCCGCGTTCCCGCCGAAAACATCGAATATGTCGCTAACAGTGTTCATGTCGATATTTGTGACATACATCGTGTCGATATGTCAACATGATTTGTGTTGCGCATTCTGCAAATGTCTCGCCCATGCAAACAATGGGTGAAAGACTCAGGCTTGCCCGCGAGGCAGCCAACTTCAAATCCGCTTCAAAAGCCGCGGATGCGCTCGGCGTGAGCGCATCTTCGTACAGGGCGCACGAGAACGGCCAGAACGAGTTCGGCCCGGAAATTGCGCAGGCCTATGCGAGAAAATTTGGAACGACAGCAGCGTATTTGTTGACCGGTGAAGGCCCGATGAAAAACGGGCGACCGGGGGCATCTTTGGTGTCGTCTTACGACCCGGACGAGCCGGAGCAAGAGAACGTCGAA
This sequence comes from Pararhizobium capsulatum DSM 1112, assembly GCF_030814475.1. Taxonomy (NCBI): domain Bacteria; kingdom Pseudomonadati; phylum Pseudomonadota; class Alphaproteobacteria; order Hyphomicrobiales; family Rhizobiaceae; genus Pararhizobium; species Pararhizobium capsulatum. The sequence goes on along the minus strand of NZ_JAUSVF010000001.1, from coordinate 2,186,173 downwards.
GGCGCAGCATATAGCCGCGATAGGTGGTCCCCCACAATTGCTGGGGCGGTTCCTGAACTGGATTTGAAAGTCGGCGCTGGTCTTGGCATCGTGGGCGATGTGATTAACCTGCCAACCGGGGCCGGGAATATTTCAGGGCATCGGGTTGTGTCGGAATGGCTAATCCCTGGAGAGTACCTGCGCAACGAAGCGAAGGTGCAAGCCTCGGTCACTATCATTACCGAAATCATCGGTGACTCGATGACGCCGACTTACATGCCAGGCGATCGGGTGATTGTTGATCTTTCGCAAAACAAACTGGTCACCGACACAGTCTACGTGATCAGCGATGGCGAAGGCGAACCACAGATTAAGCGCCTCCAGCGTGTCCCGTTCAGCGATCCCGCCCAAGTGCTCATCATATCTGACAATCCCAATCTGCAAACCTTCACCGTCGAGCTCGACAAGCTGACGATCATTGGCCGCATTTGCGGCCACATCGCGCGAAAGTAGTCAGGAGCGCGGATGGCGGGCTGTGGTCACTTCGAAGGATCGGGAAATCTCAACGTTGCCGTCGAGCACCCAGCGCTCTCTCTGCACCTCGATGATGGGCGCCTGCTTTCCTTTGGACACCTTCACCCCATCCTGAATTTCGTCGGCACAAGGTGCTACGCGAAACTGACTTGCCTCATCCCTTTCCATACGACTACCGCTCCGTTTGTTCTCATTTCGTTCACTGAAGAAAAGCAGGAGTCAGCGCGAGAGTCGAATCGTTTTTGCTACCGACCCGGAGCCATGCAATGAAGCGCCTGATTCCATTGATCCCTATTTTGATCGTAGCCGGCTGCCAGTCAGACGCTACCGTCCGCAGCAATGCCCCCATGGAAAACTTCAAGTCGTCGAAGTCGGCAGACGCCGCCGTTACATGCCTGGTCCCTTCCCTCGCCCAACACTACAAGGCGGTTTCGCCGCAGCGGTTCGTTGCCCAGACCATTGCGCCAGGCAAGGAATATGACGTGGTTCCGACAGATGGGATGATCAACGGCTACTACACTTACACGATCAACGTGAAGGGTAACGGATCGGGCTCGACGCTCTCGATCTACAAGGGCCAGTCAATGCTGCCGAGCATAACGGAATCCATTCGCGCCGGCGTTCAAGCCTGCCTATAACCGACAAGCCACGGAACGATATGCATGAGGATGCAGTACGAACGTGCGATCAGCAGATGAAGCCATGACCCACACCACCGACTTAATTCCAGAACTGATCAGAGCTGCAAATGATGCTGATCGGCTGACCGCGCGCGAAGTGAGCCGGCTTCTCGATCAGTCGATCGACACAATCCGGGACATGCGGGGGCACATCGGACCTGAGGAAACAGCACTCGGGCGAGATGTAGTGATTTACCTACGAACAGCGTCAGCAAGAGCGCGATGGTTACCTGTCGATCAGGCGAAAGATGCTCTGCTCGACGCAGCTACTACAATCCGCATGCTCAAGATCGTGCTGGATTCGAAGGATGAGGTCTTGAGGGGCGGATGAGCTACTCAGAAGCGGCCGCCACATACTCGATCTTTCTCGATGAGAGCAGCCAGACGAAGCACCGATATCTGACGCTTGGCGCCCTTGTTCTCGACAATAGATTTGTTTCGCTCTTCGACCACTGCATCGCGCACGCCAGGAAGCTCGAGCTACCGAATGGTGAGTTGAAATGGGGAAAAGTGTCGAAGGCAAAGCTATTCGCCTACAAACTCGTGGCGGACTGCTTCTTTGACGTGGTCGATGACTACACGCCTCTGGAATTCCACTGCCTCGTGGTCGATACGACAAAGCGGAAGGAGCACGTCTTTAATCAGGGCGACAAAGAGATTGGCTTTAACAAGGAAGTTTATCAGCTATTGCACAAATGCGCTCGGCTGTATCCGGAGCCGATGTTCCATGTACATGCAGATCACCGAGACACACCATCATCGCTTGACGAACTTCAAACAATATTGAACGCGGGCCGCAAGAAAAAAGGCGACACTCGCCATCAACCGTTCCGAAGAGTTCATTTTAGGAATTCCAAGGATGTTCACTGCCTACAGGTGGTCGATCTTCTCTTAGGGGCGGTTACTCACCGACTGAACGGGCACCATTTGGTCCAAGAACCATCTCAGCGAATACATTCTTGGCCGCGCCAAGATAGCGGACGTATGGCGAGATACGAACCTGAAAGGCAAATTCACGGTCTGGCATAGGCAGTTGCAGTAGAAGGATCCCGCAGGGTCAAGGCTCGAAAGCCACCGGGTTCACGGTCCACACGACTCTAGGCAGTGGGGTCACACCTGCGGGAGTTCCCGTAGAGTACCAGATAGTGCCGGATGTTCCACTCTAATCACGTCTGCTACCCCTGTTTCCAACAACTCCCTTCAGAGCGGGAACAGCAGCGTCCCAACGCTAGCGATGTGTCGGATATATGCAACCGCGTCGGCGCGTGTCACGAACGGAGCCTGCGCAGTCTTCGGGGCGGTGATCTTACGGAGTTCTGTCGCGAAACCCTCATAAGACAGATCAGCCGAAATAGCCTTGCGACCAGTTCGCTCAAGCCAGGAGTTCACTTTCAGCCTGGCGCTTAGATTGTTCATACGCATGTGTATCTCCTAACCCAATTACCTACTGATCTATCTTGTTTTTCAAGGTTCTGAAGGTTGCGAGAGGGAGGGTTCCGGCCATAGCTTCCCCCTACCCCATGAACCAAGTTCAAGAGGCGGGGGAAACCATGGCCAAGTCCTGAAGGCCGGAGCCGGGATGGGACACGTGCCAGGACGCCTTTCAGCAATCCACCCTCATTTTCTGGCAGCACAGTAGGGCTTTCGCTTCCCGCGCCTCGGGCTTCACCAGCTCGGGAGTTGCACCCGGTCGCCCAACAAATCACATATCAGCACCAGTCGGATCGTCCCGCTGAGACTTTTCTTTTGCTCCCTGACCAACATAGTCAACATCTATCATGTTGATTTTATCGTAATCAACATAAAACATGTTGACACTGATCGTGTTCGATGACATCTTCTCCCCATCAGCCGACACGAATGACCCGCCGCAAAGCAAGCAGAGAAACGGGTCGGCGCAATGATGGGGATCCGAGATGACGATGGTCACGCGATACAGAGTTGAAGCCGAGTGCGGTCTGTTCCTGACCGAGAACGGCGAGTTCTCCTACGAGATCGACGACGCAATCGAATTCCGGACGGAAGCCGCCGCGATCGAGGAATCCAATCTTCACCCCGGCACGACGGTGGAGCGATTTCAGCGCTTCTCCACGTTCCCCGATCCCGTCATCGCCCTAGAAAACGCGAGGGCAGTAGCATGATCGGCCGCACCGAGCCCCGCGTCTCCGTACCCGTCAAGACGCTTCACGAACTCCGCCGGCTGTTCATCACCTTTGAGGACGACAAGGCCAGCAACCTAACGCCACGCGACGAGAACCTTGCCCTTGGCCGGGAACTCATCCGGGTCGCACTCACCGCGCCGCGGACCTTCGAGCCCACCTAACCCCCACTTCCCCAGCCCATTGTCTCTCGTAGGCCGGGGAACCCTATTCGACAGGAGCCGAGAATGAACAAGCATATGGAAGCGCAGAGCCTTGGGTCTATCGCGACAAAGCTCGTGAACCGCTGGGCGTGGTGGCAGAACGCGCTGAAGGGCGTAATCGGCCCGATGAGCGAAGGCCAGCCGGAGCAGGGTTACTACCGGACCCGCTTCAAAGGCGGCAAGTGGGAGCCTGTCGCATTGTGGTGGGATGAGGATTCCGGCGGCTGGCTCGCATATCGCAGCGGCAGGGAAGCCGATCCAGCCGAGACTTGGAACTTCTGCCGCACGCACCCGATCACCCGCGCCGACTATGACGCGGCTCTGGAAGGCAAGCCGTTCCCAGACGAAGACGCTGTAGTCGCAGACCAGGTGGCAAAGGCCGGCGATAACTCTGCCGGTGTCGACGAGGCCGCCGAACTTCAGGATCAGATCGCCGCGGCGCTCACGGGCATGAATGCCTATGCCAAAATCGCTGACGACGCCACGGCAGCCAAGGCGCTGTCGCTGCGCAACCGGCTGAATGAGCTTTCCAATCAAGCCGACAAGAAGCGCGAGGCGCTGAAGAAGCCGCACTTTGAGGCGGGCAAGGCCGTCGATGCCAAATGGCAGCCACTGGTCAAGTCGGCCAAGGAGGGCGCGAACAAGGTCCGTGACGCAATTGGGTCGTGGGAGACCGTGAAGCTTCAACAGCAGCGCCAGCGGGAACGTGACGCGGAAACGGCCCGTCTTGCCGCAGAGGAAGCCGCACGGGCCGCTGAGCCGCAGTCCGACGTTGCTCTCGCCCCAACGCCAGTTTCTGTCGCGGAAGCCGCTCCTGCTCCGATCAAGCCGACATACGGCAAGTCGGCCAGCGTGCAGGTCAAGACGATCCTGAAGGACGTTACCGACTGGACGGCGCTCGCCGCCTACATGATCGGCCACCCCACCATGCAGGACACGCTTCGGCAGCTCGCACAGCGCGCGCTCGACGCTGGCCGCACCAACATCCCCGGCATCACCACCGAAGAGAAGGCAGCAGTACGATGACCGATTTACTCACACCCGCTTTGGCGGTCGCCGCTGTCAAATTCAAATGGCAGAAGGACGAGAAGACCTACGACTATTTCATCCCGGCCGGCATGGAGATCGCGCCAGGCGCCAAGGTCATCGTTACGACCGCGCGAGGCGAAACCGAAGTCGAGGTCATCGCGATCAAGTCCGAGTCCGAAATGGCCGCAAAGCCTATCGTTCGCATCGCGGAACCAAAGCCCGAGCCCCAACAGGCTACCGGCAAGCAGGATTGGAATTTCTGATGAACGCTCCGCTTAAACAGAACCTGCCGGCGCTGGCCGGCGGCGGTCACGTCATGGCGATCGTACCGCAGACCTTCGAGGAGACGTTTCGCGTTGCGAAGGCCGTCTATCTCGGCGGTCTCGCTCCCTCCGCGCTGATCGGCAAACTGGAAGGAGATGCGGCGATCAGTGCCGTAACGGTTGCCATTATGTCGGGCGCCGAGCTTGGCCTGAAGCCGATGGTCGCGCTGCGCAGCTTCACTGTCATCAACGGTAAGCCCGCCCTCTACGGCGACGGCCTGATCAACATCGTTCGACAGTCGGGCAAAGTCACCTATCTGCGCACCGGCTGCGAAATTCGCGACGGCCAGATGATCGGCTGGTGCGAAGCCAAGCGGAACGACACCGACGAGGACAAGCGCGTCGAGTTCTCCCAGGAAGACGCAGTCCGCGCTGGCCTGTGGCAGACCGAAGCCGTCGTCACGAAGTGGAACAAGTGGGACAAGAAGAACGAGCAGAAGCCAAACGACAGCCCGTGGTGGCGCTTTCCGCAGCGCATGCTTGCGTGGCGCGCGGCAGGGTATTGCCTTCGTGAACTCTTCGGCGACGTCCTCGGCGGTATCCGTGACGAGTACGAAGCGCGTGAGATTGCCGATGCGGAAGAGATCCGCGACATCACCCCGCGCAAGGAGCCGCCTGCCCCGCCTATGCCGCCAGACGAAGGCGTGACGATAGACGCCGCGACAGAACCGGAGCCCCAACGGGAAGAGCAGCCGTTCGACAGCACCGGATATTTCGAGGCAATGGAGACGGCGCTTGCCGGCGCGAACGATGAAGCAACCGTGGAGGAAATCTGGACCGATCTTGACCCGGATGGGACTTTCGATGGTGACGACGAAAGCCGTGGGATCGCGCAGAAGATCAAGGATCGCCGCCTGTCGCAGATCAATTCCGAGATCGGGGGCTGACATGAACACGCGCGCCACCGTGACGATCAAAACGAACGACGATCGGGCTCAGGTGGCCCGCTGGGCTCAAAACGTTGATCCTGGCACCGTCGTCACCTTCCGCAAGAAAAGCCGCTCGAGCGAGCAGTCCGCGAAAATGTGGGCGATGCTCAACGAGGTGTCCGATCAGGTCGAATGGTACGGCCAGAAGTTGGATGCCGAAGACTGGAAGGATGTTTTTACCGCTTCCCTCCGTCACGCTCGCGTCGTCCCTGGCATCGACAAAGGCACCTTTGTCCCGTTGGGAATGCATACCTCCACGCTGACGATCGACGAGATGAGCAATCTGATTGAGCTGATCTACGCTTTCGGAGCGGAACGCTCAGTGGTATTTAAGGAATCACTACATAACGCCGAACCCGCAGATGACACCGCCCCCCCGTCATCTGTGGCGAGTGCCGACGCGTCAATTGCGCCGGCAGAGGGCGATGGCTCCGCCCCATTGCCGTCGCCCTCTACTCTTTCCGCCAGCGATCTGACCTGGCTCGCAGTTGTCGCGAGAATGCTCTGGGCAGCCACGCCGAAGACGAACGACACCGAGGAAGCCTTACGTGTCCTCAACGTCCAACGGCTCGCTATCGATAAGCCTGAAGGGCTTTCCGAGTTCGCCCGTGACAAAGCCGGTTCGATCTACATCCGGTGTAAGGAATGCCTTCTCGGCACCCACTCGCGCGGCGACACCCTTCGCTACATCGCAAACATGGCTGGCGTTGATGTTTCCGAGTTGGAGGGCTGAGGCGATGGCCGAGAACAGCGCAATATCTTGGACGACGCACACGTGGAACCCATGGATGGGTTGCACGAAGGTCTCCCCAGCCTGCGACGGCTGCTATGCCGAAGCATTGATGGACAAGCGTTATGGCAAGGTCCAGTGGGGACCGAAAGGCGAGCGAGTCCGCACCGGCGGCCACACATGGAATGATCCACTCCGGTGGCAGCGCCAGGCAGAGAAGAACGGCACGCGGCCCTTTGTGTTCTGCGCATCGCTGGCCGACATCTTCGACAATCAGGTTCCGCAGGATTGGCGCGGTGACGCGTTCGCGGTTATGCGGAAGACGCCGAACCTCGTTTATCTGCTGCTGACCAAGCGCCCGCAGAACATCGTCAAGATGGCTGATGCTGTCGGTGGGTTGCCTGCCAATGCCGCTCTCGGCACCACCGTCGAGGACCAGAAGCGCGCTGACATCAATCTGCCGGCGCTACAGGTCGCCAAGATTGAAACATCACCGCTATTCACGTTTGGATCGTTTGAGCCGTTGCTGGGCCCGATAGCCATCCCGGCGGCATTCATGCCTGATTGGGTGATCACTGGCGGTGAAACCGACCAGGGTGGCCACATGGCACGTCCGACACATCCCGAGTGGTTCCGTAGCCTTCGGCGTCAGGCCGGAGAATCTGGCGCAGCCTTCCATCACAAGCAGAACGGCGAATGGGTTCCGTGGATCCCGCGAAACGGCAATCCGGGCAACAAGCCGATCATGCACGTCATGGAGGATGGGTCCGAATACTACCCGGGAAACTTCCATTCCTCGCTGCAGTCGATGATCAAGATCGGCAAAAAGCAGTCAGGCCGAATGCTCGACGGCGTGACGCACGATGCGTTCCCGCAGATCGGCGGTGCGGCATGATCGGCAATATCATCGCTTACACGATCGTCGGGGCCTTTGGTCTGCCTGGAGCCCTTGGGCTGGTCGCCACCGTCGTAGCGGCTCGCAAGGAGAAGTACGACGATTCGGTCAAACTGTTCTGGCCCAGCATCATCATGCTTGCCATCGCCCTGGTCTTTGCTTGGATGTGGGGGATCTGATGGTCCGCACTGTAGAAGAGTGGATCGGTCGCAACGACGATGCCATGCCGACAGACGCGTGCAAGCGCAGAATCCTTGATCGGCAGGGATGGGTCTGCGCCGTGTCCGGTGTCGAGTTCCGCGACGGCGTGAAAGCCGAGTTCGATCACATCACCCCGGTATGGCTTGGGGGCCAGAACCGCGAGAGCAACCTTCAGGCGATCACCAGAAAGGCGCACCTCGCCAAGACCAAGACCGAGGCAACCGTGCGCGCGAAGGTCAACGCCAACCGGATCAAGCGCGTCGGCGGAAAGAAGAAGTCGAGCCTGTCGAATCCCCGCTTCAGGAAACTGATGAACGGCGATGTCGTTGACCGCCGCACAGGAGAAATCGTGTCATGACCACGCCTTAGAAGCTGGGAAAGGCTGCAAGCTTACTGATCGGCACACGCGCTACAAAGAAAGAATTCGGCCGCGACAGACGTGTAGGAAAAAAACGGTTGCCCACAATGGACGCAGATCCGATCTGTCTTCTCCGCTTCTAGATCCGCCTTCTCTCTCTCCTGAATGCTCGTGGATTCCTGACCAACCCAATCGCGCTCGTTTCTTTCCATAACATCGCCTCCATTCGCAACGTGAACGCCTGATAGGGCTCCGGGATTTGCGACGTCAAGTGGGTGATCTCCTTCGTCCGATAGCGTACCATGGACGAGCACTGCGGACTCCGTCATCGAAGAAAACACGAGGTGCAAATTGACCGACCTAAACACCGCGATCCAGGTGGCCACCGCCGCTCACGCAGGGCAAGTCGACAAGAGCGGACAGCCTTATATCCTCCATCCACTCCGGGTCATGCTCGCCATGGAGACGGAAGACGAGCGCATAGTCGCCGTGCTGCACGATATCCTTGAAGACACGCCGGTCACCGCCAATGATCTCTATTGGGAGCACGGTTTCAAGCCGCACGTCGTGGAAGCAGTTTTCGCCTTGTCGCGCAAACCCGGCGAAGACTACCCCGATTTCATCCGCCGACTTGCCGTTAACCCGCTAGCTCGATCGGTGAAGATTGCCGACATCAAAGACAACCTCCGGCCAGGTGCGGAGCATCTACGTTCGAAATATGAGGCGGCGCTGCGGATGTTGACTGAGGGTTGCGAAATAGACGGAGGCGAGGAATGACGGCGCCTGCCCTCTTCCAACCAGCCAAACGAGTACGCGCCAGCGAGAGAGCTTTGCGCATTGCCTTGAGGGTCGTTCAGGACACAGGCCTCTCTGTGGAGAAGCTGTGCATAACCGGTGGACAAATCGAAATCCACTGCGGCCGCGTTGATGCAGAAAAGCCCTCACCGGATCATGGAGGCCCCGAAGATTGGTGAGCGCATCCATGAAAATCGACTATCCCGGCCTGATCCGGCAGGAGCTGCCGTCAGGGAGTGTGATCTATCGCGTGCGGCCGAAAAATCAGCATAGCAAGCGGGTCCAGCTCTACGCGTCACCGGGCGATCCGGACTTCAGCCGGCAGTACGATCTCGCCCGCAAGGGAATCAAGCCCGACATCCAGAAGAAGCCGTCCGAGCAGGCCATGCCGGAAACCATCGGCTGGCTGGTGCACGCCTATTTCGAATATCTCGAAGAGCGGGTGAAGGCGGGAACGACGAGCGCGAAAACGCTCAAGAAGAAGCGAAACCTGCTCAACCGTCTTCTCAAGAAACCCGACAAGAAGATGCAGATACCTCGGGAAAAGCTGATCGGGATGCAGGATGGGATGGGCTCAACACCCGCCCAGGCCGATGCGTTCATCGAAGCTGTGGGGGTGATGTTCGACTGGGGCGTAGACCGGAAATATCTCAAGGAAAACACAGCGCGCGGAATCAAATCGGTCTATCGCAAAGGGGACGGAGCGACACCGTGGAAGGCCGATGATGTCAAAGCCTTCTTTGCCAAGCACAAGGCTGGCAGCACGCCTCACGTCGCGATGTCCGTCCTTCTCTGGACGGGATGCCGCATTGAAGACCTGACAATGCTCGGGCCATCGTTTGAATGTGTCATAGACGGCGTGGAGGCGCTTAGGTGGATCCCGATGAAGAAAGGATCAACCGAAGTCTGCATCCCCTTCCTGGACCCGCTGAAGGTCGCTGTTCGTGCGCCGACAATCTTGGGCACTACCTATGTCATCCGTAGGGGAGCGAAAGCCTATGCCAGCGGTGACGCCATGTCCGCGATGTTTAAGCGGTGGTGCGTCGATGCAAACCTTGGGCATCTGTCGGCTCATGGGGTGAGGAAAGGCCTTGCAGAAGTGCTGGCCGAACTGGGCTGCAGCCAATACGAGATCATGGCAATTCTGGGCCACTCGGAAGCCAAGACGAGCGAGGTTTACACCCGGCGCGTAGAGCGCTGGAACCTTGCCAAGACCGCTCTTTCGAGGGTCAATACAAATAGCTCGTGGGGATAGCGTTTGGTCCAACGCCCCAAAAACATTGGACCACTTCAAAACATAAATCGTTGATTAGAAAAAGAAAAACCGGCACAAGGCCGGTTTACTTGGTGCGGTCGAGAAGACTCGAACTTCCACGGGTTGCCCCACAGCGACCTCAACGCTGCGCGTCTACCAATTCCGCCACGACCGCATCGTGGTAGGCGCCGGATTGCTCCGGCGGGGCTGCATGTAGCAAAAGCATCTGGGGTGCACAAGGCCATTGTGAAAGAAATTTGAAAGGGAGATCAACTAATTCCGCCCCACCTTCGCGCACCCCCTGCAAATGCTGGACTTCGGTTGTGAAGCATACCATTTAGAAGTCGAACTGAAGCGAGATGACAGCACCGATATGCAGAGAGACAAGCTCGAAACCACATTTTTCGCCGCCGATGGCGGTCCCGCCATTCGTCTGAGATTCGCATCCGGCCTTGTGGATTATCAGGAAGCAGTAGCGACAATGGAAGCGGAAGTGGCCGCGATTGCCGAGGGCGAGGCCGACGAGCTCATCTGGATGGTCGAACATCCGCCTCTCTATACCGCCGGCACGAGTGCTGATTCTGCCGATCTCGTTTCCCCGGATCGCTTCCCGGTTTTCCAGACCGGCCGCGGGGGTGAGTACACCTATCATGGCCCCGGCCAGCGGGTCGTCTATGTCATGCTCGACCTCAAGCGCCGCCGCCAAGACGTCCGCCAGTTCGTCGCAGCCCTGGAGCGCGTCGTGATCGAAACGCTGGCGAGCATGAACGTCACCGGGGAACGCCGTGAGGATCGCGTCGGTGTCTGGGTACGTCGACCGGAGCGGCCGCTGCTCACCAATGGCCAGATGGCCGAAGACAAGATCGCGGCGATCGGCATTCGTTTGCGCAAGTGGGTGAGTTTTCACGGACTGTCGCTGAACATCGATCCCGATCTCGATCATTTCGGCGGGATCGTTCCCTGCGGGATCAGGGAATATGGCGTAACAAGTCTTGTCGATCTTGGCTTGCCAGTCTCTATGGCAGATGTGGACATCCGCTTGAAGGAAGCGCTTGAAGCTGTCTTCGGACCCGTGATCCTTGAGAAATCGGGTTTGGATCAGGCGAACAGCCGGTCGGTCGCATAAACAAGAGCGTAGCCGTGCAACGCGAGCGCCGCGTAAAGCCCGAGCCCGCTCACCAGTCTTTGGCAGGACGTCATGTCGTCGAGCCTGTGGCGTGGCTTCACACCCCGATGCCCCATCAAGCTCAGAAGCGCAAAGATCGCCAGGGCCGCCAGCAGACCCAACTGCGGAACACCGATGCGCCAGCCGATCGACAATACGATACCGGTTACCACGAAGCTGCCTGCTGCAAGGCTCGTCGACCCCGGAAACACTTGCCGAAGCACCTGCCCTCCATCGAAGCGGTTCATCGGCAGCAGGTTGAGCAGATTGAAGGCGCCCAGAATCAGCAAAAAGAAAAGCATTGATGTCGCGCCAGCGCCCTTACCCCAAGCCTGATGCAGGGCAATGGCGACCGGAACGAGGAATGCGGACATTCCAGCGCCCATCAGGGCACAGGAAGCGACCTCGAACAGCGAATTATATGGCCTGCCGCCGATCGCCACACCGCCAAGCAAAGGCACGAAGATCATCCGCGTCGAGCGGTGACCAAATGCCCTGTAAGCCGCCATATGGCCAAGCTCGTGCATGACAATGACCACGGTCAGCAGCGCCGAGAGAAGCAGGCCAGTGACGGTAATCCCGAAAAACGGCCAGAGGATCAAAGTCGACAGCACAGCCAGCAATGTCTGAACGAGAGGATGTTCGAAACCCATCCGCACCCGTTCGCTGCGACCGGTTTCGATCCAGTGCCGAAGTGCCTTCAACTCGCGTTGAAGTGCAAAATATCGAAAAATCAGAAACGCCAGCCCACGATAGCGGTCCGTGCGCTCGATCGTCAGCGTTACGACGCCATTACCATGATCATCCAGAATGAACAGTTCGTGAAAATCCTTCCAGAAGGAGATATCGAGAGCGCTGTCCTCCACAACCGTGACATCCACCAGCCGCCGTTCATTGCTATCCATTTGCTCATCGATGCGCAAAACCCGCTTGATCGGCTCGCCGTGACGATCGGGCGCGGTCAGCCGCTGCTCTACGAGACCAGAATCGCCAGGCACAGGCAGGCTCGATATGATGTTATAATGCCACGCGGAGAAGCGGCCGCGCGGCGAAACCGCCTCCCATACCATGTCAGCGCTGGCTGCCAATCTTAACCGCCCGGTCAGTTTACGCCGTCCCACCGGCACCGCCATCAGCAGCCAGATGAGCAGAACATTCAACACCGCAAGCAGAATTGCGGGAAGATGGGCCGTCATCTCAATCTCCTGTCAACGCCCGCTGCTCGGCCACTCAGCCTTGCAGCCAGCGTCTCACAGGCAACCCCGATCCACGGGCAGTGTCGCTGTCGCCTTATGCGGCGGCAGCCCGCCGGCCGTTGATCCCGCTCAATATGCCGATCTGGCGTAACATTGTCGTTTCGCGTTCCGTGAGGCTGGCTGCGCGCGAGCGGGCGATTGCCACCATGACCCGGCAGACGAGCTGCACATCCGCCTTGTTCAACTGTCGATCGGGACCGCCTCGCATGGATGCCCAGACCCCACTTTTTTCCGTCAGTGCCAGGCGGACTTGCTCGAGGGCAAAGATCGACAGGCTGTCGGGAATACTGGAAGCCACATCCAGGATATGGAAAAGCAGATCGAGCTCGATCCGTGAATTGACGACCCCTCGGGTCGAGATCATGGCGATCAACCAATCGGTATTCCAATCATCCATGGAGCCTTGGGGATAGCAGTGCCGGACAATGAAACCGGTCATGGTCTCGATGAAATAGTGGTGCCATTCCGGGCATTTCTCGGTGCAGGACGAATTGATTGCAAGCAGGATGACCGCGTCCTGAGACGTGGTCACGCCGCTAACGAAGACATGGTCACGCAGGATATGAATATCCTCCGCAGTCAGGCGCATTTTCCCGGCGATAACACATGCCGGATAAGACAGACGAAGCTCGCCCATTCTTTCTCTCCCGTTTCATCATGAAACCGGGAGCTAGGTTAGGATCCAGCCGTTTCCAATCCGACAAGAAGAAGCCTTAGCAGAGGCTTGCCCTGTTCATTCAACATTTACCTTTTGGCGCGCCAGGCGGCGTTCGCGCCAGATGATGTAGAGGCCGGAAGCAATGATGATCAGGATGCCCAGCCACTTCGAGGCGGTCGGGAAATCAGAGAAGATGAAATAGCCGAGTGCCGTTGCCGAAATGATTTCGAAATAGTGGAACGGCGCAAGGATCGAGACCGGTGCGGCCTGAAACGCCTTCACCACGAGCAGATGACCATAGCCAGAAAGTGTGCCGAGTGTAATGACGAGCACCCAACCGAGCGTCGTATTGGGCAGTGAGGGAACAAAATCAACGGACCCCATGCCGTGACCGATGGCCAGCGCACCGATCATGAAGGCGCTCCCCCCGATCCCGGCGATGGTCTGCATGACAAGCGGCGAATCCGCGTTGCCCAGTGCGCGGTTCATCAGAAGATAACAAGCAAAAAGAAAAGCGCAGCCGATCGGCAAAAGCGATGTCAGGCCGAAAAGTTCGAAGCTCGGCTGGATGACGATCATGGCGCCACCGAAACCGACGACGATGGCAAGCCATCGCCGCCAGCCGACCTTTTCACCCAGCACCAGCGCCGAGAGGCAGGTCAGGATGAATGGCTCGACGAAATAGATGGCGAAAACGTCGGCAAGCGGCATGTACTTGACCGACACGAAGAACAACAAAGCGGCGGCGGCCAGGAGCACACCGCGCAGCAGGTTGAGACCCGGCCGATTGGGTCTCAGAGCCCGAACGCCACCTTGCGCAAGCAGCAACGGCAGGGTCGAAACCAGCTGGAAGAAGAAACGGTAGAACGTCACCTGCCCCGGCGACATGCCCTGATAGAGCGCCATGTATTTGGCGATAGCATCCATGCAGGGCAGAATGATCATCGCGAAAAGCATGATGGCGAGGCCCTGCAGGACCGTATGAGTGGGTGCAGGCAGGGACGAGGCTGGGGTCACGGACGGGCTATCCAAACGATGAAAGCCGAACCTTATCGACTTCGCTGCCCGTTTCAATCGGCGAAGGCGAGCTTGTCGAAACTTCAGAAACCGCTTGAATTCAAGCGGCTGAAAGACGCGTTTGGCGGATCTTTTGCCGCTCGCGGCTATTCCCGGAGAAGCTGGACACTGTAGATTGCAACAGGACTTCCAATGCCGCGCCTGATGTCACACCGTGCATGTCCGGCTGCCAGAGGGGAAACCGATGCGTCTATCGACGGAAACCGCCATATCCATGCTGCGAAGGGCGCAGGACAACGACACGCTGGGCGGGCGCATCTGGCGTGCACGCGATTCCTTGGGAATGTCGGCGCGAGAGCTTGCCGACCGCCTGGGCGTGCATGTCGATACGGTTTCCGGCTGGGAGCGGGATCGCTCGGAACCGCGAACCAGTCGTCTTTTCATGCTGGCCGGTATGCTTGGGGTCACCCCTGCCTGGTTGATTGCAGGTCTCGGCGACGCGCCGAAGGACGAACTTTCAGGTTCCCTCTCGGCCACTCTTACCGCTCAGCTGGCACAAATCAAAGGGTTGCACGAGCAGACGGGAAAAGCGATCGCAGCACTTGAGGCCGAGCTTGTCCGCGTCCTACAGGATATCCGCTAGGACTTGATCGATTCCCCCACAATCCGTTGACAACGCGCTTGAGCGCGCTGCGCCACTCTGCGATTGTGGACAAAAATCATTGCCATAAAGGAGAACACACCCATGGACGTACGCGCAGCCGTCGCCGTTCAGGCAGGAAAGCCGCTGGAAATCATGACCGTTCAGCTCGAAGGCCCGCGCGCCGGAGAAGTGCTGATCGAGGTCAAGGCAACCGGTATCTGCCACACGGACGAATTCACGCTTTCCGGCGCCGATCCGGAAGGCCTGTTTCCGGCCATTCTCGGTCATGAAGGCGCCGGCATCGTCGTCGATGTCGGACCGGGCGTCACCTCGCTCAAGAAGGGTGACCATGTCATTC
Source organism: Pararhizobium capsulatum DSM 1112 (assembly GCF_030814475.1). Taxonomy (NCBI): domain Bacteria; kingdom Pseudomonadati; phylum Pseudomonadota; class Alphaproteobacteria; order Hyphomicrobiales; family Rhizobiaceae; genus Pararhizobium; species Pararhizobium capsulatum. Next base: position 2,171,006 of record NZ_JAUSVF010000001.1, on the reverse strand, counting down.
CGCTCTACACGCCGGAATGCCGCGAGTGCTATTCCTGCCTGTCGCGCAAGACGAACCTGTGCACCTCGATCCGCGCCACGCAAGGGCAAGGCCTGATGCCGGACGGCACCTCGCGCTTCTCGATCGGCAAGGACAAGATCTTCCATTACATGGGCTGCTCGACCTTCGCGAACTTCACCGTCCTGCCCGAGATCGCGCTTGCCAAGGTCAACCCCGACGCCCCCTTCGACAAGATCTGCTATATCGGCTGCGGCGTGACCACCGGCATCGGCGCAGTCATCAACACGGCCAAGGTCGAGATCGGTTCGACAGCCATCGTCTTCGGTCTCGGCGGCATCGGCCTCAACGTCATCCAGGGCCTTCGCCTTGCCGGCGCCGACATGATCATCGGCGTCGACATCAACAATGACCGCAAGGCATGGGGCGAAAAGTTCGGCATGACGCATTTCGTCAATCCGAAGGAAGTGGGCGACGATATCGTGCCCTACCTCGTCAACATGACCAAGCGCAACGGCGATACGATCGGCGGTGCTGACTACACCTTCGACTGCACCGGCAACACCAAGGTCATGCGCCAGGCGCTCGAATCATCGCACCGCGGCTGGGGCAAGTCGGTCATCATCGGCGTCGCCGGCGCCGGCCAGGAGATTTCCACCCGTCCGTTCCAGCTGGTCACCGGCCGCAACTGGATGGGCACCGCCTTTGGCGGCGCGCGCGGCCGCACAGACGTGCCGAAGATCGTCGAGTGGTACATGGAGGGAAAGATCCAGATCGATCCGATGATCACCCACACCATGCCGCTCGAAGACATCAACAACGGCTTCGACCTCATGCATGCCGGCGAAAGCATTCGCTCGGTCGTGATTTACTGAGGGGTGCAAGCTTGACGTAACGTCAGGCAGCGCGCATCGCTTTCACCCAAACAGCACCGGCGCCGCATTCCAAGCAGGATGCGGCGCCGGTCCTTAGAGGACAGACCATGTTGCCACGCCGTCTTGCCATTTCTGCCTTTTTCTTTCTTTCGCCCGCCTTCGCCGTGGCAGATCCCGTTGGAACCTACGATGTGGTGGGGATCAATCCGGACAATGGCGGCGAGTATACCGGTATGGTTGAAGTAACCCGCAACGGCACGACCTATTCCGTCGTGTGGACCATCGCCGGAACAGAATCCTACGGCGTCGGACTTGGCGGCAAGCAGGCCGGTAAAACCTCCAGCCAGGCTGCATCGCCGGATGATGATACAATCGCGATCGGCTACGGCAACGACGACGGCTTCGGAATCTCTCAATACGACCTGCAGCCGGATGGCAGCTGGAAGGGTAACTGGGCCTATGCCGGCGGCGAGTTGTCGACGGAGACCTGGACACGCCAGGGAGCAATCCGCTCGCTGACTGCTCCCGGTACGAAGGGTGCCAGCGAGGCCATGAAGCCTATGGGCAACACCATATCCCGCCCCTAACCATCGCCGCTGGATCGAGCCATGAACGATACGCCTCACGAAAACACCATCTATGTCGATGCCGACGCATGCCCTGTGAAGCCGGAGATCCTCAAGGTCGCCGAGCGCCATGGCATGCCGGTGGTTTTCGTCGCCAATTCGGGCCTGCGACCGTCGCGAGATCCGATGGTCAGAAACATAATCGTTTCGGCCGGCTTCGATGCTGCCGACGACTGGATTGCCGAACGGGCGGTCGAGGGCGATATCGTGATCACCGCCGACGTGCCATTGGCAGGACGTTGCGTCGCGGCAGGTGCTGAAGTGACCGGACCAACGGGCCGGGTGTTCGACAAGGGCAATATCGGTATGGCGACGGCTATGCGCGATCTTGGCGCACATCTGCGCGAGACCGGGGAAAGCAAGGGTTACAACGCTGCGTTCTCCCCTCGCGATCGATCCGCTTTTCTGGAAACGCTCGACCGGCTGTGCCGGCGGGTGAAGCGTCGTTAGGAGACAGGAATGACCAACGGAGACAGCAATCTCTCCCTTCGCCGTCATGCGCCCTTCTATATCGCGGTCGTCGTTGCCCTGCTTTCGCTTCTCCTCTGCCTGGTGATCGAGCCGAAACTGATGATCGTCGGCACGCCCGTCGTCTTCTTTGTCGTCTATCTGGTGCTCACCGGATTCCAGCTGCGCAAACTGACTGCTTCCTATCTAAAGAAACATGCTGCCGGCACGGACGAACCTGCCCCGATCATCTTCGCGGTCACGCTTGCGACGATCATCGCGTCGGTTGCTTCGCTTTTCATGGTACTCAACAAGGCACCGGGTACACCGCCCCTCGCCTCGCTGGTTCTTGCCTTTCTTGCCGTCACGCTTGGCTGGCTGACAATCCATACGATGGCGGCCCTTCACTATGCTCATCGCTATTGGAGCCCTGCTATCGGAACCACCGCGGACAAAGAGAACGGCGGCGGCCTCAACTTTCCCGGAGATACAGAGCCGGGCATTTACGATTTTCTCTACTTTTCCTTCGTGATCGGCATGACCGGCCAGACATCCGACATTGCGATCACCTCGACCGACATGCGCAAGCTGAGCCTGCTGCATTCGATCGTCTCGTTTTTCTTCAACACCACCCTCGTTGCCGCAGCGGTCAATACGGCCGTCTCGCTGGCATAGCAATTTGTAAGGAGCCGACATGAAAGTCCTTTCCCAGAACACCGCCTTTGGCGGCATGCAGGGCGTCTTCGCCCACGATTCTGAAGCCTGTGGCGGCGAGATGACCTTTGCTGTCTATGTTCCCCCGCAGGCCATTGCAGAGCCCTGCCCCGTGGTCTGGTACCTCTCAGGCCTGACCTGCACGCACGCCAATGTCATGGAAAAAGGCGAATATCGGCGCATGGCCTCCGAGCTCGGCCTGATCATCGTCTGCCCGGACACCAGCCCGCGCGGCAAGGATGTGCCGGATGAACTGACCAACTGGCAGATGGGCAAAGGTGCCGGATTCTATCTCGACGCGACCCAGATGCCCTGGTCCGATCACTACCAGATGCACACCTATATCACCGAGGAACTTCCGGCTTTCATCGCCCAGCATTTCCGTGTGGATATGAGCCGCCAGGGCATCTTCGGTCATTCGATGGGTGGCCATGGCGCCATGACCATCGCCCTCAAGCATCCCGACCGGTTCCGCAGCTGCTCCGCCTTCGCCCCGATCGTCGAGCCTTCCACCGCCGATTGGTCAATCGGTGCCTTTGAAAAATATCTTGGAGAAGACAAGGCTGCGTGGCGCCAGTACGACGCCTGTGCACTGGTGAAGGACGGCGCACGCTTTCCGGAATTCCTGATCGACCAGGGCAAGACGGACAATTTTCTCGACGGTGGTCTGCGTCCCTGGCTGTTCGAAGAGGCGATCAAGGGAACGGATATAGGCCTGACGCTGAGGCTCCACGAGCGCTACGATCATTCCTACTACTTCATCTCGACCTTCATGGACGATCACCTGAAGTGGCATGCCGAACGCCTGGCATAACTGGGAAGAAACGGCGCTGCCGGCCTGCCGGGCAGCCGCAAATCATGATGCCGACTGAAAGCGGGGTGCGGGAGCCGTTTCAACGATGCGAATGCTGGATTCGCTCTGGCCGTGGTGCCCTTCCATGTCTACCACCACATGCCAGTGGCCAGCCTGTGGGATGGTCAGTCGGATCGGCGACTTGCGCGCGACGCCACCGATGAACTGATGCTTCATCGCCTCCTTGTAGAGCGCGAAGTTCTTCGCCGTCATCAGCCGGACATTTGCCACCGCCGCAAGCGTGATCTCGACCGTGATCCCGGCTCGCAGCAGCTTGAGATCGTAATGGGTGAACTGGATTGCCAAGGCCATCATCTGCCATCCGCGTGGTTGAACTATGCTGAACGGCATTTAAGCAGCCAATCGTTAAGTCCGGATTGACTGGCCAGCCATTTACCTTCCCACTTCGGGACACTGCTGTTCTTTTCAACAGCGACCGGATAAGCTATGGCAAAATCATGGCACACATTATTCTTGTCGCGCTTGGCGGCGCCCTTGGCTCCGTTCTGCGCTATCTTGTCGGTCTCGGCACCCTGCGAAGTTTTGGTCCGGGTTTCCCCTGGGGGACGTTGACAGTGAATGTCACCGGCTCGTTCCTGATCGGCGTGCTGTCTGAAGTGGTCATCCGCAAGTTCGGCGCCTCGCCGGAGATGCGAGTATTTCTGGTCACCGGTATACTGGGCGGATATACGACCTTTTCCGCCTTCTCGCTGGACGCAGTTACGTTGTTCGAGCGCGGAGAAACGCTGCCGGCAGCACTTTATGTCGGGGCAAGTGTCATTCTTTCAGGTCTCGCAGTCGTTGCCGGGCTGGCTCTGATGCGCGCAATGGTCTAAAGCGTGCGTTCAGGCCAGCGCCGGAAATGTGCGCGGCAGAAATGGCAAGAACACGTAGAGGCCCCTGCAGGCGATCCGGCATCGCACGGATGGCGCGTGGTGACGAAAGCGGATTGAACAGATGGCAGGTATTGAACACAGGCAGGTGGAAGCCGACGAAACGGGCATGCGGCTCGATCGCTGGTTCAAGGTGCACTATCCCGGCCTCGGCTTCGGCCCGCTGCAAAAGCTTCTCCGCTCGGGTCAGATCCGCGTGGACGGTGGCCGCGTAAAATCCGATACCCGCGTCCAGCCGGGCCAGGTTGTTCGAATCCCTCCGATGGACGTCGATGCCAAGAAGACGGGTCCGATTGCCGGGCGCGACCTGCGCAATGCCTCCGATCACGAGCTTCTGTCGCGCATGCTTCTGCATGAAGACGCCAAGGTGATTGTGCTCAACAAGCCCCCGGGTATCGCCGTTCAGGGTGGCTCCGGCGTCAACCGGCATATTGACCAGATGCTGGAGGCATGGACCAGCCCGCGGGGCGAGAAGCCGCGCCTCGTGCACCGGCTCGACCGCGACACGTCAGGCGTTCTCGTCATCGCCCGCACCCGGGGTGCAGCCCAAAAGCTGACGGCCGCCTTCCGTGAGCGCGACACCAAGAAAATCTACTGGGCGCTGGTCAAGGGCGTGCCGCGCAAGCGGGAAGACAAACTTTCCACCTGGCTCGTCAAGGAGCAGACGCCGGATGGCGACCGCATGCGCATCGCCAAGCATGGCGAAGAGGGTGCCGATCACGCGATTTCCTATTACCGCGTCATCGAGCAGGCGGGCCAGAACTTCGCCTGGCTGGAGATGGAACCCTATACCGGCCGCACGCACCAGCTGCGCGTCCACGCCCTGCACATCGGCCATCCGATCCTGGGGGATCCGAAATATTTCGATGACGCGCCGGGCTGGAACTTCCCCGGCGGGGTCCAGAACAAGCTGCACCTGCATGCCCGTCACATCGACATCCCGCATCCCGATGGTGGACGCCTGAAGATCACGGCGCCGATGCCACAGCATATGACGCAATCCTGGAACCTGTTCGGTTTTGATCTCGACAATGCCGGAGAGAAGGACTGATGCAACTCGTCCTGTTTGATTGTGATGGAACGCTTGTCGATAGCGCGGGCCTGATCCATGAGGTCATGTCGCGCACCTTCGTCGATTTCAATCTGCCGCGACCGCAGCTTTCAGAGACCAAAGGCGTCATCGGACTGACGCTGGATATTGCCATCGCGCGCATGCGCGGCATACCTCATGTGGATGATCAGTCGCTGGCCATGACAGCGCATACAAGTCGATTTTTACCGGTGTCCGCGCCGAGCCGGGCTTTCAGGAGCCGCTCTTTCCGGGTATCGCCAGCATGATCGCCACCCTTTCACAAAAGGACGACGTGATTCTGGGTGCCGTAACGGGAAAGTCCCGTCGCGGACTTCAAGCGATCTGCGCAAGCCACGGTTTTGAAAAGACATTCTTCACATCCCGTACCGCGGATGATTGCCCGTCCAAGCCGCATCCGGCCATGGTGACGGAATGCTGCGCCGAAGCTGGGATCGATGCTCGCGATACCATCGTCATCGGTGATGCAATCTATGACATGCAGATGGCCAAAAGTGCTGGTGCAACGGCGCTGGGTGTGTCCTGGGGCTATGCCTCGGTGCCGGATCTCGTCGAAGCCGGCGCTGACCACATTGTCCGCACGCCAGAGGAAATCCTGAAATGGATGGAGAGACAGCATGCCTGATATCCGCGATGACTTGACGGGCGCACTCAGCGATCCCGAACCCGTACGCCGCGCTCAGATTCAGATGCTGAAGCCACTGCCGAAGCGCTTCTATACGGCCGTAACTGTTGCTTCCTCTGACAATGGTGGCCACGCGGTGCTGCTCGACGGCCGCACGGTTCGCACGCCGGCAAAGAACCCGCTATCGGTTCCGACAGCCCGGGTTGCAGCCTTGCTCGCGGAAGAATGGGACGCCCAGAAGGACGTTATCGATCCCGCGACCATGCCGGTAACCCGGCTCGCCAACACGGCCCTGGACGGCGTTGCCAAGGATATTCGCGCTGTTTTCGAAGATATCCTGAAATTCTCGGGGACTGACCTTCTCTGCTACCGTGCCTCCGAACCGGAGGGTCTTGTTGCGCGACAGATGGAGGGTTGGGATCCCATTTTGGCCTGGGCTGCCGAAAGCCTTGGCGCGCGCTTCGTTCTTGCCGAAGGTATTATCCATCAGGAACAGCCGCGTGCAGCCGTCAATGCCTTTGCCAATGCGCTTCGTGCCTATGCAACCCCGCTTGGTCTGGCATGCCTGCATACCATCACGACGCTGACCGGATCCGCTATACTCGCGCTTGCCTTTGCCGAACAGAGGGCTACTGCGGAAGAAACCTGGGCCTTCGCCCATGTCGACGAAGACTGGCAGATCGAACACTGGGGAACCGACGAGGAAGCCTTCCAGCGTCGCGAACTTCGCTGGCGGGAGATGCAGGCGGCAGCGAAGACTCTGGACGCCCTGCGCTAAACAACCGCGCCCTTTCCGTAAAATGCCCGTCTTTGGAGGACGTCTGGTTCAGATTGAAGCAGACGTCCTCCAGATTCTTCTGTTTCCGTTTGTCTTTTCGGGAAAACCGGTTCCCACTTTTCCCTGACAAACTTTAAAGGCGTGGCTTTTCATAGGCTTATGCTGTCATCTTCAACCCGGCGATACCGGCGACGATCAGGGCGATGCAGCCGATTCTGACAGCTGTCGCAGGTTCGGCGAAAAGGAAGATACCGAAAATGACTGTACCGACCGTACCGATACCGGTCCAGATCGCGTAGGCTGTTCCGAGCGGCAGGCTGCGCATCGCAATCCCCAGAAGCACGACGCTCGCAACCATGGAAGCCGCCGTCAGCACCGTCGGCAAGGGCTTGGTAAAGCCATCCGTATATTTCAGCCCGATCGCCCAGCCGATTTCGAGAAGTCCAGCGAGGAAAAGAATAGCCCAGGCCATGATAAACTCCGTTCAAAGGAGCGAGGCCGTCCCCGCGGATGTTCGGAAGAATCGCCTCCCGTGCAGCCGTCTGCATGACGCCTATATGCCATCGACACCGTTTATCCGCAAGATATCAAAGGGCAAGTCAGCCATGCCCCGCAGACATCGCTCGGCTTGAGGGTTGTCCTCAGGTCCCGCGCTCTCGACGCAGCTTGGCCCACCAGTCCAACCGCTTGCGAATATCCCGCTCGAAGCCACGCTCCGGCGGGTCGTAAAAAGTTTTCCGCCCCATCTTCTCTGGAAAATAATCCTGGCCGGAAAAGGCATCGGGCTCGTCATGATCGTAGCGATAGCCGTCACCATAACCTTCGCCCTTCATCAGCTTGGTCGGGGCATTGAGAATATGCTTGGGCGGCAGCAGAGAGCCGTTTTCCTTGGCCGCGCGCATCGCCGACTTGTAGGCGGTGTAGACGGCATTGGATTTTGGCGCGGTTGCCAGATAGACGCAAGCCTGCGCCAGCGCCAGCTCCCCTTCCGGTGACCCCAGATAATCGTAGGCGTCCTTGGCTGCATTACAGACAACGAGTGCCTGCGGATCGGCGAGGCCGATATCCTCCACTGCCATGCGTACCAGCCGCCGTCCGAGATAGAGCGGATCCTCGCCAGCGTCGAACATGCGGCAGAGATAGTAAAGTGCGGCATCCGGGTCTGAGCCACGCACCGATTTGTGCAACGCGGAGATGAGATTGTAGTGACCGTCCTGGCCCTTGTCATAGACAGGTGCGCGGCGCTGGACGATCTCCTGCAACGCGGCTACATTGAAAACCTCCCCCTTGCGGGCGGCACGCCAGACCTCCTCGGCAAGCGTCAGTACGGCTCGCCCGTCACCATCTGCCATACGGATCAGGCTTGCCCGCGCGTCCTCGTCGAGCGGAAGCGGTCGGGCCTCAATTTCCTCGGCGCGGTCCAGAAGCTCGGCAAGGCTTGCCTCGTCATGCGGCTTGAAGGTCAACACCCGCGCACGCGAAAGAAGAGCGGCGTTGAGTTCAAAGGACGGATTTTCCGTCGTCGCACCGACGAGGATCACCGTGCCGTCTTCCATGACAGGCAGGAAGCTATCCTGCTGGGCGCGGTTGAAACGGTGGATCTCGTCGACGAAAAGCAGCGTCTGCCGGCCGGACATCCGTCGCGCCCGAGCCGATTCGAAGACCTTCTTGAGATCGGCAACACCCGAAAAAATCGCGGAAATCTGCTCGAAGGCCAGCCCCGCTTCGCCCGAAAGCAATCGCGCCACGGTGGTCTTGCCTGTCCCCGGCGGCCCCCAGAAGATCATCGAGCCAAGCGTTCCCGAAGCGATCATGCGCGACAGGGCGCCGTCTTCCCCTGCCAGATGCGCCTGTCCTGTGACTTCTGCGAGTGATTGCGGACGCAGACGATCTGCAAGCGGACGCTTTGTCTCCATGCCCGGCGGCTCGTGGGGCGAGAACAGATCGCTCATCGGAAGAACTGACGAATGCGCTGGCCATCGCGTTCGATCTCGACGCGCCAGAAAGAGGGGTCCTGCGCGGCAAGCTCCTCGAGCGACGCCGAGTTCTCAATCGCCGTTCCATTCACTGCGACGATGATATCCTTGGGCTGAAAGCCAACCCGGGCCGCCGGTGAGCCGCGATTGACCTCGGTCACGACAACTCCCTTCGATCCGCCCGGCATATGCAGCTCATCCGCAAGTCGTGGCGAAAGATTACCGACGACAGCACCTGCGAAGGGATTGCGTCCTTCGATCAGCCTTTCATCGCGCGGAGGCTTCTCGGGAGCATCAGTGAGGGACAGAACGACATCGCGGGTCTTGCCGTTGTCAGCCACCGTCAGCCTGGCATCATGGCCGACGCCGACTGTGGTCAGACGGTAACCGAGCGCGTCGGGATGCTCTACCGGGATACCGTTTACAGCCATTACGACTTCACCGGGACGCAGACCGGCGGCCTCGGCTGGGCCACCTTCGACAACGGAACTGACGAGTGCGCCGCGTGCCCGCTCAAGCCCCAGTGCTTCGGCGACTTCGGACGTGACGGGTTCGAAACTTGCGCCAATATAGGGCCGGCTGAAACTGCCGTTTCCACCTTCTGCAGACGCGACAAAAACCTTGGCGAGATTGGCGGGGATAGCGAAGCCAACACCATTCGAGCCGCCGCCCCGCGAAAAGATCGCAGTGTTGATGCCGATCAGCTCGCCCTTCATGTTGATGAGACCGCCGCCGGAGTTGCCGGGATTGATCGCGGCATCCGTCTGAATGAAGAAGCCGAAATCACCGGATACGACCTGATTGCGAGCGAGCGCAGAGACGATGCCTGACGTCACCGTCTGGCCGACGCCGAACGGATTGCCGATGGCTAGCACAAGATCGCCCACCTCGACCGCATCGGAATTGCCGAAAGGAATGGTTTCGAAGGGGCCGTCCGATTCGATCTTCAGCACGGCCAGATCCAGGCGATCATCCTTGAGCATGACCTTGCTTGCAAATTCCCGCCCGTCCGCAAGTGCCACCTTGATGTCGTCTGCCCCCTCGATAACATGATTGTTGGTCACCACGATGCCATTCTTGCCGACGATCACGCCGGAACCGAGCGAGGACTGCTTTTCCGAACGGTTCGGCATCTGCTGGCCGAAGAACTGCTCGAAGAAGGGATCACCCGAAAACAGCGACTGGCCCTGGACAGTTTTCTCGGCATAGACGTTCACGACCGCATTCGCCGTCTGCTTGACGAGCGGCGCGAAGGAAAGCTGCATCTCGACATGGTTTTGCGGAATGGTCTTCTGCGTTTCTGTCGCGCTGGTCTGAGCATCGCTCGTCTTCGGCTGAACAACAAAGGCGAGAAGCGCCAGTCCGGCCATCGCGGACAGGACGAGAGCAAAAGGTTTACGGGTCATGAGAACCTGCTGGAATCGATCATTGGGACCTAGAGATAGGACCTCATGGGTAAAAAGCAAAGACGGCGGAAACGTGAAGATGAACCGCTTCAACACCGGCCCTAACGCAGCACCCCAAACGCAAAACAGCCGGGCTTTTGGCCCGGCTGTCAGTTTTCCCGAAGAACGGAAAATATTAAGCGGCTTCAGCTTCTGCTTCGGCAGCAACGCGGGCCAGATCCTTGGCACCCTTGGCAGCGGGATCGCGGTCAACGAATTCGATGACTGCGAGAGCTGCGTTGTCGCCGTGACGATAGCCGGCCTTCATGATGCGCAGGTAACCGCCGTTGCGGGTTGCGTAACGCGAAGCGATCGCGTCAAAAAGCTTGGCAACAACAGCAACGTCGCGGATCTGCGAGATGGCCTGACGACGAGCGTGCAGGTCGCCGCGCTTGCCGAGAGTTACGAGCTTCTCGACGATCGGACGGATTTCCTTTGCCTTCGGCAAGGTCGTGACGATCTGCTCATGTTCGATGAGCGAGGCAGCCATATTGGCAAACATTGCCTTTCGATGGCTTGCAGTTCTATTCAGCTTGCGGCCGGCTACACCGTGGCGCATTGCTATTCTCCTTTAAATGCAGGGTCCCTCTTCAAGATGGGCCTGCCGTTTCCTGGCACATGCAGACTTTTGCCTGCTGTTTGACTGGGAAAGGCAGAGTTACACCTGCCTTTTGTTTGTTCAGTACTGGTCTTCGTAGCGCTTGGCGAGATCTTCGATATTCTCGGGCGGCCATGCAGGCACTTCCATGCCGAGGTGCAGGCCCATGGAAGCGAGAACTTCCTTGATTTCGTTCAGCGACTTGCGGCCAAAGTTCGGAGTGCGAAGCATTTCGGCTTCGGTCTTCTGAATGAGGTCGCCGATATAGACGATGTTGTCGTTCTTCAGGCAGTTCGCCGAACGGACGGAAAGTTCCAGTTCGTCGACCTTCTTGAGGAGCGCCGGGTTGAAGGCCAGTTCGGTAACGGCTTCTTCTTCGGCTTCCTTCTGCGGTTCGTCGAAGTTGACGAAGACGCCGAGCTGGTCCTGAAGGATGCGCGCTGCAAATGCGACGGCATCTTCACCGGTGACGGAACCATCGGTCTCGATCTGCATCGACAGCTTATCGTAGTCGAGAACCTGGCCTTCGCGGGTGTTTTCCACCTTGTAGGACACTTTCTTGACCGGCGAGTACAGGCTGTCGACCGGGATGAGGCCGATCGGAGCATCTTCCGAACGGTTACGGTCGGCCGGCACATAGCCCTTGCCGTTGTTGACGGTGAACTCCATGCGGATCTCTGCGCCCTCGTCGAGGGTGCAGATCACATGGTTCGGGTTGAGGATTTCGATATCGCCAACCGTCTGGATGTCACCGGCGGTAACAACGCCCGGCCCCTGCTTGCGCACGACCATGCGCTTTGCGTCGTCGCCATCCATCTTGATGGCGATTTCCTTGATGTTGAGCACGATATCCGTCACGTCTTCCCGGACGCCCGGGATCGAGGAGAACTCGTGCAAGACGCCGTCGATCTGCACCGCGGTAACCGCAGCGCCACGAAGCGACGACAAAAGAACGCGGCGAAGCGCGTTGCCGAGGGTCAGGCCAAAGCCACGCTCAAGCGGCTCGGCAACAAGGCTTACCTTGGTGCGGCCGGAAGAGGAGAACTCGACCTTGTTCGGCTTGATGAGTTCCTGCCAGTTTTTCTGAATCATGTGTTTTGCCTTCCGTTCGTTGCCACCATCCTATCGTGGCAACCGAGCCCTGAAGCACCGGAGGAAGTAACCCTCCCCCGGCCGACGAAGTGAATGATCAGACGCGGCGCTTCTTGCGCGGACGGCAACCGTTGTGCGGGATCGGCGTAACGTCACGGATCGAGGTGATCATGAAGCCTGCAGCCTGCAGCGCGCGCAGAGCCGATTCACGACCCGAACCCGGGCCGCAAACTTCGACTTCGAGCGTCTTCATGCCGTGTTCCTGCGCCTTCTTGGCAGCATCTTCGGCAGCCATCTGGGCTGCGAACGGGGTCGACTTGCGCGAACCCTTGAAGCCCTTCGAGCCGGCCGACGACCAGGCAATCGCATTGCCCTGCGCGTCGGTGATGGTGATCATGGTGTTGTTGAACGAGGAGTTGACGTGAGCAACGCCCGTGGAAATGTTCTTACGTTCGCGACGGCGAACGCGGGTGGCTTCTTTGGCCATTGGTATACCTTTCGTTGATCTCTGCACCGCCGTAGTACCAGCGGCTCCACCGGAGGGGACTAAGTCCCGACCTGAATTCCAGTCTTTACGCAAACCGGATACCCGGCCCGCGCGGCGATATCGTCACTGCCGTAATGCCAGCAGCTCCACCGGGAGGGGCATGCTGGACGCCCCTTCCGAAACTACGAAAAGAGGCCGGCGCCGAGCACCAGCCTCTCCATTTCCCCTGAAGGGAAATTACTTCTTCTTGCCAGCAATCGCCTTTGCCGGACCCTTGCGGGTGCGAGCATTGGTGTGCGTGCGCTGACCGCGAACCGGCAGCGAGCGACGATGACGCAGGCCGCGGTAGCAGCCCAGGTCCATCAGACGCTTGATGTTCATCGACGTCTCGCGACGCAGGTCACCTTCGACCTGGTAATCGCGGTCGATGGCTTCGCGGATCTGCAGGATTTCAGAGTCCGTCAGTTGATGGACACGCTTGTCAGCCGGAAGACCGGCCTTTTCCATGATTTCCCGCGCAAATTTCGGACCGATCCCGTGAATATAGGTCAGCGCGATAACAACGCGCTTTGCAGTCGGGATGTTGACGCCAGCGATACGAGCCACGCCTGTTCTCCTTGCTTCCAGTTGCCGTCCGGCAATAGGTACTTCGTTATACAGCCCAAAAGGGACTGACCGTTAAGTTGATGTTCGGAACACGTCAAAAAGATCGCGCCCGGACTTCGTTCTCGAAATCCGCGCCGATCCCAGCATGTTGCGAGTTAGCGCGGTGTTTGACGGAATCGACTGTAAAAGTCAACTCCCATCCTGTGCTTTTTGGATTTCGGCCAAGGCCTAACCCAGGATTTTCTCGATCTCGCGGGTAACAACCGCGACATCCGCCATGCCATCGACAGTCTTCAACTGACCGGTCGAGGCATAATGCTGCGAAAGCGGTGCTGTCTTCTCGCGATATTCGACGAGACGCTTCTTCACCGATTCCGGATTGTCATCCGAACGAACCTTGCCGCCTGCAGCAATGGTTTCTGCTACACGATTCTCGATGCGCCTCAAAAGCGCTTCTTCATCGACCTTCAACTCGATCACGGCATCGAGCACAAGCCCCTTGCCTTCGAGCATCTTGGACAGAGCCACGGCCTGCGGAACCGTGCGCGGGTATCCGTCGAGAATGAAGCCCGATGCGCAATCCGGCGCATCGATGCGGTCGGAAACGATCTCGTTGACAATCTCGTCGGAAACCAGCTGCCCCGCATCCATCACGGCCTTGGCACGCTTGCCAACGTCGCTCTGCTCGGCAACGGCCGCGCGCAGCATGTCGCCGGTGGAAAGCTGCGGAATGTTATACTTTTCCGTCAGCAGCTTTGCCTGTGTGCCCTTGCCGGCACCCGGCGGCCCCAAAAATATCAGCCTCATCGTCCCCTCTTCCCTCCACGCAGCTTCGACTTCTTGATCAGCCCCTCGTACTGCTGAGCGATCAGGTGACCCTGCACCTGTGCTACAGTATCAAGGGTCACGCTGACAACAATCAAAAGCGACGTACCACCAAGGTAGAACGGCACGCCGGTCTGCGCGATGAGAACTTCAGGCAGAATGCAGACGAACATCAGGTAGATCGCACCGAGAACGGTGATGCGTGTCAGGACGTAGTCGATGTATTCGGCAGTGCGCTCGCCCGGGCGAATACCGAGGATGAAGCCGCCATGCTTCTTCAGATTGTCGGCCGTATCCTTCGGATTGAAGACAATGGCCGTGTAGAAGAAGGCGAAGAACGCAATCATGCCGCCGTAAAGCACCATGTAGAGCGGCTTGCCGTGGCTGAGAGACGCAACCACCGTCGTTGCCCAAGCTGGCATGTTGGCGCTGTTGGCAAAGCCTGCAAGCGTCGCCGGCAGAAGCAGAAGCGACGATGCAAAGATTGCGGGGATAACGCCGGCGGTGTTCAGCTTCAGCGGCAAGTGCGACGTATCGCCCTGGAACATACGATTGCCCACCTGTCGCTTCGGATACTGGATCAACAGGCGACGCTGGGCGCGTTCGACGAAGACGATCAGCGCGATCACGGCTACGACCATGACGATGATCGCAAGAATCAGCGGCGTGGAAAGCGCGCCGGTGCGACCAAGTTCAAGCGTGCCGGCCAGAGCCGTCGGCAGATGCGCGACGATACCGGCGAAGATGATCAGCGAAATACCGTTGCCGATACCGCGCGAGGTGATCTGCTCGCCGAGCCACATCAGGAACATCGTGCCGCCGAGCAGCGAGATGACGGTGGAAATCTTGAAGAACCAGCCCGGATCGATGACGAGACCGTTGCCGCTCTCAAGTCCAACCGCAATGCCATAGGCTTGCAGCGTGCCGAGCAGCACCGTGCCGTAGCGGGTGTACTGGTTGATGATCTTGCGCCCCTGCTCGCCTTCCTTCTTTAGCTGTTCCAGCGACGGGACGACCGAGGTCATCAGCTGAACGATGATCGAGGCAGAGATGTAGGGCATGATTCCGAGGGCGAAGATCGCCATGCGGGCAACCGCGCCGCCGGAAAACATGTTGAAGAGGCCGAGAATACCGCCGCTCTGCCCCTGGAAGGCCTGCGCAAATGCCTCAGGGTTGAGGCCGGGCAACGGGATGTAGGTGCCGAGACGATACACCAGCAGCGCACCAAGGGTGAACCAAAGGCGTTTCTTCAGATCCTCTGCCTTGGCAAAGGTCGAAAAGTTCAGGTTTGAGGCGAGCTGTTCCGCTGCAGAAGCCATGCAATTCTCCGCGTAGCCAGTCGGAACCCGCGGAACGAACCGGGTTGCTCCGGAAAAGCTAAATTCTGTGGTTGGAAACCGGCGCGAAAACGACTGCGACTGCAATCATGGGCCCACCAGGTCTCCGTTCAATGCGCTACGGCCTATCCTGCCGCATTATCCGTGAGGGCTCACATATGGGAGCAAAACCGCCCGGTGTGAAGCACCCCGGGCGGTTCTCAAAGCAATTATTCAGCAGCGCCCGAAAGCAGCTTGATCGAGCCGCCAGCCTTCTCGATCTTTTCGATCGCAGACTTGGAAGCACCGGCAACTTCGAGCGAAACCTTCGCCTTCAGTTCGCCATCGGCCAGAATGCGAACGCCGTCCTTGGCGCGGCGGATAACGCCGGCAGCGGTCAGGGCAGCAGCATCGATCGCTGCAGAAGCGTCAAGCTTCTTGGCGTCGATTGCGGTCTGGATGCGGCCGAGCGACACAACGACAAAATCCGCACGGAAGATGTTGTTGAAGCCGCGCTTCGGCAGACGACGGTAGATTGGCATCTGACCGCCTTCGAAGCCGTTGATCGCAACGCCCGAACGAGCCTTCTGACCCTTGACACCACGACCACCGGTCTTGCCGGAGCCCGAGCCGATACCGCGGCCGAGACGCTTGCGGCTATGGGTCGAGCCTTCGTTGTCCTTGATTTCATTCAGTTTCATGACTGTATCTCCCTCACTTCTCGTCGACGACGCGAACGAGGTGCTGGACAGACCGGATCATGCCGCGAACGGAAGGCGTATCTTCCAGAGTGCGAACCCGGTGCATCTTGTTGAGCCCGAGACCGATCAGCGTCTGGCGCTGTACGGCAGGCCGGCGAATGGGGCTACCGATCTGTTCGACCGTAACCGTCTTCTGTGCAACTTCTTTCTTGGCCATTGTTCAGGCTCCCTTATTCTTCGGAAGCAACGCCGGCGGACGTACGACGAGCCTGCAACGTAGCATATTTCATGCCGCGCTGAGCTGCGATGTCCTTCGGGTGCATCTGGTTCTTGAGGGCGTCGAACGTGGCACGAATCATGTTGTACGGGTTCGACGAACCGGTCGACTTCGCAACAACGTCGTGCATGCCGAGCGTTTCGAAGACGGCGCGCATCGGACCACCGGCGATGATGCCGGTACCAGCCTTGGCAGCGCGCAGGAGAACCTTGCCAGCGCCGTGACGGCCGTGAACGTCATGATGCAGCGTACGGCCGGAGCGCAGCGGAACGAAGATCAGTTCGCGCTTGGCAGCTTCGGTGGCCTTGCGGATGGCTTCCGGCACTTCGCGTGCCTTGCCATGACCGAAGCCAACGCGGCCCTTCTGGTCGCCGACGACGACGAGAGCAGCAAAGCCGAAACGACGGCCGCCCTTGACGACTTTTGCGACGCGGTTGATGGCGACGAGCTTGTCAACGAATTCGCTGTCACGCTCCTCGCGGTTCTGGCGGTCTTCGCGAGAACCTCTTTTTTCTTGTGCCATTGTCCTTTTCCTTTTTCTTTTCCGGTGCAATCGGCAGATTGACAAAAGTCGCTTCGGTGCAAGACCGAAGCGACCGGGGTATTATCTATGCAACTTGTTCGAGTCCAGACACGAATGCCTGAAAAGTTGCATTAGAAGTTCAGGCCACCCTCGCGGGCTGCCTCGGCGAGCGCCTTGACGCGGCCGTGATAGATGAAGGCGCCACGGTCAAAGACGACGTCCTTGACACCAGCCTTCGATGCACGCTCTGCGAGAAGCTTGCCGACGGCTGCAGCAGCTGCTGCATCGGCGCCAGTCTTCAGCGAAGAGCGGAGATCCGTATCGAGGGTCGAGGCAGACGCGAGCGTCTTGCCAGCAACATCATCGATAACCTGAGCGTAGATGTTCTTCGACGAGCGATGAACCGACAGGCGCGGACGGCCGTTTGCAACAGCCTTGATTTGACGACGCACGCGAGAGGCGCGACGCACAAGAGTATCTTTCCTTGTAGCCATTTCGCGTGATCCTTACTTCTTCTTGCCTTCTTTGCGGACAATCCGCTCGCCGGCATACTTGACGCCCTTGCCCTTGTAAGGCTCAGGACCACGGTATTCGCGGATTTCCGCTGCAACCTGGCCGACCTGCTGCTTGTTGATGCCGGTGACGACGATTTCCGTCGGCTTCGGCACAGCAATCGAGATGCCTTCCGGGGTCTGGTAGATCACGTCGTGGCTGAAACCGAGTGCCAGCTGCAGGTTCTTGCCCTGAAGCGACGCGCGGTAACCAACGCCGTTGATCTCGAGCTTGCGCTCGTAACCATCCTTGACACCCTTGAAGATGTTTTCGATCATCGTGCGGGACATGCCCCACTTCGACCGTGCATCCTTGGACTGGTCAACCGGAGTAACAGCAACAGCGCCGTCTTCCAGCTTTACGAGAACTTCGTCGTTTGCAACGAAGAAGAGTTCGCCCTTCGGGCCCTTTGCCGTCACCTTCTGTCCATCGACAGTCGCGGTGACACCTGCGGGAACCTGAACGGGCTTTTTACCGATACGAGACATTGTTTTACCCTGTCTGTCCGTTATGGAGATCCTTGCGCCGTATTAGAATACGGAGCAAAGGATCTCGCCACCAACGTTCTGTTCGCGTGCCTGGTGATCAGCCATCACACCCTTCGGAGTCGAAAGGATAGTGATGCCGAGACCGTTCGCGACCTGCGGAATGGACTTCACCGAGACATAAACTCGGCGGCCCGGCTTGGATACGCGGCCGATCTCACGGATCACCGACGCACCTTCGTAGTATTTCAGTTCGATATTCAGCTCAGCCTTGCCGTTGCCGAATTCGACTTCGGAGTAACCGCGGATGTAGCCTTCAGCCTGAAGAACATCCAGAACGCGTGCGCGCAGCTTCGAAGCCGGCGTCGAAACGCTGGACTTGCGGCGAGCAGCACCGTTACGGATACGGGTGAGCATATCGCCCAATGGATCAGTCATTGCCATGTGCCCGTCTCCTTACCAGCTCGACTTAACAATGCCCGGCACGCGGCCGAAATTGCCAAGTTCGCGAAGCGCAATACGCGACATCTTGAGTTTACGATAGTAAGCGCGCGGACGACCGGTGACTTCGCAACGGTTGCGTACGCGGGTCTTCGAACCATCGCGCGGGAGGGCGGCCAGCTTCAGAGTTGCCTTGAACCGCTCTTCGAGAGGAAGAGACTGGTTCATGATGGTCGCCTTCAGGGCAGCCCGCTTGGAGGCTTCCTGGGAGACCAGTTTGCGGCGGCGCTTGTTCTTTTCAACTGCGCTCGTTTTCGCCATAAAACTTATCCTTCTGCTTGTCGTTACGGTTTACTGGCGGAACGGGAAGTTGAACTCTGTAAGCAGAGCCCGCGCTTCGTCGTCGACAGTTGCCGTCGTGCAAACGATGATGTCCATGCCCCACATCTGATCAACCTTGTCGTAGTTGATCTCAGGGAACACAATGTGCTCTTTGATGCCCATGGCGAAGTTGCCACGGCCGTCGAAGGACTTCGGGTTCAGACCACGGAAGTCGCGAACGCGCGGAAGAGCGATGTTCACGAGGCGGTCCAGGAATTCATACATGCGCGCGCCACGAAGAGTAACCTTCGCACCGATCGGCATGCCTTCGCGCAGCTTGAAGCCGGCGATGGAGTTGCGAGCCTTGGTGATGACCGGCTTCTGGCCGGCAATCGCGGCGAGATCGGCTGCAGCAACCGTGGGCTTCTTGGAGTCGGAGGTCGACTCGCCAACACCCATGTTGATCACGATCTTTTCAAGACGCGGGATCTGCATTTCGTTGGCGTAGGAGAACTTCTCCTGCATCGCAGCGCGGATGCGCTCGACGTAATCCTTCTTGAGCCGGGGCTCGTACTTGCTTGCGTCAGCCATCGATCACTTCTCCCGAACGCTTGGCCACACGGACCTTCTTGCCGTCCTCAAGAACCTTGAAGCCGACGCGGGTCGGCTTGCCGTCCTTGTCTGCAACGGCGAGGTTGGAAAGGTGCACGGAGGCTTCCTTGCTGATGATGCCGGCTTCCTGGCTCTGGGTCTGGCGCTGGTGACGCTTCACCAGATTGATGCCACGCACAACAGCCCGATCTTCCTTCGGCAGCACTTGGATAACTTCACCGGAACGGCCCTTGTCCTTACCGGTGAGTACGACGACTTTGTCGCCCTTGCGAATCTTTTGCATCTCTGTCGCTCCCTTACAGTACTTCTGGAGCCAGCGAGATGATCTTCATGTGGTTCTTGGCGCGCAGTTCGCGCGGAACCGGTCCGAAGATACGGGTGCCGATCGGCTCTTTCTTGTTATCGATAAGAACAGCTGCGTTGTTATCGAAGCGGATGACGCTGCCGTCCGGACGACGGATGTCCTTGGCGGTGCGTACAACAACCGCCTTCATCACATCACCCTTCTTGACGCGGCCGCGCGGAATAGCTTCCTTGATCGAAACGACAATAATGTCGCCGACCGAAGCGTACTTACGCTTGGAACCGCCCAGCACCTTGATGCACATGACACGACGTGCGCCGGAATTATCCGCCACGTCGAGGTTTGTTTGCATCTGAATCATATCAGGTCGCCTTCTTGTTGTTACCAGACCGGTTGGGCACACTCCTACGACGGAGGGACCCCCTGTTCCAGCTTATGAAAATTTTGTTCGTGCGCGGGATCGATCGTTGCCAGGGTGGTTTCCTTGGATCAAGGACCTTCCGTGCGCTCAAAGCAAAAGAACGCCCGAAGGACGAGCGTTCTGACGCTGCTTCATACAGATTTTTGCGCGAGAAGCAAGCCCCCGCGCAAAGAGTCTTAACAATTAAACCTGAGCAGACACCACGGTCCAGGTCTTGTCCTTGGAGATCGGCGCGCATTCCTCGATGGAAACGACGTCGCCGACCTTGTACTGGTTGTTCTCGTCATGCGCCTTGTACTTCTTCGACCGGCGGACGGTCTTCTGGAAGATCGGGTGCGCGAAGCGACGCTCGACACGGACCACAACGGTCTTGTCATTCTTGTCGCTGACGACAGTGCCCTGCAGAATGCGTTTCGGCATAGTTTTCGGTCCTTAAGCCTTGGCTTCCGCCGCCTTCTGGCGGGCAATGGTTTTTACGCGCGCGATGTCCTTACGGACTTCATTAATGCGCGACGACTTTTCGAGCTGGCCGGTTGCCTTCTGGAAGCGCAGGTTGAACTGCTCCTTCTTCAGCTTTGCCAGCTCTTCGTTGAGTTGATCGGCGCTCAGCGCGCGAACATCTGCAGCTTTCATGGCTTCTATCCTTACTCTGCGATGCGCTGAACGAAGCGCGTCTTAACCGAGAGCTTGGCGGAGCCGAGGCGCAGAGCCTCGCGTGCGATTTCTTCGCTAACGCCATCGATCTCAAACATCATTCGGCCGGGCTTGACCTTGGCTGCCCAGTATTCGACCGAACCTTTACCCTTACCCATGCGGACTTCGGTCGGCTTTGCGGTGACCGGAACGTCTGGGAAGACGCGGATCCACACGCGGCCGGCGCGCTTCATGTAACGGGTGATCGCGCGGCGAGCCGCTTCGATCTCACGGGCGTTGACGCGGTTCGGTTCCTGAGCCTTCAGGCCGAATTCGCCGAACGCCAGATCGGAACCGCCCTTGGCGACGCCCTTGATGCGTCCCTTGAACTGCTTCCGGTACTTAGTACGCTTTGGCTGCAACATTTTTTTACTTCTCCAATATCGGCTGCCAGGAACGACTGTTAGGCGTTTTCACGACGGCGGTTATTGCTGCTCGGGCCTTGTGCATCGCTTTCGCTTGCGCGGCGTTCGGATGCCATCGGATCATGCTCAAGGATTTCGCCCTTGAAGATCCAGACCTTGATGCCGCAGATACCGAAAGCAGTCTTTGCTTCGGCAACACCGTAGTCGATGTCGGCGCGCAGCGTGTGCAACGGAACGCGACCTTCACGGTACCATTCCGTACGGGCGATTTCAGCACCGCCGAGGCGGCCACCGCAGGTGATCTTGATGCCTTCGGCGCCAAGACGCATAGCAGACTGAACCGAACGCTTCATCGCACGGCGGAAAGCCACGCGGCGCTCGAGCTGCTGGGCAATCGACTGAGCAACGAGGGTTGCGTCGACTTCCGGCTTACGAACTTCAACGATGTTGAGGTGCGTTTCAGAATTCGTCATCTCGGAAAGCTTCTTGCGAAGCTTTTCGATGTCTGCACCCTTCTTGCCGATGATCAGGCCCGGACGAGCCGAGTGGATCGTGACGCGGCACTTCTTGTGCGGACGCTCGATTACGACCTTGGCGATACCGGCCTGCTTGAGTTCTTCAAGCAGGTAGGCACGAATCTTGAGGTCTTCGTGAAGAAGCTGACCGTACTCGGCATTGTCGGCGAACCAACGGCTGTCCCAGGTACGGTTGATGCCCAGACGGAAACCAATCGGATTAATCTTCTGACCCATTATGCGGCCTCCCCTTTGGCTTCCACTTCACGAACGATGATCGTCAGGTGAGCGAACGGCTTTTCGATACGCGATGCACGACCGCGGCCACGGGCGTGGAAACGCTTCATGGTGATCGACTTGCCAACAAAGGCTTCCGCGACGATGAGCGAGTCAACGTCGAGGTCGTGGTTGTTCTCAGCGTTTGCGATCGCCGACTCGAGGGTCTTCTTGACCGTGTCGGAGATGCGCTTGCGCGAGAATTCCAGTTCGGCCAGAGCGCGATCGACCTTCTTGCCGCGGATCATCGCGGCAACCAGGTTGAGCTTCTGGGGGCTGACGCGGATCGTGCGCGCAACTGCCTGCGCCTCATTATCCTTCAGCCGGCGTTCGGCTTTTGCCTTGCCCATAATTACTTCCTCTTTGCCTTCTTGTCCGCACCGTGACCGTAATAGGTCCGGGTCGGAGAGAATTCACCGAACTTGTGACCGACCATGTCTTCCGACACGGAAACCGGCACATGCTTGCTACCGTTGTAGACGCCGAAGGTCAGACCGACGAACTGCGGCAGGATGGTGGAGCGACGGCTCCACATCTTGATCACTTCGCTACGACCGCCTTCACGAACCTTCTCAGCCTTCTTGAGAAGATAGCCGTCAACAAACGGACCTTTCCATACTGAACGAGCCATTGGAGACTTCCTCTCTTACTTCTTACGCTGATGGCGCGAACGCATGATGAACTTGTCCGTGGACTTGTTCGAACGCGTGCGCTTGCCCTTGGTCGGCTTGCCCCACGGGGTAACCGGGTGGCGGCCACCGGATGTGCGGCCTTCACCACCGCCGTGCGGATGGTCGACCGGGTTCATGACGACGCCGCGAACGTGCGGACGCTTGCCGCGCCATACGGAGCGACCGGCCTTGCCGTCGTTGATGTTGCCGTGATCGGGGTTCGATACGGCACCAACAGTTGCCAGGCACGAAGAATGCACGAGGCGCTGTTCGCCAGAGTTGAGGCGAAGGATCGCCATGCCCTGGTCGCGACCGACGAGCTGAACGTAGGTGCCTGCCGAACGGGCGATCTGACCGCCCTTGCCCGGCTTCATTTCAACGTTGTGCACGATCGAGCCAACCGGGATGAATTGAAGCGGCATGGTGTTGCCGGGCTTCACGTCAACCTGCTTCGTGGAAGCGATGACCTTGTCGCCTGCAGCGAGACGCTGCGGAGCGAGGATGTAGGCCTGTTCGCCGTCCGCGTAGTTGATCAGCGCAATGAACGCCGTACGGTTCGGGTCATATTCCAGACGCTCTACGGTGCCCTCAACGTCGAACTTGCGACGCTTGAAGTCGATCAGACGGTAGGTCCGCTTGTGACCGCCGCCCTGGTAGCGCACGGTAATGCGACCGGTGTTATTGCGACCGCCCTTGGAGGACAGGCCTTCGGTCAACGCCTTGACCGGCTTGCCCTTGTGAAGGCCGGACCGGTCGACGATGACCAGCTGACGCTGGCTCGGGGTCGTCGGATTGAAACTTTTCAATGCCATTTTCTTGTTCCCTTATGGGTTCTGCCCTGAGGTTTTGAACCGCGGGTTTAACCTTTAGAGCCCGGTAGAGACGTCGATGGACTGACCGTCAGCGAGCGTGACGATTGCCTTCTTGACGTCCGACTGCCGGCCAGCGAAGCCACGGAAGCGCTTGAGCTTGCCCTTGCGGACGAGCGTGTTCACGGCCGTAACCTTGACGCCGAACAGAGCTTCGACGGCAGCCTTGATTTCAGGCTTGGAAGCACCCTTGGCGACGTTAAAGACGATCTGGTTGTTTTCAGATACCAGGGTCGACTTTTCCGTGATCGACGGAGAGACGATCACATCATAGTGGCGAAGATCGGTCACTTGAAACGCTCCTCTAGAGCTTCCACTGCAGCCTTGGACAGCACGAGCTTGCCGCGACGCAGAATGTCGTAAACATTGATGCCCTGAACCGGCAGAACGTCCACGTTCGGGATGTTCTGAGCAGCAAGCTTGAAGTTGTTGTCAAGCTCGGCGCCGCCGATGATCAGTGCGTTGGTGAGGCCGAGCGAAGCGAACTGACCGGCAAGAACCTTGGTTTTTGCTTCAGCAGCAACCAGGTTGTCGACGATGATCACGCCTTCAGCGCGAAGCTTGGCCGACAGCGCATGGCGCAGGCCGAGAGCACGAACTTTCTTCGGCAGGTCATGGGCGTGGCTGCGAACAACCGGACCATGAGCCTTACCGCCGCCGCGGAACTGCGGTGCACGAGCCGAATGGTGACGAGCGCGGCCCGTACCCTTCTGCTTGAACATCTTGGCGCCGGTGCGGGCGACTTCAGCGCGACCCTTCGCCTTGTGAGTGCCCTGCTGCTTCTTGGCAAGCTGCCAGCGAACAACGCGAGCGATGATGTCTTCGCGGGGCTCAAGGCCGAAAATCGCGTCGGACAAGGAGACCTTGCCGGCTTCTTTTCCCTCAAGGGTGGTTACATTGAGATCCATAGTCGGGCCTCCTTACTTGGCTGCGCGCACAGCGGCGGGACGCGGAGCGTCAGCCGGAGTGCCGGACTTGATGGCGTCGCGAACGACGATCCATGCGCCCTTGGAGCCGGGTACGGCGCCCTTGACGAGGATCAGGCCGCGGTCTTCATCGGTGGAGACCACTTCCAGGTTCTGGGTGGTAATGCGCGTCTGGCCCATATGACCAGCCATGCGCTTGCCCTTCCAGACCTTACCCGGATCCTGGTTGTTACCTGTCGAACCATGCGAACGGTGAGAGACGGACACGCCGTGCGTAGCACGCAGGCCGCCGAAGTTGTGGCGCTTCATCGCACCGGCAAAACCCTTACCGACCGAAGTACCAGTCACGTCGACCAGCTGGCCGGCGATGAAATGGTTTGCAGTGATCTCAGCGCCGACATCGATGAGGTTGTCGGACGAAACGCGAAACTCGACGACCTTTGCCTTCGGCTCTACGCTTGCGGCAGCAAACTGACCGCGCTGCGCCTTGTTCGTGTTCTTGACCTTGGACTGGCCAGCACCGAGCTGAACTGCGGTGTAGCCATTCTTGTCTTCCGTGCGATGGGCCACTACCTGGCAGTTTTCCATACGCAGAACTGTTACCGGGATATGCTCACCAGCGTCGTTATAGACGCGGGTCATCCCAACTTTCTGTGCAATCACACCTGAACGCATTGGTTCATTCCTCTTGAGAGTTAGCTTCGGGGCGAACCCCTCCGCATCTCTGGTTTAAGGTCTCCCTCGGATCGTCCGATCAGAGGGTCGCCCGTTTTGGGAAGCCGTTGGACCTAGGTCCACGTACCTTCCTTGTTATTAAAGCTTGATTTCGACGTCGACGCCGGCAGCGAGGTCGAGCTTCATCAGCGCGTCAACGGTCTGCGGGGTCGGATCGACGATGTCGAGAAGACGCTTGTGCGTACGCATCTCGAACTGTTCGCGGCTCTTCTTGTCTACGTGGGGCGAGCGGTTGACTGTGAACTTCTCAATCCGCGTCGGAAGCGGCACCGGGCCACGGACCGAAGCACCCGTGCGCTTGGCCGTCGAAACGATTTCCCGCGTAGAGGCGTCAAGAATCCGATGATCAAACGCCTTGAGGCGGATGCGGATATTCTGGCCGTTCATTCGACTTGTCCTTGTTCTTGTTAAGCGAATGCCTCAAGTGGAGGCGGTTCGTTTTCGTTTCCGGGTGCTCATGCTTCAAAGAGCACAGAAAGCAAATCGCTTTCTGTTCGTTCGAATCTGCAAATCGACCCGCGACATATACGGAATCGGCGTCCGATACAATGCCCGAACGCCTACGGAAGCGCGATTTTTCGCGCTTCCGCCAATTCGAGAGGCATACGATCCAAATCGCATGCTTCGACCAACAAATGATCGTGGAAGCGGCGCTTATGGCGCGCCACTTCCCTGCCGAGAATTACTCGACGATCGAGGCCACGATGCCGGCGCCGACGGTACGGCCGCCTTCGCGGATTGCGAAGCGCAGCTTTTCTTCCATCGCGATCGGAACGATCAGCTCGACGGAAACCGTGACGTTGTCGCCCGGCATAACCATTTCCGTGCCTTCCGGCAGCGAAACGATGCCGGTCACGTCCGTCGTGCGGAAGTAGAACTGCGGACGGTAGTTGGTGAAGAACGGCGTATGACGGCCGCCCTCTTCCTTCGTCAGGATGTAGGCTTCTGCCATGAACTTCTTGTGCGGCTTGACCGAACCCGGCTTGCACAGGATCTGGCCACGCTCAACGCCGTCACGGGTGACGCCGCGGATCAGCGCGCCGATGTTGTCGCCGGCCTGGCCCTGGTCGAGCAGCTTGCGGAACATTTCAACGCCGGTAACCGTCGTCTTGGTAGTCGGGCGGATGCCGACAATCTCGACTTCTTCGCCAACCTTGACGATACCGCGCTCGACGCGGCCGGTCACAACCGTACCACGGCCCGAGATCGAGAACACGTCTTCGATCGGCAGCAGGAACGGCAGGTTGATCGGACGCTCAGGCGTCGGGATGTAGGCGTCGACAGCAGCCATCAGCTCGCGGATCGAGTCTTCCCCGATCTTCTTGTCCGAATCTTCCAGAGCAGCAAGAGCCGAGCCCTTGATGATCGGGATGTCATCGCCCGGGAAGTCGTAGGACGACAGAAGTTCGCGAACTTCAAGCTCGACCAGCTCGAGAAGCTCGGCGTCGTCAACCTGGTCGACCTTGTTGAGGAACACGACGATCGCCGGAACGCCAACCTGACGGGCAAGCAGGATGTGCTCGCGGGTCTGCGGCATCGGGCCGTCGGCAGCCGAGCAAACCAGGATCGCGCCGTCCATCTGCGCCGCACCGGTGATCATGTTCTTGACGTAGTCGGCGTGGCCGGGGCAGTCGACGTGCGCGTAGTGACGGGCAGGCGTCTCATATTCGACGTGCGCCGTCGAAATGGTGATGCCGCGCGCCTTTTCTTCCGGGGCAGCGTCGATCTGGTCGTACGCCTTGAACTCGCCGAAATACTTCGTGATCGCCGCCGTCAGCGACGTCTTGCCATGGTCAACGTGGCCGATCGTGCCAATGTTAACGTGCGGCTTGTTGCGCTCAAATTTGCTCTTTGCCATTTCCGGCTCTCCGTTTCTTTGCCCCTATAAGGGGGATATTCTCTTGTTTCTGTCAGCTCTGGTAGGCTCCGGTCACTTCTGACCGGAGTACTTCGCCTGGATTTCCTGCGACACGTTCGACGGAACCGGCGCATAGTGATCGAAGGTCATCGTGTACTGAGCACGGCCCTGGCTCATCGAGCGCAGGTTGTCCACGTACTTGAACATGTTCGCCAGCGGCACGTTCGCGGAGATCACGACGGCTACGCCGCGCGATTCCTGGCCCTGAATCTGGCCACGACGGGAGTTCAGGTCACCGATAACGTCGCCGACGTAATCTTCCGGCGTCACGACTTCGACCTTCATCATCGGTTCGAGCAGCTGTGCGCCAGCCTTCTTTGCCGCTTCACGGAAGCAGGCGCGGGAGGCTATTTCGAACGCGAGAACCGAAGAGTCAACATCGTGGAATGCACCGTCGATGAGTGTCGCCTTGACGCCCAGCATCGGGAAGCCAGCAAGCGGACCCGAGGACAGAACGCTTTCGATGCCCTTCTGGACGCCTGGGATATATTCCTTCGGAATAGCACCACCAACGATCTTGGATTCAAACTTGAAGTCGTCGCCTTCTTCATTCGGTTCGAAGATGATCTTGACGCGCGCGAACTGGCCGGTACCGCCGGACTGCTTCTTGTGCGTGTAATCTTCCTCGTGCTTCTTCGTGATCGATTCACGATAGGCAACCTGCGGCGCGCCGACGGTGGCTTCAACCTTGAACTCGCGACGCATGCGGTCAACGAGAATATCGAGGTGAAGTTCGCCCATGCCGGCGATGATCGTCTGACCGGATTCTTCATCCGTCTTGACGCGGAACGAAGGATCTTCAGCAGCCAGGCGGTTGAGCGCGAGGCCCATCTTTTCCTGGTCGCCCTTGGTCTTCGGCTCGATTGCGATCTGGATGACCGGCTCAGGGAATTCCATGCGCTCGAGGATAACCTGCTTCAGCGGATCGCAGAGCGTATCGCCGGTGGTGGTTTCCTTGAGACCTGCGAGAGCAACGATGTCGCCGGCAAAGGCTTCTTCGATGTCTTCACGGGAGTTGGAATGCATCTGCAGCATGCGGCCGACGCGCTCGCGCTTTTCCTTGACAGTGTTCATGACCGACGTGCCCTTTTCGAGCTTGCCGGAATAGATGCGGGCGAACGTGAGCGAACCAACGAAGGGGTCGTTCATGATCTTGAAGGCGAGCATGGAAAGCGGCTCTTCATCGGAAGGATGACGTTCGATCTCAGCTTCGGTCTTGACGTCGATGCCCTTGATCGACGGAATGTCGAGCGGCGACGGCAGATAATCGCAGACGGCGTCGAGCAGAGGCTGAACGCCCTTGTTCTTGAAAGCCGTACCGCAGAACATCGGGTGGAACTTCACGTCGATGGTGCCGCGGCGAACGAGCGCACGGATCTGATCGTTGTCAGGCATGACACCGTTCAGGTAATTTTCCATAGCCGTTTCGTCGATGTCGACAACGGTTTCGATGAGGAGTTCGCGGTATTCTTCCGCCTTGTCCTTCATGTCTTCCGGGATCTCGACAACATCCCACTGTGCGCCGAGCGATTCATCGCGCCAGATCAGAGCGTTCATCTCGATCAGATCGATAACGCCTTTGAATTCGGTTTCAGCGCCGATCGGCAGCTGCATGACGACCGGGATCGCACCGAGACGGGACTTGATCATGTCAACCGAGCGATAGAAATCAGCGCCGGTCTTGTCCATCTTGTTGCAGAAGATCATCCGCGGAACGTGATACTTTTCAGCCTGACGCCAGACGGTTTCCGTTTGCGGCTCAACACCGGCATTGGCGTCGAGCAGAGCGATCGCACCGTCGAGAACGCGCAGCGAACGCTCGACTTCGATCGTGAAGTCAACGTGGCCGGGGGTGTCGATGATGTTGAAGCGGCGCATCTTGCCATCGCGACCCTTCCAGAAGGTCGTGGTCGCAGCGGACGTGATGGTGATGCCGCGTTCCTGCTCCTGCTCCATCCAGTCCATGGTCGCAGCGCCGTCGTGGACTTCGCCGATCTTGTGGGACTTGCCGGTGTAGTACAGGATACGCTCAGTCGTCGTGGTCTTGCCGGCGTCGATGTGCGCCATGATACCGAAATTGCGGTAGTCTTCGATTTTATATTCGCGAGCCATAGAGGACTCCCTTCCGAAATTGTTCGTCGATTACCAGCGATAATGCGAGAAGGCGCGGTTTGCGTCAGCCATCTTGTGTGTGTCTTCGCGCTTCTTGACAGCGCTGCCACGGTTGTTCGCGGCATCCATGAGTTCGCCGCAGAGGCGATCGACCATGGTGGTTTCGTTGCGCTTGCGAGCAGCAGCAATCAACCAACGGATAGCAAGAGCCTGACGGCGCTCAGGGCGAACATCGACTGGAACCTGGTAAGTTGCACCACCGACGCGACGCGAACGAACTTCGACGTGCGGAGCGATGTTGTCGAGAGCCGAATGGAACACGGTGACCGGCTCCTGCTTCAGCTTGCCCTGTACCAGGTCGAAGGCACCGTAAACGATGTTTTCAGCGACCGACTTCTTACCATGAAGCATGATAGCGTTCATGAACTTGGTGACGACCAGATCACCGAACTTCGGATCCGGATTGATCTCGCGCTTTTCTGCACTATGACGACGGGACATACGTTTGTCTCTCTACTTTAAACTGGCGCCTTATCACGCGGAGAACCTCGCGCAGCGCCGAAACCTTTAGAAAATCCGAATTACTTCGGACGCTTCGCACCATACTTGGAACGGCGCTGCTTACGGTTCTTGACACCCTGGGTATCGAGAACGCCGCGGATGATGTGATAACGAACGCCCGGCAAGTCCTTGACGCGACCGCCGCGGATCATGACCACGGAGTGTTCCTGAAGGTTGTGACCTTCACCGGGAATGTAGCCGATGACTTCGAAGCCGTTCGTCAGACGAATCTTGGCAACCTTACGCAGCGCCGAGTTCGGCTTCTTCGGGGTCGTTGTGTAAACGCGCGTGCAAACGCCACGCTTCTGCGGGTTTTCCTGCAGAGCAGGAACCTTATTGCGCTTTACCTGTGCCTGACGCGGCTTACGGATCAGCTGGTTTACGGTAGGCATATAACCATCCCTTGCAAATTCTTGTCTCGTTACCCTTGCGGGCGGATCGGTGCCGTCTCCGGCGACTTCACACGTTCGTCCAATGCGCAAAATCAGGGCCTATCCGCCTTTCGGCAGATGGCCCCACAAAAAAGCAGAGGACACCGTATTCGAGCGTCTTGCGTGCAGCATTGCAGTCTTCAGCGTGCGTTTGAACCTTGTTTGAGGCGAACTTCAGAACGTGTCGTCCCGAAACAGCCAGCCTCACATGGGCTCTAATGGGGCGCGGTGTACTGATTAAAGCCCTCCCCGTCAAGGGGAGTTAACAAATAATCTGGCTCCAGCAGGGCTGCTATGCCTGCAAAACAAGGCTTTTGCGGTCGATAGCACGACCCCGCCCGGCGCGCATCCCCTGAATCGGCGCTGGGCCGTATGGCTTTTAAGGAATCATCAAGCAATCGTCCAATTGCGCGATTCCCCGGTCCTGCAACAGGAGAATCGGATCGTGGAAAACGTCCTCTCAATCGATTTTGGCTATTCGCCCAACTTAGTTGCATTATAAGATGATCTATCTGGCGATCCAAATAAGGCTCCTCACCCCGGCCGTTCGCTCTGATCAACTGTTTGCATTGCTGGCTGGACCAGCCTTCGAAGGACCGCTCCATGAGTACAACCGCCGACAATGACAACAACCTCGACGGCCCGATGGTCTTCATCATCATCGGCAAAGCCTATCAGCACGACGGCGACAAGGAGGGTGTCGACATCCACGTGATGCTGCGTGCGCCCGATGATGACACGGCTGTTCGCGAGGCCTTGAACGCATTGGCGGAGGAAGGCTTCCTGGAAGCCGATCTCGACCAGATCGGCACCCTTACCGATGTACCAGACGAAGAGCCGCATGCCTCAGCCTATCAGGGCGCGCTCGAAGGCGAAGTCGCTATCATCAAGTTCGGCTAGAGAATGTCTGGTTCAGATTGAACCAAACATCCTCTAGATTCCTTTGTTTGCGTTTGTCTTTTCGGGATAACCGGTTTCCACTTTTCCCTGACAAACTCTAAGGCCGCCTGCATCGCAACGATATTTCGGCCCGCCTCAAGGCGGGTCATTTTTGTCATACTGTTAAAATACAGCGTTGCTAGACCGGACTGTCCCAACTCAAAGGAGCAGCCATGCGCAAGCTAGCCAACATTCTCGCCGTCACACTTTTGATTGCCCTCGTCTCCCCGGTGTTTGCGGAAGACGCCAAGCCGTTTGCCGACGCGACCGAAATCAATCTCCTTGATCTGCTGCCCCCGCCGCCAGCGGACGATTCCGCGCAGACCCGCGCCGAGCTGGGCGAAATTCTTACCCTGCAGGTTACCCGCACGCCGGAAGAAGCGGCGCTTGCGACAGCCGACGATGCAGAGGAAATCTGGCGCTTCGCCAACGTGATCAACAACCCGAAGTTCACGAAGGAAAACCTGCCGAAGTTCTCTGCCTTTTTTGACCGTATCGTCGCAACGGAAGGCGCCGTGATCGACCCTGCCAAGAAGTTCTGGAAGCGTCCGCGTCCATATCTCTACAGCGATCTCGTCAAGCCGATCGTCGAACTTTCGAAGTCAGGCGCCTACCCTTCCGGCCACACGACACTTGGAACCGTAATGGGCATCGTTCTGTCGAACATGGTTCCTGAACAGAAGGCAGCGATCATGACGCGGGCCTGGGAATATGGTCACAACCGCATGGTTGCTGGCGTTCACTACGCCACCGACATCGAAGCCGGCCGCATTTCCGGAACGGTCATCTCACAGACCATCATGACACATGACGATTTCAAGGCTGAATTCGAAGCAGCGAAGTCTGAGCTGCGCACCGTTCTCGGGCTTACTCACGCCTGATCATCGCAGCGCGAAAAACGCCGGTCAGTTCAGCGTCCGCGAAAAGCAAAAAGCCGCCGAAGTTTTCTCCGGCGGCTTTTTTGTGTTGCAGGAGGGACGAAAACTCGCCCCTCCCCGCTGCCGTTACTCGGCAGCCGCTTCTTCCTTGGCCATGTCGGCCAGCATCGGGGTTGCAACATCCACGCCTGTGCCCTTGCGGCGCTCTTCGAGGATCATCTCGTCGCGAGCCGTGGCGATGCGGCGGATCTGCGTCATGGTGCCGCCGGTACCAGCCGGGATGAGGCGGCCGACGATGACGTTTTCCTTCAGACCCTGCAGACCGTCGGTCTTGCCGGCGATTGCGGCTTCCGTCAGCACCTTGGTCGTTTCCTGGAAGGATGCGGCCGAGATGAAGGACGGGGTCTGCAGCGACGCCTTGGTGATGCCGAGCAGGACGGGGTCGCCGAAGGCCGGCTTCTTGCCCTGTTCGATCAGCTGATCGTTGACGTCTTCCAGTTCGATCCGGTCCACGCTGTCGCCAACGATATAGGTCGAGTCACCTGCATCGGTGATTTCAACCTTCTGCAGCATCTGGCGAACGATCACCTCGATGTGCTTGTCGTTGATGATAACGCCCTGCAGACGGTAGACTTCCTGGATTTCGTTCACGAGGTACGAAGCCAGAGCCTCGACGCCCTTGATCGCCAGGATGTCATGCGGTGCCGGGTTACCGTCGAGGATGTAGTCACCCTTTTCGATATAGTCGCCATCCTGAAGATGGAAGGGCTTGCCCTTCGGAATCAGGTATTCGACCGGCTCGACACCGTCTTCGGCAGGCTCGATCAGCACGCGGCGCTTGTTCTTGTAGTCGCGGCCGAAGCGGATCGTACCATCGATTTCAGCGATGATAGCGTGATCCTTCGGACGGCGCGCTTCGAAGAGTTCGGCAACGCGCGGCAGACCACCGGTGATGTCCTTCGTCTTGGCGCTTTCCAGCGGCGAACGTGCAAGCACGTCTGCCTGGGAGACCTTGGTACCCGGCTCGACCGACAGGATGGCGTCAACCGAAAGCAGGAAGCGGGCTTCACCGCCACGCGACAGCTTGGCAACAGCGCCATTCTTGTCCTTGATGACGATCGCCGGCTTCAGGTCGATACCGCGCGGCGTCGAACGCCAGTCGATAACCTGACGCTTGGTGATGCCGGTCGCTTCGTCGGTCGCTTCCAGAACGGAGATACCATCGACGATATCTTCGAAATGAACCGTACCTTCTACTTCCGTCATCATCGGGCGGGTGTAAGGGTCCCACTCCGCGAGACGCTGACCGCGCTTCACCTTGTCGCCATCGTCGACAAAGATCTTCGAGCCATAGGCAACGCGCTGCGAGGAACGCTCGACACCACGTTCGTCCAGGATCTGAACAGCCATGTTACGACCCATGGCAATCAGGTTGCCATCGGAGTTGCGCAGCATGTTGCGGTTCTTGATCTGGATCGTGCCTTCGTACGAAGCTTCCAGGAACGAGCTGTCGACCACCGTCGCCGTTCCGCCAAGGTGGAACGTGCGCATGGTGAGCTGGGTGCCCGGCTCGCCGATCGACTGAGCGGCGATGACGCCGACAGCTTCACCCATGTTGACAGGGGTACCGCGGGCAAGGTCACGACCGTAGCAGACGCCGCAGACACCGGTCTGAACTTCGCAGGTCAGAGCGGAGCGAATGCGGATCGACTGGATACCAGCCTTTTCGATCTCGATGACATCGGGCTCAAGGATCATGCGGCCAGCATCGACGATACGAACGCCCGTAACCGGGTGATCGATGTCGTCGAGAGCCGTACGGCCGAGAACGCGGGCGCCGATGGAGGCAACGACCTGACCGGCATCGACGATGGCGGTCATGGTGAGGCCGGCTTCGGTGCCGCAATCGACGAGATTGACGATACAATCCTGCGCGACGTCAACGAGACGACGGGTCAGGTAACCGGAGTTCGCGGTCTTCAGAGCGGTGTCTGCAAGGCCCTTACGGGCGCCGTGGGTCGAGTTGAAGTACTCGTTAACGGTCAGACCTTCCTTGAAGTTCGAGATGATCGGCGTCTCGATGATTTCACCCGACGGCTTGGCCATCAGGCCGCGCATGCCGCCCAGCTGACGCATCTGGTTCGGTGAACCACGAGCACCCGAGTGCGACATCATGTAGATGGCGTTCATTGGCTTCTGGCGACCGTTGTCGTCGAACTCGACAGCCTTGATACGGGCCATCATGTCTTCAGCGACCTTGTCTGTTGCCTTGCCCCAGGCGTCGACAACCTTGTTGTACTTTTCGCCCTGGGTGATGAGACCGTCGTTGTACTGCTGTTCGTATTCCTTCACCAGGCTTTCGGTGTCACCGACAATTTTGACCTTGCTGTCCGGAATGACCATGTCGTCCTTGCCGAACGAAATGCCGGCGCGGCAGGCATGAGCGAAACCGAGCTGCATGATACGGTCGCAGAATATGACCGTGTCCTTCTGGCCGCAATGGCGGTAGACCGTGTCGATCATCTTGGAGATGTTCTTCTTGGTCAGTTCCTGGTTGCAGACGTCGAACGGCACGTTGACGTTCTTCGGCAGCAGTTCGCCGACGAGCATACGACCAGGCGTCGTTTCGAAAATCTTCGAAACCGGCTTGCCTTCGGCATCGACAGTCTTGAAGCGGCCGCGAATCTTGGCATGCAGCGTCACGGACTTGGTTTCAAGCGCGTGATGCAGTTCGCCGATGTCGGAGAAGGCCATGCCTTCGCCCGGCTCGTTCTGGTTCAGGATCGACAAATAGTACAGGCCGAGAACCATGTCCTGTGACGGAACGATGATCGGTGCACCGTTTGCGGGGTGCAGAATGTTGTTCGTCGACATCATCAGAACGCGGGCTTCAAGCTGGGCTTCAAGCGAAAGCGGAACGTGAACAGCCATCTGGTCGCCGTCGAAGTCGGCGTTGAAGGCCGTGCAGACGAGCGGGTGCAGCTGGATCGCCTTGCCTTCGACCAGGATCGGTTCGAAGGCCTGGATGCCCAGGCGGTGCAGCGTCGGTGCGCGGTTCAGGAGAACCGGATGTTCGCGGATGACCTCGTCGAGGATATCCCAGACTTCCGGCTTTTCCTTTTCAACCAGCTTCTTGGCCTGCTTGACGGTCGAGGAGAAACCCTTGGCGTCGAGGCGGGCGTAGATGAACGGCTTGAACAGTTCGAGCGCCATCTTCTTCGGCAGGCCGCACTGGTGCAGCTTCAGTTCCGGACCGGTCACGATGACGGAACGGCCGGAATAGTCGACGCGCTTGCCGAGAAGGTTCTGGCGGAAGCGGCCCTGCTTGCCCTTGAGCATGTCGGACAGCGACTTCAGCGGACGCTTGTTGGCGCCCGTGATCACGCGGCCGCGGCGGCCGTTGTCGAACAACGCATCCACAGATTCCTGCAGCATGCGCTTTTCGTTGCGGATGATGATACCGGGCGCACGAAGCTCGATCAGGCGCTTCAGGCGGTTGTTACGGTTGATGACGCGGCGATAGAGATCGTTGAGGTCGGACGTCGCGAAGCGGCCGCCATCCAGCGGAACCAGCGGACGCAGATCCGGCGGGATCACCGGAACGACCTTCATGATCATCCATTCCGGACGATTGCCGGATTCCATGAAGTTCTCGACGATCTTCAGGCGCTTCATCAGCTTCTTCTGCTTCAGTTCCGACGTGGTGTCCGCCAGATCCGAGCGCAGATCGCCTGCGATCTTTTCGAGGTTCATCGAGGCGAGCATCTCGTAGATGGCTTCAGCACCGATCATCGCCGTGAACTGATCTTCGCCGAACTCATCGACGGCAATCATGTATTCCTCTTCCGACAGAAGCTGATTTTCCTTCAGCGACGTCAGGCCAGGCTCGGTGACGATGTAGTTTTCGAAGTAGAGAACGCGTTCGATATCCTTCAGCGTCATGTCAAGCAGCGTCGCGATGCGGCTCGGCAGGGACTTCAGGAACCAGATGTGGGCAACGGGCGCGGCGAGTTCGATATGGCCCATGCGCTCGCGGCGAACGCGCGACAGCGTGACTTCGACGCCGCACTTTTCGCAGATGATGCCCTTGTACTTCATGCGCTTGTACTTGCCGCACAGGCATTCGTAGTCCTTGATGGGACCAAAGATGCGCGCGCAGAACAGGCCGTCGCGTTCCGGCTTGAACGTACGGTAATTGATGGTTTCCGGCTTCTTGATCTCACCGTAGGACCAGGAGAGAATCTTCTCCGGCGACGCAATCGAAATCCGGATGGAATCGAAGGTCTGCGCAGGCACCTGCGGATTGAAAAGGTTCATGACCTCTTGGTTCATGCCTATCTCCTTTACGGGCGAATTGCCCTGAGCTGAGCGAGGATGCCGACAATTCCCGGGCGTCGGCCCCTGCCTTAACAGATATGACTGCAGGAAATGCAGTCCACTTCCCTCCCCTTCGCGACTGGCGCTTCAGGGCGAGAATGGTGCGCGCCGAGACAGGGCGCGCACCTTATTTGTTTTACTCGGCTGCGTCGGGCAGCTGGCCTGCCTGAACATCCTCGATCTTCGAGTTTTCAAGCTCGACCGAGAGGCCTAGCGAGCGCATTTCCTTGACGAGAACGTTGAAGCTCTCCGGAATGCCCGCTTCGAAGGTGTCGTCGCCACGGACGATCGCTTCGTAGACCTTGGTACGGCCGGCCACGTCGTCCGACTTGACCGTCAGCATTTCCTGCAGGGTGTAGGCGGCGCCGTAGGCTTCGAGCGCCCAGACTTCCATTTCCCCGAAGCGCTGACCGCCGAACTGCGCCTTGCCGCCCAGCGGCTGCTGGGTAACGAGCGAGTAAGGACCAATCGAACGGGCGTGGATCTTATCGTCGACCAGGTGGTTCAGCTTCAGCATGTAGATGTAGCCGACGGTAACCTGACGGTCGAACTGATCGCCGGTACGGCCATCATACAACGTCGACTGACCGGTGACCTTCAGGCCTGCCTGTTCCAGCATCGTGTTGACGTCGGCTTCCACAGCACCGTCGAAGACCGGCGTTGCGATCGAGACACCGCGACGGGTCTGCTCGGCCAGGCGCACGATCGACTCATCGTCGTACTGCTTGATCGGCTCACCCTTCGGACCGGACCCGATGACGCTGTCGATGGTATCGCGCAGCGGTTGGATGCTGTCGCCCGCCTTGTAGGCGTCGAGCATGGCACCGATCTTCTTGCCCATACCGGCGCAAGCCCAACCGAGGTGTGTCTCGAGGATCTGACCGACGTTCATGCGCGAAGGCACGCCCAGCGGGTTCAGAACGACGTCAACATGCGTGCCGTCTTCCAGGAACGGCATGTCTTCGACCGGCACGATACGCGACACGACACCCTTGTTGCCGTGACGGCCGGCCATCTTGTCGCCCGGCTGGATCTTGCGCTTCACAGCAACGAAGACCTTGACCATCTTCATGACGCCCGGAGGCATTTCGTCGCCACGCTGAACCTTTTCGACCTTGTCCATGAAGCGCTGTTCAAGGCGCGACTTGGATTCGTCATACTGGCCACGCAGAGCTTCGATCTCGCCCTGAGCCTTTTCGTCCTCGATTGCGAACATCCACCACTGCGAGCGGGGGTATTCGGAGACGACAGCGTTGGAAAGCTCGGTGCCCTTCTTGAAGCCCTTCGGACCGGCAACGGCCGAGTGGCCACGCAGCATGTCGATCAGACGTGCGTAGACGTTACGATCAAGGATCGCCTGTTCGTCATCGCGGTCCTTGGCGAGGCGTTCGATTTCCTCGCGCTCGATCGCCATCGCACGTTCGTCCTTCTCAACGCCGTGGCGGTTGAAGACGCGAACTTCGACGATGGTGCCGAACGTGCCCGGAGGCATGCGCATGGAGGTGTCGCGAACGTCGGACGCCTTTTCACCGAAGATGGCGCGCAGAAGCTTTTCTTCCGGCGTCATCGGGCTTTCGCCCTTCGGTGTGATCTTGCCGACGAGGATGTCGCCCGGCTGAACTTCCGCACCGATGTAGACGATACCGGCTTCGTCGAGGTTCTTCAGCGCTTCTTCCGAAACGTTCGGAATGTCGCGGGTGATTTCTTCCGGACCAAGCTTGGTGTCACGGGCCATCACTTCGAATTCTTCGATGTGGATGGAGGTGAACACGTCGTCACGAACGATACGCTCGGAGAGCAGGATCGAGTCTTCGTAGTTGTAGCCGTTCCACGGCATGAACGCGACGAGCGCGTTGCGGCCGAGAGCCAGATCGCCGAGGTCGGTCGACGGACCGTCCGCGATGATGTCGCCCTTGTTCAGAACGTCGCCAACGGTAACCAGCGGGCGCTGGTTGACGCAGGTGTTCTGGTTGGAACGCTGGAACTTCTGCAGGCGGTAGATATCGACGCCGGACTTGCCCGGATCGAGGTCTTCCGTCGCACGGATAACGATACGCGTTGCGTCAACCTGGTCGACGACACCGCCGCGGCGAGCGGCGATAGCAGCACCGCTATCGCGAGCCACGACCGGCTCCATGCCGGTACCGACGAACGGCGCTTCCGCCCGCAGAAGCGGAACGGCCTGACGCTGCATGTTCGAACCCATCAGTGCGCGGTTCGCGTCGTCGTTCTCAAGGAACGGGATGAGCGCGGCAGCGACCGAAACGAGCTGCTTCGGCGAAACGTCCATCAGGTTGATCTGGTCGCGGGGCGAGAGCATGACTTCGCCGGCGTGACGGCAAACGACGAACTCTTCAGAGAAGGACTCATCCGCGTTCAGGACCGAGTTGGCCTGCGCGACGTGGTACTTGGCTTCTTCCATCGCCGACAGATAGACAACGTCCTTCGTCACCTTGCCGTCCACGATCTTGCGGTACGGGCTTTCGATGAAGCCGTACTTGTTGACGCGGGCGAAGGTTGCGAGCGAGTTGATCAGACCGATGTTCGGGCCTTCCGGCGTTTCGATCGGGCAGATACGGCCGTAGTGGGTCGGGTGAACGTCGCGGACTTCAAAGCCGGCGCGCTCGCGGGTGAGACCACCCGGGCCAAGAGCCGAAAGACGGCGCTTGTGAGTGATTTCCGAAAGCGGGTTCACCTGGTCCATGAACTGCGACAGCTGCGAGGAACCGAAGAATTCGCGAACCGCGGCAGCTGCCGGCTTCGCGTTGATCAGGTCCTGCGGCATCACGGTGTCGATCTCGATCGAGGACATGCGTTCCTTGATCGCGCGCTCCATGCGGAGCAGGCCGAGGCGATACTGGTTTTCCATCAGCTCGCCGACCGAACGAACACGGCGGTTGCCGAGGTTGTCGATGTCGTCGATTTCGCCCTTGCCGTCACGCAACTCGACGAGCATGCGCACAACAGCCAGGATGTCTTCCTTGCGCAGGATGCGAACCGTATCGGCAGCATCAAGATCAAGGCGCATGTTCATCTTCACGCGACCAACGGCCGAGAGGTCGTAACGCTCGGCGTCGAAGAACAGCGTGTTGAACATGGCTTCAGCCGAGTCCATCGTCGGCGGTTCGCCCGGACGCATGACGCGGTAGATGTCGAACAGAGCATCCTGACGGTTCTCGTTCTTGTCTACCGACAGCGTGTTGCGGATGTAGGCGCCGACATTGATATGGTCGATGTCGAGAACCGGGATTTCGTCGAAGCCTGATGCGAGGATGACGCCGAGCGTCTTCTCGTCGATTTCGTCGCCGGCTTCGAGGAAGATTTCACCCGTCTGCATGTTGACGAGGTCTTCGGCAAGATAGTTGCCGTAAAGATCATCATCGCTCGCCTTGATGGCCTTGAGGCCCTTCTCGGTGAGCTGCTTGAGCAGGCGCGGGGTCAGCTTCTTGCCGGATTCGACAACAACTTCACCGGTGTCGGCGTCGATCAGGTCGGAAAGCGCCTTCTGGCCCTTGAGGGCGTCCGGCTGGAACGGAATCCGCCAGCCCTTGCCATCGCGCTGGTAGAGCGACTTTGTGTAGAAGGTGTCGAGGATCTCCTCGCCATCCATGCCGAGTGCCATCAGCAGCGACGTGACGGGGATCTTGCGACGACGGTCGATACGCGCATGGACGATGTCCTTGGCGTCGAATTCGATGTCGAGCCAGGAACCGCGATACGGGATGACGCGGGCAGCAAAGAGCAGCTTGCCGGAAGAATGGCTCTTGCCCTTGTCGTGGTCAAAGAACACGCCCGGCGAACGGTGCATCTGCGAAACGATGACGCGCTCGGTGCCGTTGACGATGAACGTACCGTTGTCGGTCATGAGCGGCATGTCGCCCATGTAGACGTTCTGTTCCTTGATGTCCTTGATCGACTTCGCGCCCGTATCCTCGTCGATATCGAACACGATGAGACGCAGCGTCACCTTGAGGGGTGCAGCGTAGGTAAGATCGCGCTGGCGGCATTCCTCTACGTCGAACTTCGGCTGTTCGAACTCGTAGGATACGAATTCCAGCATGGAAGCGCCCGAGAAATCGGTGATCGGGAAGACCGACTTGAAGACGGACTGAAGGCCTTCATCGGGACGGCCGCCTTGCGGCTCGTCAACCATCAGAAACTGGTCGTAGGACGCCTTCTGAACCTCGATCAGGTTCGGCATCTCAGCGACTTCGGGGATCTTACCAAAAAACTTGCGTACGCGCCTACGACCGTTAAACGAAAGGGTCTGAGCCATCGTCGCTCCTTCAATTTTGCATCCGGGCCTGCAACGGACGGGAACCGATGGCCAGTCGATCCCGTCAATCATGGGTGGTGTTCAAACTCGTTCATGTTCGAAAACGCTCAGCGCGGACTACTGTGCTGCCTTCGAAACGAACCATCCTCTTGAAGAACCCATTACCCAAAAGCCGTTTTCACGTGGCTTTTGGGTAATACGTTCAAAAAAAGATCAAAGAGAGGCGGCCCTTTCGGACCACCTCCCGAGCAGTAAACTCAAATTACTTGACGTCAACCTTGGCGCCAGCGTCTTCGAGCTTCTTCTTGAGATCAGCAGCTTCACCCTTGGAAATCGCTTCCTTGACAGCCTTCGGAGCGCCTTCGACGAGGTCCTTGGCTTCCTTGAGGCCGAGACCGGTGATGGCGCGGACTTCCTTGATGACGTTGATCTTGTTTGCACCGGCGTCGACGAGGATAACGTCGAATTCGGTCTTTTCTTCTTCAGCCGGAGCAGCAGCAGCGCCGCCAGCAGCAGCAACTGCTACCGGAGCAGCAGCGGAAACGCCCCACTTTTCTTCGAGAAGCTTCGACAGTTCTGCAGCTTCCAGAACGGTCAGCGAGGAGAGGTCGTCTACGATCTTTGCGAGATCAGCCATTTTGATAGTTCCTTATGTTCGGTTCGAACTTTGTTGAATAAACAGCGAAAAACCGCCTTATGCGGCTTCTTCGTCCTTCTTGGCGTAGGCCGCAAACACGCGGGCAAGCTGGCTTGCCGGTGCTGCAACAACCGAAGCGATACGCTGTGCCGGGGTCTGAATCATACCCAACAGCTTTGCACGCAGCTCGTCCAGCGAAGGCAGGGTCGCAAGCGACTTGACTGCTTCGGCGTTGAGCACGGTTGCGCCCATGGAACCGCCCAGGACAACGACCTTGTCGTTGGTCTTAGCGAAATCCATGACGACCTTCGGAGCCGTGATCGGGTCTGCGCTGTATGCGATCAGCGTCTGACCCTTGAAGAGATCTGCGATCCCTTCCGACTCCGTACCCTGAAGGGCAATCTTGGCCAGACGGTTCTTCGCGACTTTGACGGTGCCGCCAGCAGCGCGCATTTTCGAACGAAGATCGTTCATCTGCGCGACGGTGACACCAGCATAGTGGGCCACAACGACCGATCCCGCGCCCTTGAAGGACTCGTTCAGGTCTGTGACGAATTCGCGTTTTTCCGCTCTTTCCACTGCCTATCTCCAGTTGACAGGACCGCATAATCGCGGACCCGCCGGGTTTGCCTTTGCCGCGAGGGATCAGAATTGATCCCAAGCGACGCTCGAGGATCCTGTCCCCTGCGCGTCCCCGTTACCGGGTGCGACACAAGGCAAGCCGAGGTTCGAACCGAATTTCCGCACATCCGTGCGTTTTGAAATCCGGGTCTCACCCATCTCATGCAGGCAAAAGTGATTAAGGGACAACCACCTGCAATCTCGGACAGGAGTTCCGGGTTCTATCCCGGAATTTCCGGCCCCGAAGGGCCGGAAATCTTTGTTCCGGACCAGAAGGTCCGGGAAACTCGATTAAGCGGCGTTTACGGTTGCCGGATCGATCTTGACGCCCGGACCCATGGTCGAGGAGATCGCGACACGCTTGACGTAATTGCCCTTGGCGCCAGCCGGCTTTGCCTTGATGACAGCATCGGCAAAAGCCTTGATGTTTTCTTCAAGAGCCTTGGCATCGAAAGAAGCCTTGCCGATACCGGCATGGACGATACCAGCCTTCTCGACGCGGAACTCGACGGCGCCGCCCTTGGAAGCCTTGACGGCACCCGTGACGTCCATGGTGACCGTGCCAACCTTCGGGTTCGGCATCATGCCACGGGGGCCAAGAACCTTACCGAGACGACCGACGAGCGGCATCATGTCCGGGGTCGCGATGCAACGATCGAAGTCGATCTTGCCGCCCTGGACGATTTCCAGCAGGTCTTCCGCACCAACGATATCTGCGCCAGCAGCGCGGGCTTCATCAGCCTTGGCGCCACGTGCGAAAACGGCAACGCGAACATCGCGGCCGGTACCGTTCGGGAGGTTGACAACGCCGCGGACCATCTGGTCGGCGTGGCGCGGGTCAACACCCAGGTTCATGGCAATTTCGATTGTTTCGTCGAACTTGGCGACGGCACGTTCCTTGACCATGGAAATCGCATCGGTGAGAGCGACGAGCTTGGTCGGATCAACGCCTTCGCGGATCTTCTGAATACGCTTTGCAAGCTTAGCCATGATCAACCTACCACTTCCAGGCCCATGGAGCGGGCAGAGCCCTCAACCATTGCCATTGCGCCTTCGATGTCGGCCGCGTTCAGATCCTTCATCTTACCTTCGGCGATCGCACGGACCTGAGCCTTGGTGATGGTGCCGGCCTTGCCGCCCTTACCAGGCGTCTTGGAACCCGACGAGATCTTTGCTTCCTTCTTCAGCCAGTAGGTAACCGGCGGCTGCTTCATAGCGAAGGTGAAGGACTTGTCCTGGTAATAGGTGATGACGACCGGGATCGGCATGCCCTTTTCCATTTCCTGCGTAGCCGCGTTGAACGACTTGCAGAATTCCATGATGTTAATGCCACGCTGACCAAGCGCAGGACCAATCGGCGGGGACGGGTTTGCCGATCCTGCCTTGACCTGAAGCTTGAGCTGGCCTGCAACTTTCTTAGCCATATCTCTCTGCCTTTACAGTTTGCCGACATACCCAAATGCGAGATTGCCGGGACTATGACGACCGGTCTCCCGGTCAATTCTGCCAAACCCCTTTCGAGAGCCCGGCGGCTGCGGTTGCGTGGTGCGGATAACCGGTCCGGCTAAGACCTTGATCCTTCCACGCGTTTTTGCGGGACAACCCGCGACTGCCGGCGACCG
Source organism: Pararhizobium capsulatum DSM 1112 (assembly GCF_030814475.1). Lineage (NCBI taxonomy): Bacteria > Pseudomonadati > Pseudomonadota > Alphaproteobacteria > Hyphomicrobiales > Rhizobiaceae > Pararhizobium > Pararhizobium capsulatum. The sequence continues at coordinate 2,127,704 of NZ_JAUSVF010000001.1, read as the reverse complement.
AAGCCTCCGACAAACAGTCAGGGTCGCGAACGGACAAAACCGTCGCGACCAATTCTTGCTCAGACCTTCTCGACCTGCGCGTATTCGAGGTCGACCGGCGTTGCGCGGCCGAAGATCGAGACTTCGACTTTGAGGCGCGAACGCTCTTCATCGACATCCTGAACGATGCCGTTGAAGGAGGCGAACGGACCGTCGGAAACGCGGACCTGCTCGCCGATCTCGAAGGAGATCGAGGGCTTGGGACGATCAACACCGTCCTGGACCTGACCGAGAATGCGCTCGGCTTCATAGTCCGGAATCGGAACCGGCTTATTGTCGGAACCGAGGAAGCCCGTCACCTTCGGGGTATTCTTGATGAGGTGATAAGCCTCATCCGTCAGGTTGGCGCGTACCAGCACGTAACCCGGGAAGAACTTGCGCTCAGCATCGACCTTGCGGCCGCGACGAACCTCGACAACCTTCTCGGTCGGAACAAGAATCTTTTCGAAAAGATGCTCAAGCCCCTTCTGGCGAGCCTTGTTTTCAATATCGTCAGCGACCTTCTTTTCGAAGTTCGAATAGGCGTGAACGATGTACCAGCGCGCTGCCATTCCTATATCTCCTTACAGACCGACGTTGAGGATGAGGCCGATAACCCAACCCATCAACTGGTCAGCCGCAAAAAAGAAAGCAGCAGCAAAAAAGACCATGACAAAGACCATCAGCGTGGAGATCATTGTCTCACGCCGCGAGGGCCAAGTCACTTTCGCCGTTTCAGCGCGAACCTGCTGCAGAAACGTAAACGGATTTGTTTTCGATGCCATTGAATGCTCACGCCTTAACGGCCCGTAAAGCTGAACTTTCAGCCCCACGCGCCGCGTGTCTGTTTGAACCCTACATAAAGACCGATTCTCGAAATCACAAGAGGTCGTCGGTCTTTTTGCGAAATTAGAGGGAGAGAGCAAGCCCTCTTCCGTCTTTATACATTATCCACTGCACCGCGGCAATCGTCTGCGCTGGATGAAATGGCAGGGGCAGTAAGGCTCGAACTTACGACCTGCGGTTTTGGAGACCGCCGCTCTACCAACTGAGCTATACCCCTAGTTCCCCGGGCGCCTGCGATACCCGCGCCGCGTGGGTCTGCGGCTTATTATTCAGTTTGCCCGTGGAAGACAAGCGCCTTTGGTGGAAAAAGTATGCAAGCGCGGAGAAATTTTACGGCGCGCCTGCCTCCCCGCCCTGCGAAGAGTGGCAGGCAGTATGTTGCGGCACATATTCACACTTTCACATATTTGCGCCAGTCGTGTTCCTCGCGAAAACCGAGCACGTCCTTGATTTTGCGATTCGAGAGCAACCCCTCGTAGCTGCCGATCTCACGGCGGAACGGCACATTTGGGAAATAACGCTCGGCAAGTGCGCGCGTCGGGGTATTTGCCGAAATCGTGTCGTTCGCTGCATTGAAGACCTGATAGCCAAGGCCATCCTTCTCAATGCAGAGCTTGACGATCTGGCCGAGATCGCGGGCGTCGATATAGCTCCAGGCAATGCGCTTGCGGATGGAGGAATCGGCAAAATAGGCAGGGAAGTTCGCATATTCATGGGGCTCGATGACATTTCCGATTCGCAGCGCATAGATGTCGAAGCCAGAGCGTTCGGCAAAGGCACGCGCCGTCTTTTCATTGACCACTTTTGAAAGCCCGTAGCTGTCCATTGGATTGACGTCGTAATCTTCCTCCAGCGGAAAGTGATGGAAGTCGCGATGACCTTCGGCGAAGCAGACGCCGTAGGTCGTCTCGCTCGATGCCACAATGATCTTACGCACGCCAAGCTTCACTGCCGCCTCGATGACATTGTAGGTGCCCATCGTGTTGATGCGGAAAGTCTCGTTGTCTGGCTTGATCAGGATACGCGGCACGGCCGCGAAATGTACGACGGCATCGAAGGGCTGCACCCCCTTGCCACTTTCGAGATCCGGAAAGTCGCAGTGCATGGATAGCACGTTGAACATCTGACCGCTGTCGGTGATATCAGCGATCAGGTTGGTGACGCCGGGGCTCTCCAGCGGCACGAGATCGATATTGTGGACGTCATAGCCCGCCTCGACCAGATAGGGCACGGCATGCCGCCCCGCCTTGCCTGATCCACCCGTGAACAGAATTCGTTTCTTCATCTTCGTCCTCCCAGAAACGTCTTAGCTGCGTTTCTAGGAGAAAAGTATGGCGATTACCAGTTGAGCGCGTAGCGCAGATTGACGGACGCGGTCGGCGCGCGAACCGGATTTTGCACGGCGCCCTGCAGGACAACGCCTCCGAGGATATTCTGCTCGAAGGCAAGCCGGTTTGTGAATGTACCGTCCCCGGTCGAGAACGCCCCCTCGGCAATCAAGGATGGTCCGCCCTCCGTCACGGAAAGCCGTGCGGTTTGCCTGCCTGTCGCCGAACGGCACTGGCGTTCATACGTGTTGCATTGCAGGGTCAAAGATCGACTGGTTTGCAGATCTAGCCGCTTGGTCAGGATGCGTCGGCGCAATGCCTCCACCCCAACGCCAACCGCGCCCGTTACGACGTTGCGACGAACGTTGAAACTGTTTTGTCCGGTAGCGGCCATGCTCTGCCCGGATTGCGTGGAAATGCGTCCCCAGAAATCCACCGGCACAAGCGTCGTCAGCCGCCCTGCGTTGTTCGCATTGACGAATACATCGGCCCCAGCGGTTACATCCGCCGGCAGCGGCAGCTTCATGCCCATTTTGAACGTGTAGGCGTTCTCGCCGGTCTTTGCGGGCACCCATATCAGATTGTCGGCATTCACCGGATAGGCTCCGACCGCGAACAGCAACACGCCGACGCAAAGCGCCTTCATCTTCCAGATGTTCATTGGTTACCCCAGCCATGGCGCATTGAGCGCAACGAGCCTCACCCAAATTGGGCCGGCTCAAGACAACGGGTTCGGCTATCTTGTAACAAAAAGCATCGAAGAGATGAAGCTTTGAATGGAATATATCCGGGCTCAAAAGGCGGCTGTGTTGCACCAGCCCCACAACAAGACGACGCGATCTTTTCCGAACCCACCCGGGCACAAAGACAAAAAAAGAAGGCGTCGCAATCACTTGCGACGCCTTCTTTTATTCAATCAGGCTTGAAGCCGGACCGTCGATTACTCGACAATGGAAGCCACGATCCCGGCGCCGTACGCAAATCGCGCTTGCGCGCCATTTGCACCTCTTAAGCGCCGTCGGCAGCTTTCGCCATCGTCGGCCCGTCGATTACTCGACGATCGAGGCCACGATGCCGGCGCCGACGGTACGGCCGCCTTCGCGGATTGCGAAGCGCAGCTTTTCTTCCATCGCGATCGGAACGATCAGCTCGACGGAAACCGTGACGTTGTCGCCCGGCATAACCATTTCCGTGCCTTCCGGCAGCGAAACGATGCCGGTCACGTCCGTCGTGCGGAAGTAGAACTGCGGACGGTAGTTGGTGAAGAACGGCGTATGACGGCCGCCCTCTTCCTTCGTCAGGATGTAGGCTTCTGCCATGAACTTCTTGTGCGGCTTGACCGAACCCGGCTTGCACAGGATCTGGCCACGCTCAACGCCGTCACGGGTGACGCCGCGGATCAGCGCGCCGATGTTGTCGCCGGCCTGGCCCTGGTCGAGCAGCTTGCGGAACATTTCAACGCCGGTAACCGTCGTCTTGGTAGTCGGGCGGATGCCGACAATCTCGACTTCTTCGCCAACCTTGACGATACCGCGCTCGACGCGGCCGGTCACAACCGTACCACGGCCCGAGATCGAGAACACGTCTTCGATCGGCAGCAGGAACGGCAGGTTGATCGGACGCTCAGGCGTCGGGATGTAGGCGTCGACAGCAGCCATCAGCTCGCGGATCGAGTCTTCGCCGATCTTCTTGTCCGAATCTTCCAGAGCAGCAAGAGCCGAGCCCTTGATGATCGGGATGTCATCGCCCGGGAAGTCGTAGGACGACAGAAGTTCGCGAACTTCAAGCTCGACCAGCTCGAGAAGCTCGGCGTCGTCAACCTGGTCGACCTTGTTGAGGAACACGACGATCGCCGGAACGCCAACCTGACGGGCAAGCAGGATGTGCTCGCGGGTCTGCGGCATCGGGCCGTCGGCAGCCGAGCAAACCAGGATCGCGCCGTCCATCTGCGCCGCACCGGTGATCATGTTCTTGACGTAGTCGGCGTGGCCGGGGCAGTCGACGTGCGCGTAGTGACGGGCAGGCGTCTCATATTCGACGTGCGCCGTCGAAATGGTGATGCCGCGCGCCTTTTCTTCCGGGGCAGCGTCGATCTGGTCGTACGCCTTGAACTCGCCGAAATACTTCGTGATCGCCGCCGTCAGCGACGTCTTGCCATGGTCAACGTGGCCGATCGTGCCAATGTTAACGTGCGGCTTGTTGCGCTCAAATTTGCTCTTTGCCATGGGGCTAGGTTTCCTGTGATCTATGACAATGGATGCGTCCGGCGGCGCCGGTTTGGGGAGGCGTTTAAGGGTTTCGGAAGAATTGCGCAAGACTTAATTGCGTTGCGCGATACCGGAGGTCCGGTACGCCTTGGTGACGCATATGGGGCGTAAGCTTCGACTTTTCCAGTGGGAGGGCTTTTCGAATGAAAACAACGGAGAAGCCGGGACTTGTCCGCAGTTTCTCATAAGCGGCGCGAAATATGTCCCGTCCGCAGAAAGAGAGGACAATCGACGGGAACCAATTGCAAGCCGCAGCGCTCCGATCCGTTCGACAACCACAGCCCTTCCACTGCCGAAACTCACTAGAAAGCAGGGAAAGCTGCGAACTTTCGACTCGCTGAAAAAGCAAAAAGGCCCCCAGCCGGAACCGGGAGCCTGAGTTCGGAGGCCCGAAGCTGGAGGCGACGCGCGCTCAGTCCGGATTGACGTGGAACGCGCCCATGGTATCGCCGTCGCGTTTGTAGGCGGCGGCAGTATCGAGCGCTTCGCGGATCGTCACGTCCATGTCGAGATAGCGATAGGTGCCGAGGCGTCCAACGAAGGTCACCCCGTGCTCCGCCTTCGCCTTTTCGACATATCTGCCCAGCAGCGATTTCTCGTCGGCGAGACGGATAGGATAGTATGGAATATCATTCTCGCCACAGGCGCGCGAGTATTCGCGGTAGCAAACGGATTTCTCGTGCTTCTCCCACGGCGAGAAATGCTTGTGCTCGGTGATGCGGGTATAAGGCACTTCGACATCGCCGTAGTTCATCACAGCACAGCCCTGATAGTCCCCGTCATGGCGGAACATCTCGAAATCCAGGGTGCGATAGCCCAGCCGGCCGAGTTCGAAGTCGAAGTAACCGTCCAGCGGCCCGGAATAGAAGACATGGTCGAAGGCGCCAGCGTCCGAGCGCGTGAAGCGCCGATTGAGCTCGACCTGGATGCGATCATGATCAAGGATTTTCTCAACCATCGGCGTATAGCCGTTTTCAGGCATGCCCTGAAAACGATGGAAGAAGTAGTTATCGTCATAGTTGAAGCGGACGGGCAACCGTTTCAGGATGCTCGCAGGCAGATCGTTCGGATCGCAGCCCCACTGCTTGATGGTGTAGCCCTTGAAGAAGGCCTCGTAGAGCCTCTGGCCGACGAATCGCAGGGCCTGCTCCTCGAAGGTCTTGGGATCTTCGATCGACGTATCGGAGAGGGTCTCGATAAACGCCCTCGCCTCGTCCGGGCGAAAGCTCTTGCCGAAAACCTGGTTGATCGTATGCAGGTTGATCGGCAGCGAATAGACCTGGTCGCCGGAGGTGGTCTTGACCCGGTTGACATAGGGCATGAACCGCTCGAAGCGGTTCACGTAGGTCCAGACCTCTTCATCATCCGTATGAAAGATATGCGGCCCGTAGGTGTGAACCATCACGCCCGATTCGTCGTCACGCTCAGTGTAGCAGTTTCCGGCGATATGCTTGCGCTCGTCGACGATGGTGATGTCGTGCCCCGCCTCGGCCAGGGTCCGGCCGATGACCGCGCCGGACAGGCCGGCGCCCACAAGAAGAATTCGCTTAGACATTGGGAGCCTTTGAAAGCGTGTCCGTTTCAGCCTTCGTATGTCGGCACACATCCCTCGGCAAGTCTAAATTAACCATGCTGATTTCTCGCATCCGGCATTCCCGCAATGAAAGCATGGCTGCCGGACGGATCGACGATCTGCAGCTTTCTGAAGGCGGAAAACAAACTCCTGCTTTACTCGAAGAATAAGCGGGTTATGCTCGCCCCATCAGCAAGAGGAGGGCCGGAAATGGCTAAAGGTCAAGTCAAGAGCAACAAGGAAACCCGCAAACCGAAGAAGGATAAGGTCGCTGAAAAAGCGGCGCCTGCATTTGGTTCGCAGGTGAAGAGCAGCGAGAGCACGCTCGGCAAAAAGAAGTGATGGGCAAACGCCTTCCCAACACACCCTCGTCGCCATCCATGGCGGCGGGGTACAAGATCCGTGACGAGGCGGAGCACAGGTGACACAGCAATAATCTAGGAAATTGGAGCGGGTAGCGGGAATCGAACCCGCGTATTCAGCTTGGAAGGCTGCTGCTCTACCATTGAGCTATACCCGCGGGGTCATGATCCGTGCAACAGAATGGTGGAGGGAGTTGGATTTGAACCAACGTAGGCTGAGCCAACGGATTTACAGTCCGTCCCCTTTAACCACTCGGGCATCCCTCCATTATTCTGTCGGGATCAAGCGACCAGTATCAGATCATTTCGGCGGTGGCCTCGTCGGCGACGCCTCGTGATCTGCGCCGGGTATATGACTGCCTCGCTCCCTCCTGTCAACACGACCTCTCAGAAAAAATTGCGTTTTTCCGTCAGAAATATCGACGGCTGCAAGAAACGCGAAAAACGGTTTCGCCGTCACGGGTTCACCGATATAAGGCTGACATGACCAAGGACAATCCGGGCGACAAGAGCGCCAAAGACAGCCATTATGCAACGCTGCGACGCGCCCACCGCGACGGCCGGCGCGAGCGTGGAGAAATCCCGACGCCGCAGCAGGATCGCCGAGCCAAGAAGGGTAAGGACGACTGGAAGGCGCCACAGCTACAGCCCGACCAGGTGCTGCTCTACGGCCTGCACACCGTGCGTGCAGCGCTCGATAATCCCGAGCGGCAGATCATCAAGCTGTCGGTGACGCAGAACGCGCTCGTGCGCCTTGAGATCGGCCCGGTTGAAGCGCTAACGTTCCCCGTGGAGATGGTTTCGCCGCAGGATCTCGACAAGGTTCTGGGGCCTGATGCGATCCATCAGGGCATCATGCTGGAAACGCGTCCCCTGCCCGTGCGCCGTCTTTCGGCACTTAAGGACAGCCCGCTCATTCTGGTTCTGGATCAGGTTACGGACCCGCACAATGTCGGCGCCATCATGCGATCGGCCGTTGCCTTCAACGCCGGCGCGCTGATCACCACCATGCGTCATAGCCCGACCGAATCGGGCGTCCTGGCAAAATCCGCCTCCGGCGCGCTGGAAATGATTCCTTATATCCAGATCACCAATCTGGCCGACGCCCTGGAAGAGTTGCACAAGCTGGGTTTCACATCCGTCGGCCTTGATTCGGAAGGGCCTGCACCGCTGGAGGAAACTCTGTCCGGGGAAAAGGTCGCGCTTGTGCTCGGCGCCGAGGGCAAGGGCCTTCGGCAGAAAACACGCACGACCGTCTCGGCGCTTGCCCGACTGGATATGCCCGGCGCAATCAAGTCGCTGAACGTCTCCAACGCAGCGGCAATCGCCATGTATGCAACACGCAACCATCTGGGCCGGCAATAGGGAGCTTTCGGCTCCCTGCCGTGTCCTTGTTTCATTCGCATTGTGCGAAAGAAACGGCACATTGCCGAGTTCGCGTCAGGCCTTCTTCAGAAACTCCGTACGCAGCACCAGTCCCTTGATCTTGGCATGCCGGCAATCGACTTCATCGGGATTGTCGGTCAAGTGGATGCCCTTGATGACGGTGCCGCGCTTCAGCGTTTCCGACGTGCCCTTCACCTTCAGGTCCTTGATCAACGTGACATTGTCGCCCTCTTGAAGAAGGGTGCCGTTGCTGTCTCTGACGTCCATCTCACTGCTCCGTGGCTTCGGCTCGAGGGCGCTTGATGCGTACCCCCTCCCGGCCCTAAAGCTTTGGCTCCCGATTGTCCATCGGCGCGCGCATAACCCACGCGAAAGGCCGGGCGCTGGAGGCTGGCCCGGCCTTGCAATGCTTCGCTTGATTCGATCAGGCTGCAGTGGCGAGGTCGTTCCGCGCTGCGATTTCCTTGCGTGCCGCAGCAATTGAGGCTTCCTTCGATTCGGCGCTGATCGCCAAACCTTCGGCACGCACGAACTCGACGTCCGTAATGCCGATGAAAGCGAAGACGGATGTCAGGTAGGTTTCCTGATGGTCCATGGCGCTGATGGGCGAGCCGGCGGAATAGTGGCCGCCACGGGTGGAGGCAACAATCACCGTCTTGCCCTTGGCCAGGCCTTCAACACCGGAAGCCGTGTAGCGGAAGGTCGTGCCGGCAACGAGGATGCGGTCGATCCAGGCCTTCAACTGGCTCGGGATGGTGAAGTTGTACATCGGAGCGCCGATGACGACGACGTCAGCTGCAAGAAATTCCTGAAGCGCATCGCGGGCGACGTCCAGTTCACCGGCGAGGCCCCTGTCGATGCCTTCCGGGTTGGCGGAAGCGGCCATCAGGTGAGAACCGTTGAGATGGACCAGCGGTGCGGCGGCAACGTCGCGGTAAACGACGGAGGCGCCTGCGTTTTCGGCTTTCAGTTTTTCGGTGATGGCGGCGGTCAGAGCGCGGGAAACGGAGTGATCGCCGAGGATACCGGAATCGATATGGAGGATGTTCATGGCAGACCTTCTGGATTGAGTGTTTCGTTGCCAATGATATGAATTCAAAACAATCAAACGATAAGTCGGCTCTTTTTCCACGATCCGTTTCCTGATAGAAACAATAGTAAGGAATATCGTTGGAAGCAGCGGTTCGAAAAGGAACGTCTCATGCAAGACTTGAACGATCTGGCGCTGTTTGCAGCCGTGGTGAAGCACAAGGGGTTTTCAGCTGCAGCCCGCAGCCTCAACATTCCGAAGTCCAAGCTCAGCAAACATGTCGCTCGCCTCGAACAGCAGCTGGACGTTCGCCTTCTGGAACGATCAACCCGGAAATTGAGGGTCACCGAGATCGGTCAAGCCTTCTACGAGCGATGCGAGACCGTGCTTGCCGGCGTCGAGGCTGCACAGGCTGTTGTCGAAGCGGCGCGCAGCGCGCCGGCCGGGATCGTCAGGCTTGCATGCCCCATCGGTTTCACGCCGATGCTGGCCGGCATCCTCCCCGTCTTCCATCGCCGCTACCCGGCCGTTCGTATTCTCGTCCATACGACAAACCGCCGTATCGATCTGGTCGAGGAGCGCATCGACATCGCGCTCCGGGCCCGGGACCAACTTGATACGGAAAACCATCTGATCGTACGCAAGCTGGGAGAGGCCCGGCGTTTCCTGGCCGCGAGCCCGGCTTTTATCGCCCATCATGGTGAAATTACCATCGACACGTTGGCAAAGGTCCCCACGCTTTCGATGAACGACATCCACGCCACCGACGCCTGGCAACTCGTAGACAAGGATGGGATCGAGCGTGAAATTGTTCATAATCCGGTAATCGGCTGCGGCGATTTCGGGATACTCGAGCGTGCGACAATTGAAGGCGTCGGTGTCGCCCTGTTGCCCGATCATCTCTGTGAACGCGGCTTTCGGTCCGGCATCCTCGTCCCTGTCCTGCCCGACTGGTCATCGCGAGACTCCATCGTGCATCTGGCCTTCACCTCGCGTCACGGTATTCTGCCGGCCGTGAGGGCGTTGATCGACTTTTTGGCAGAATCTCTGCCCGCCGCCATGTCTCGCTGCCGGGAAATCGTGCCGCAACCTGCAATGCTCGACGCTGCCGAGTAGCATCCGATCAGTTGGTTTCGCGCTCGACTTTTATATCGCCGATGTCGTCGATCAGCACGGTCCAGGTTTCCGATTCTGTCGCCGCCGGGTCTGTCTTTAAGTAGACAGTGGCAAACAGGCCGGGTTGGCGTGAAATGCCGTCGGATGTTTCGGGGCGGATGTCCGTCACATAGGCTTTCATCGCGGAAAACTCTTCAAGCTCCGCCGATGAAATGATTTTCGGCCCATCGGCGCTGGATGCGATCTGCTGAAGATAGATATGTGCGTTGCCCTCGGGCTGACGCACGGCGATCAGCTTGTAGTAGCCGCGCTGGGTATCCGGTTCTGCCTGTTGCGTCGAAGGCGGATTCTGCTTCTTCTCGGCTTCGCCTGTCAGATCCAGCACGTTCAGCGGATCACCGCTTTCTTCCCAATATCCGGTACTGGTCACGAAGATGATGTTTGCTGCCGGAAGCACCTCCTCCGCCCCGCGGGCAAGACCGGTCAGCGACGTAAAGGCGAGAGCAGCAAGAAAGTAGGCACGGCGCATCTGTCCAGCTCCAGGTGCATCTATCGGGTACACAACTCTCCGGCGCGCAGAGAGCGCACAAAGACTATGAATTCAGGCGCAATACTAGCGATAAATCGTCCCGGATTTAAGGATTTATGAACGACACGGCGGAACGGCGGCTTTCGGGACGCTTATTCGCCCGGTGACACCTTCAGTTGTCGAATTGTTCAGCCAGAATACGATCGGACCAGGAATAGTCCGGATCCGAAAGGATCCGGGCCGTGGTGTTTTCCGACTCGGCAATCCGTACCTTCACGACCGACTTGACCTCGATATGATCGGCGACCGCGTTTACCGGGCGCTTATCGTCCTCAAGGATGGCTATGTCGACCGTGACCTTGTTGGGAAGAAGCGCGCCGCGCCATCTCCGCGGGCGGAAGGGGCTGACTGGCGTCAGCGCCAGCAGCGGCGCTTCCAGAGGGAGGATCGGTCCGTGGGCGGAAAGGTTGTAGGCCGTGGAGCCTGCCGGTGTCGCCAGGAGAACCCCGTCGCAGATCAGCTCCTCAAGGCGCACCCGACCATCAATGACGATCCGCAGCTTGGCTGCCTGATAGGATTGCCGGAACAGATAGACTTCATTGATGGCCAGCGCCCGAAAACGGTTGCCGTCGACATCCACAGTCTGCATTTCCAGCGGCCGGAAGGCGTTCTCGACAGCCTCGGCGAGGCGTTCCGGCAGGTTTTCTGCGCTATAGCGGTTCATCAGGAAGCCGACAGACCCCCTGTTCATGCCATAGACGAGCTTTCCCGAATTCATCGTCTTGTGCAGGGTCTGCAGCATGAAGCCGTCGCCACCGAGCGCGACGATCACATCGGCTTCGGTCGGGTCGGTATTGCCATAAAGCGCCGTCAGCTCCTCGGCCGCCTGCTGTGCGTCATCCGCGGAAGACGCGACAAAGGCGATGCTGTTGAAGGTACGTGCCATGGAATGCCTGCTTTATCGATGATGGATCAGAAGCACGGCATCTCCTCCTTTGGGAATTCAAGGAGTTACCGCGCAGCGCGGCCACACGGTCGCGCTCAAGCATCATGCACAAAACAAGTTCTTGGAAAAGAAAAACAATTCCGCAATGCAGTGGCGTTTCGGAAAACGCAATCGCACAACCGAGAAGCGCTCAGTCGAGCTCGACGACCTTGCCGTTTTCAAGTGTTACGCGGCGATCCATCAACGAGGCCAGCTGATAATTATGAGTGGCAATCATCGCCGCCAGTCCGGATTGACGTACCAGCGCTTCCAGAGCCTCAAAGACATAGCCGGCAGTCTCGGGATCGAGATTGCCAGTCGGCTCATCCGCCAGAAGCACGAGCGGCGCATTGGCAACGGCGCGCGCAATCGCCACGCGCTGCTGCTCCCCGCCCGACAATTCAGCCGGCCTGTGCTCGGCCCGATGGCCGATACGCATATAATCGAGAAGGGCAGCCGACCGTTCGCGGGCCTCGGCTTTCGCAAGACCTGCGATCAGCTGCGGCATCATGATGTTTTCGATGGCCGTGAATTCCGGCAGCAAATGGTGGAACTGATAGACGAAGCCGATATCGTTGCGACGGATAGCCGTGCGCTGCTGATCGCCCATCGTCCCGCAGGAGACACCGTTGATCAACACCTCGCCTGCATCCGGCCGCTCCAGCAGGCCGGCAAGGTGCAGGAGTGTGGATTTCCCGGTACCCGAGGGGGCAACAAGCGCCACCGTCTGTCCTGCCTTCAGCGAAAAATCCACTCCCTTGAGAATCGACAGGGAGTTGTCGCCCTGCGTGTAATGGCGTTCGACGCCGGTAAGCTGCAATGCCACGCGTGCGGCCATCGTGTCGTAATCCCTGTTACTCGTAACGCAACGCTTGCACCGGATCGAGGCGCGAGGCGCGCCAGGCCGGGAAGATCGTCGCGAGGAAAGAAAGGCCGATCGCCATCAGCACGACGGAAACCGTCTCGCCGGCATTCATGTCGGCCGGAAGCTGGCTGAGGAAATAAAGCTCCGGATTGAAGATCGTCTGCCCCGAAATCCACGAGAAGAACTCGCGGATCGATTCGATATTCAGACAAACGATCACCCCGACCAGGACGCCTGCAAATGTGCCGACAATGCCGATCGCCGCCCCGGTCATGAAGAAGATTCGCATGACGGAACCGGAACTGGCACCCATCGTGCGCAGGATGGCAATATCCGCCCCCTTGTCCTTCACCAGCATGATCAGGCCCGACACGATGTTGAGCGCCGCGACCAGTACGATCAGCGTGAGGATCATGAACATGACGTTGCGTTCGACTTCGAGTGCCGAGAAGAAGGTCTTGTTGCGGTCGCGCCAGTCACTGATCAAGATCTGCCGACCTGCGGCGTCTTCAACCGGCTTGCGCAGGCTGTCCACCATGTCCGGATTGGCGACGAACAGCTCGATGGACTGGGCAATGCCCTCGGCGTTGAAGTAGAGTTGCGCCTCTTCAAGCGGCATGAAGATGATCGAGGCATCATATTCCGACATCCCGATCTCGAAGATCGCCGAGACGGTATAGGATTTGACGCGCGGGTTGACCCCCATCGGCGTCACATCGCCTTCTGGAGCGACCAGCGTGATAGTGCTGCCAGCCTGAAGGCCGAGCTGGTCGGCCATGCGCGAGCCGATGGCGACGCCGGTTCCGGCAGCAAAGCCGACGAGGTCGCCGGACTTGATGTTGTCGGAGATGGACTTCATCTTCGCAAGATCATCGGCGCGCACACCGCGCACGAGCGCCCCGGTGCCTGCTCCGCCCTGGCCGGACGCGAGCGTCTGGCCCTCGATCAACGGGATCGCCATCGTCACGCCCTGGATGCCCGAGAACTTCGCCGCGAGATCGGCGTAGTTGTCGAGCGGACCATCCAGCGACTGCACCATCATATGGCCATTGATGCCGAGGATGCGCGAGATCAACTCCGTGCGGAACCCGTTCATGACGGCCATGACGATGATCAGCGTCGCGACACCGAGCATGATGCCGATGAAAGAGAAGCCGGCGATCACCGAAATGAACGCCTCCTTCCGCCGGGAGCGCAGGTAGCGCCAGGCGACCATGCGCTCGAAATAGGAAAAGGGACGGGTCGACGGCGGACGGACAGCCGCCGGTTCCTGTTCTGCCGTGGCGACACTCATTCTGTTTTCCTTATTTCGCAGCGGTCAGTTTGTTGATCGCCGCTTCGATCGACATCGTTTCACGGGCGCCAGTCTTGCGATCCTTGATCTCGACCTCGCCAGCGGCAACCGAACGCGGGCCGGCAATGATCTGGACGGGAGCGCCGATCAGATCGGCTGTCGCGAACTTGGTACCTGCCCGATCGTCTGTGTCGTCATAAAGCGTGTCGATACCGGCCTTGGTCAGCGCCGCATAGATCGTATCGCAGGCGGTGTCACATGCGGTATCGCCGGCTTTCATATTGATGACGACGGCGTTGAACGGCGCGATTGCATCCGGCCAGATGATGCCGTTTTCGTCGTGCGATGCTTCGATGATCGCCGGCACGAGACGGGTCGGGCCAATGCCATAAGAGCCCATGTGAACGGTATGCTCCTTGCCATCCGGTCCCTGCACCTTGGCGCCCATGGCCTCGGAATACTTGGTGCCGAAATAGAAGATGTGACCGACTTCGATGCCGCGGGCAGAAACCTTGTCAGCATCCGGGATCGCGTTGAAGGCTGCTTCGTCGTGCATCTCGGAGGTCGCCGCATAGAGCGAGGTCCACTTGTCGAAGATCGTCTTCAGACCGGCAACATCATCAAAATTGGTATCTTCGGTCGGAATATCGAAGCCAAGGAAATCCTTGTGACAGAACACTTCCGATTCGCCCGTTTCGGCGAGGATAATGAACTCATGGCTGAGATTGCCACCGATCGGGCCGGTATCGGCGCGCATCGGAATGGCGCGCAGACCCATGCGCGAGAAGGTGCGCAGGTAAGCCGCGAACATGCGGTTATAGGCGTGTTCCGCCCCTTCCCGATTGAGATCGAAGGAATAGGCGTCCTTCATCAGGAACTCGCGCGAACGCATGGTGCCGAAGCGCGGACGGATCTCGTCCCGGAACTTTAGCTGGATATGGTAGAGATTCAGCGGCAGGTCCTTGTAGGACTTCACGTATGATCGGAACACGTCCGTGATCATCTCCTCGTTGGTCGGCCCATAAAGCATCGGCCGGTCCTGACGATCCTTGATGCGCAGCATCTCCTTGCCGTAGGCATCGTAACGACCACTTTCCTGCCAGAGCTCGGCCGACTGCAACGTCGGCATCAAAAGCTCGACGGCGCCGGAGCGATTCTGCTCCTCGCGGATGATCGCATTAACCTTGTCCAGAACGCGCTTGCCCAATGGCAGCCATGTATAAATGCCAGCCGAATTCTGCTTGACCATGCCGGTACGCAGCATCAACCGATGGGAAACGATCTCCGCTTCCTTCGGATTTTCCTTGAGAATGGGCATGAAAAAGCGGGACAGGCGCATGAAGGGGTTCCGGTACTGGAGCACTCCGCCCTATCGTTTGAATCGGGCGAAATAAGGTTGAGCTTGCAGACCTTGAACGGCGACTTTGGAGCGTCGAACAGGCCGTGCCGTTTTAAATTCGCAGAAGCTGGGAAACACGAATTGTTCATCAATTCAGCAGATTCCCGCAAAGCGTTCATAGACGCTTCGCGCACCGAAGAAAACCCGTGATTTGTGTGAGCAAGAGTCCCGTAGCGTAAGGGCGACAAAATTTGCGCGGAACCGTACATACGCATCAAAAAAGGACGTAGTAACGGTAACGTGATCTCCGTTGTCAAGTGAAAAATTTTACTCGACTGTCGCAAAAATGCAAAAAAATCGGATGACAACGCCCAAGGTATGAGCTAGTTTCGGCTCACAAAAGAGGCAGGGAGATTAAATTCTTGTCGATTTCGCGGTCAAGTCTTGGGAGGATAAGATCTTAGGCGCGTTTACCCGCAGCCACCGGCAACGGATAAGGATCACGCGATACTTTAGAAACAAGGCTTTTAGCCTTGTTTTTTTTTGACTTTTTAAAACGACGATTTTCCCGATTCCGTTCAGCACGCCTGAAATGTGCCGAATTTAAGGCGCTTGAAGCGACCTCACCGAGCTGACTCTGCGTAAGTCAGCCTCGACGGAATATTATTCCCTTGGACGATGTGTCGCTGAGTCATGCCCGGTCGCCATCAGATCCATGCTCTTTACCTTCGTAAAATCGGCGGGCGGCGATGCGCGATCAGTAGAATTTGGGCGCAAATTGCGGGATCGCGTCAAGCCCGTATCCCAGCTTGACCGAGACGATATACCAGATCAGGTGAAAAACGGCCGCGAGCACCGAGGTCAACACAAAAACCCGTAAAGCACGGAACCTCGCCGGTGCACTTTCCACTGTGCCGGGCACGACATTGTTCTCTTCCGCCTGGGTGCGCAGACCGAGGGGAAGAACGATGAAGAGCGTCAGCCACCAGATGATGAAGTAGATGGCGAATGTGGAAAACAGCGGCATTTACAAAATTCCCGAACAGAGGCGCCGCAGCAACCGGGCTTCGATAACGCGCTTATAGCGCTATGGCAGCAGTCCCGCAAACGTGACGCATCGCGCCTTTCTGTCACACCTGCTCGAGTTCGATCAGCGTGCCGAAGAAATCCTTGGGGTGAAGGAACAGGACAGGCTTGCCATGGGCGCCGGTCTTCGGATTTCCATCCCCCAGCACACGCGCACCGTTGGAAACCAGCGCATCGCGTGCTGCAAGGATATCGGCGACCTCGTAGCAGATATGGTGCATGCCGCCGGACGGGTTCTTATCGAGAAACGCCTGGATAGGAGAACCTTCGCCCACAGGCTCCAGCAACTCAATCTTGGTGTTTTCAAGCTCCACGAACACGACACGTACGCCATGTTCCGGCAGACTGCTGGGTGCCGTCACCCTCGCATTTAAAGTCCCGGCATAACGGGCAGCCGCGACCTCAAGATCCGGAACCACCAGAGCGATGTGATTGACGCGTCCGAGCACGATCTTTCCCTTGCGATCAATCAAACCCGGTTGAGGAAGACTGTCACGAGCGGCTTCTTGCCCCAGACATCATTGGCGGTGCCGCGGACCGCCCGGCGGACGGCTTCCTTGACCATCGCAAGATCCTTGCGCTTTCCGCGCGGGATGCTTTCCACGGCACCAAGCACGGCGTCATAGAGCGTATCGTTCATGCTCTCACCTTCGTCGTCGAACTCCGGCAGACCGATGGTCACGACATCGGGGTCGTCCTGGAAATCGTAGCGCTCGTCGAGAAGAACACTGACCGAAACATGGCCGGCAAAGGACAGCTTGCGGCGTTCGCCGATTCCCATCTCGTCATAGTCGCCGATCAGGCTGCCGTCCTTGTAAATACGTCCATGCGGCGCTTCGCCAATGACCTCGGCCGGTCCCGGCGCAAGGCGCAGGATATCGCCATTGCGCATTTTCGGAACGGTCTTGATGCCGGACTGCAGCGCAAGCTCGCCCTGCGCCACCAGATGTGCTGCCTCACCATGCACCGGTACCAATATTTGCGGCCGGATCCAGGAATACATCTGCTGCAGTTCGTGGCGGCGGGGATGGCCGGAGACGTGGACCAGCGCTTCCGTATCGGTGATGATGCGAATGCCCTGCTCGACGAGGCCGTTCTTGATGTCGTTGATCGCCTTTTCGTTGCCCGGGATGGCACGGGAGGAAAATACGACCGTATCTCCAGCAGTGAAGGCGACATTGCGCATTTCGTCGCGCGCGATCTTGGCGAGCGCCGCACGGGGTTCGCCCTGACTACCCGTTAGGATAACAACCACCTTGTCGCGTGGAATATAGCCAAACTCGTCCTCGGCAATGAAAGGGTTCAACCCTTCCATGAGCCCGACGTCGCGAGCGACCTCACAGACGCGCTTCATGGAGCTGCCAAGCAGCAGAACTTCACGGCCAGCCGCAGCTGCAGCCTTGGCGATCGAACGGATGCGCCCGACATTCGATGAGAAGGTGGTGATTGCGACGCGCCCTTCCGCGCTCTCGATAACCTTGGTCAGGCTCTCGGAAACTTCTTCCTCCGAGGGAGAAACACCGTCACGCATGGCATTCGTGCTGTCGCACATCAAGGCCAGCACGCCTTCGTCGCCGATCTGGCGGAAGCGGTTCTCGTCGGTCAGCGGCCCGAGCGACGGTGCGTGGTCGATCTTCCAATCGCCGGTATGGACGATGTTGCCGAGCGGCGTACGGATGACCAGAGCCATGGGCTCCGGAATGGAATGGTTGACGCCGACCGCCTCGATCTCGAATGGGCCGACATTGATCCGGTCGCCCTCCTTGAAGATGGTGACCGGCACATCGGCGCGGCTACGCTCGTAATTGCGCTTGGCTTCCAGCATGCCGGCGGTAAACGGCGAAGCATAGACCGGCACGTTCAGGCCCGGCCAGAGGTCGGCCAGCGCCCCGTAGTGATCTTCGTGGGCATGGGTGATGATAATGCCCTTCAGGTTCTTGCGCTGCTCGGCAAGAAAGCGAATGTCGGGCAGCACGAGATCGACGCCCGGCAGATCGAGACCCGGAAAGGTCACACCGCAATCGACCATGATCCACTGGCGGTTTGCGGGCGTGCCATAGCCGTAGAGGCCAAGGTTCATCCCGATTTCGCCCACCCCGCCCAACGGCAGGAAGACCAGTTCATCTTGTTTGCTCATAAGTCGAGTGTGCCTTGTTTCATCCAAAAAATACATCGCCGGCGGCGATACGCTCGATCATCCCTGACCCAAGGTCAAGAACCAAGCGGCCGTCTTCGTCGATGCCTGTAAAAATTCCGACGAGCGAGCGATCCGGCAGATTGACCGTAATCTTCTGCCCGATGCCGCCGGCGCTAGAGCGCCAGCGCTCTATCATAGCGCTGATGCCCCCGCCGTAGTTCCAGATGGCCAGGATCTCGGCCATCGTCTGGTAGAGATGCGCAAAAATCTGGTCCGGCGAAACAGTTGATCCTTCAACGCGAAGACTGGTGACCGGGTAGAGTCCATGGTCCGGCAGGACCGCGATATTGATGCCACAACCGATGACCAGAGCCTGCCGGCCATCCGCAAGCCTCTCACCCTCGAGCAGTATGCCGCAGATCTTCTTGCCGCCGACGAGAATGTCGTTCGGCCATTTGATCGTCACCGGATTGCCACCCGGTGGCATGACGGCGCGGATCGCATCATAGACGGCAACGGCAACAGCCAAAGGCAGCGCACCAAGCTTTTCAACAGGAGCAGCATCAATCAGAAGGAGGGAGGCGTAGAGATTGCCGGGTTCCGACATCCAACTGCGACCGCGGCGGCCACGACCGGCCGTCTGCCTGATAGCAGTGATCCAGTGATGACCGGTATCCCCTGCCCGCGCAAGCTGCAGCGCCTCCGTGTTGGTGGAGCCGACTTCACCGAGTGCGGTATGCCTGAAGTCGGGCAGCGATGATCTGCCCGACCCAGCTTCAATTCTCAAAAGAACGTCCGCGCCGCGACTTCGGCGGCGGTACCGATCGGGCCGCCGATCAGCACGTAGGCGAGAACGAACAGGCCGCTCAGGCCATAGACCAGCTTCAGCGAACCGGACGGACGGGCAAACTCGCCCTTGGGCTCATCAAACCACATGACCTTCACGACACGCAGGTAGTAGTAAGCACCCACGACCGAACCGAGCACGCCGATGATGGCCAGCGCGTAGAGATGCGCCTCGATCGCCGCCATGAACACGAAGTACTTGGCGAAGAACCCGGCAAGCGGCGGAATGCCGGCAAGCGAGAACATCATGACGGTGATGACCGTTGCCATGAACGGATTGGTCTGCGACAGGCCAGAGAGATCATCGACATTCTCGCGGGCTTCACCATCCTTCATGCGCATGGCCATGATGCAGGCGAAAGTACCGAGCGTCATGACGACATAGACCAGCATATAGATGAGAACGCCGCGAATACCGGCCATGGAGCCGCTGGCGAGACCGACGAGCGCATAACCCATGTGACCGATGGACGAATAGGCCATCAGTCGCTTGATGTTGCGCTGGCCGATTGCCGCGAAGGAGCCGAGCAGCATCGAGGCGATCGAGATGAAGACGACGATCTGCTGCCAGTCGGCGAAGATCGGCTGGAAGGGTGTGACGACGATGCGGATGAGCATGGCCATGGCCGCGACCTTGGGGGCGGCGGCAAAGAATGCCGTTACCGGGGTCGGTGCACCTTCGTAAACGTCCGGCGTCCACATATGGAACGGCACGGCCGAAATCTTGAAGGCCACGCCGGCAAGAACGAAGACCAGACCAAAGACGAGACCGAGCGAACGACCTTCCGATGAAAGAGCGGCTGCGATTTCCGTGAAGCCGGTGTGGCCGGTGAAGCCGTAGACCAGCGACATGCCGTAAAGCAGCATGCCCGAAGAAAGCGCGCCGAGCACGAAGTACTTGAGACCCGCTTCCGTAGAGCGCAGGTTGTCGCGGTTGATCGCGGCGACGACGTAGAGCGCCAGCGACTGCAGCTCAAGACCGAGATAGACGGCGATCAGATCGCTCGCCGAGATCATCAGCAGCATGCCGAGCGTCGCCAGAACCAGCAGCACCGGATATTCGAACTTGTCGATGCCCGTCAGACGCGCTTGGCCCGCCGACATGAAGATGGCGACGATCGAGCCGCCGAGGGTCAGGACCTTCATGAAGCGTCCGAAGGCATCGGATACGAACACGCCGTTATAGGCGGTGCCGTCGCCGGTCTGCCAGATCAGCACCGCGCCGGAGATTGCCAGGATGACGATCGCCAGCCACGTCGCCACGCCCGGTTTTTCGCCCGTGAAGACGCCGACCATCAGCATGAACAGAGCGCCCACCGCAAGAATGACTTCCGGCAGCGACAGGTGCAAACTTGCAAGGATTGTTTCAGCAGTCATGTTCAATCACGTCCTGTCGTCATTTCACAGATAGCGCAACATCGTGCGCCGCCTGCACTGCAGCGGAATAGTTGTTGACCAAAAGGTCGATCGAGGATGCCGTGGCATCGAAGACCGGAGCCGGATAGATGCCGAAGAAGATGGTCAGCACGATCAGCGGATAGAGAATGATCTTCTCGCGGCCGGACAGATCGAGCAGTGCCTTCAGGCTTTCCTTGTCGAGCGGGCCGAAGATCACCCGGCGATAGAGCCAGAGCGCGTAAGCCGCTGAAAGGATGACGCCGGTTGCGGCAAAGAACGCGACCCATGTGTTGGCGCGGAAGGCGCCGAGCAGGGTCAGGACTTCACCGACGAAGCCGGAGGTGCCGGGCAGGCCGACGTTCGCCATGGTGAAGACCATGAAGGCGACGGCATATTTCGGCATGTTGTTGACGAGACCACCATAGGCCGAAATCTCGCGGGTGTGCATGCGGTCATAGACGACCCCGACGCAGAGGAAGAGTGCGCCCGAGACGATACCGTGCGACAGCATCTGGAACACCGCACCCTGCACGCCCTGAACATTGGCGGCGAAGATGCCCATTGTGACATAGCCCATGTGCGCGACGGACGAATAGGCGATCAGCTTCTTGATGTCCTGCTGCATCATCGCGACCAGCGAGGTGTAGATGATAGCGACCACCGACAGCGTGAAGACGAAAGGCGCGAAATACTCAGATGCCAGCGGGAACATCGGCAGCGAGAAGCGCAGGAAGCCGTAGCCGCCAAGCTTCAGGAGAACGCCGGCCAGAATGACCGATCCCGCCGTCGGCGCCTGGACGTGCGCGTCGGGAAGCCAGGTGTGGACCGGCCACATCGGCATCTTCACCGCAAACGAGGCGAAGAAGGCAAGCCATAGCCATGTCTGCATCTGACGCGGGAATTGGTAGGCGAGCAGTTCCGGAATGTCCGTCGTGCCGGCCTGCCAATACATCGCCATGATGGCGAGCAGCATCAGCACCGAACCAAGCAGCGTGTAGAGGAAGAATTTGTAGCTCGCGTAGACGCGATCCTTGCCACCCCAGACGCCGATGATGATGAACATCGGAATGAGGCCGGCTTCGAAGAAGACGTAGAACAGCACGATATCGAGCGATACGAACACGCCGACCATGAACACTTCCAGAAGCAGGAAGGCGATCATGTATTCCTTCAGCCGCTTCTCTACCGAATGCCAGCTTGCGAGCACGCAGAACGGCATCAGGAAGGCGGAGAGTACGACGAAGAGCACCGAGATGCCGTCGATGCCGAGATGGTAGGAGATGCCGGTGCCGAGCCAGGCGTGCTTTTCCACCATCTGGAAGCCCGGATTGGCATTATCGAAGTTCCACCAGATCACGGCCGACACCAGGAAGGTGACGATCGTGGTCAAAAGCGAAATGTTCAGGATATTACGGCGGCCGGCCGGGCTGTCCTCGCGTGTAAGCAGGAGCAGAACCACGCCAACCAGCGGGAGAAAGGTGACCGCTGAAAGAATGGGCCAATCGGTCATCAGAAGGAACTCCCGAGCATCATCCAGGTAATGAGCGCGGCGATGCCGATCAGCATCACGAACGCATAGTGATAAAGGTAACCAGTCTGCAGGCGAACGACGCGGTCAGTCACGTCCATGACGCGGGCGGCAATGCCGTTCGGGCCGTAGCCATCGATGACGCGGCCGTCGCCTTCCTTCCAGAGGAAGACACCGATGCGCTTGGCGGTGCGAACGAACAGGAAGTCATAAAGCTCGTCGAAGTACCACTTGTTGAGCAGGAACTGGTAGAGGCCACGATGCTGCTCAGCCAGATACTTCGGCGTCTGCGGCGAGCGGATGTACATATACCAGGCGGTAACGAAACCGAGGATCATCGCGATGAACGGGCTGAGCTTCACCCAGGCCGGCACGTGATGGAAATGCTCGAGGATTTCGTTTTCCGACGAGGTGAATAGTGCGCCCTGCCAGAACTCGCCATACTCCTCGCCGAAGAAGTGGCCCTCGCCGAGGAAGCCGGCAAACACGGCGCCGACAGCCAGAACGAACAGCGGCACAAGCATGACCATCGGCGATTCGTGGACGTGATGCATGACTTCATGGGAAGCGCGCGGCTTGCCAAAGAAGGTCATGAAAATCAGACGCCAGGAGTAGAAGCTCGTGAACATGGCTGCGATCACCAGAAGCGCGAACGCAAAACCGCTGACCGACGAGTGTGCAGCATAGGCCGACTCGATGATCACATCCTTGGAGAAGAAGCCAGCCAGACCAAACGACGTGAATGGAATGCCGACGCCGGTGATCGCAAATGTGCCGATCATCATCATCCCATAGGTCCACTTGATGTGCGAGCGCAGGCCGCCCATGTAGCGCATGTCCTGCTCGCCATCGACGGCGTGGATGACCGAGCCGGCGCAAAGGAACAAGAGCGCCTTGAAGAAGGCGTGCGTGAACAGGTGGAAGATCGCCGCGCCATAGGCACCGCAGCCAAGCGCCACGAACATGTAGCCGAGCTGCGAACAGGTCGAATAGGCGATGACGCGCTTGATGTCGTTCTGCACGAGGCCGACGGTAGCCGCGAAGAAGGCGGTGATCGCGCCGACAACCGTCACGACGGTCAGAGCCGTGTGCGACAATTCGAACAGCGGCGACATGCGGGCGACGAGGAAGACGCCGGCGGTGACCATGGTTGCGGCGTGAATGAGCGCCGAAACCGGGGTCGGGCCTTCCATCGCGTCCGGAAGCCAGGTGTGCAGCAGGAACTGCGCCGACTTACCCATCGCGCCCATGAAGAGCAGCAGGCAGACGGCGGTGATCGCATGGCCCTTGTCGAGTTGCATGCCGAGGAAGTTCAGGACCGCCTCGCCGCCTTCGGCAGCGCCCTCGTGCGGCAGATAGGTCGAAGCGGCTGCAAAGATCGTCTCGAAGCTGATCGAGCCGAACAGAACGAAGACACCGAAGATGCCGAGAACGAAGCCGAAGTCGCCAACGCGGTTTACGATGAAGGCCTTCATGGCGGCAGCCGTCGCGGACGGCTTCTTGTACCAGAAGCCGATCAGCAGATAGGACGCCAGACCCACGCCTTCCCAGCCGAAGAACATCTGCAGCAGGTTGTCGGAGGTGATCAGCATCAGCATCGCGAAGGTGAACAGCGACAGGTAGGCGAAGAAACGCGGCCGATGCGCATCGTGGTGCATGTAGCCGATCGAATAGAGGTGAACCAGGCAGGAGACCGTGTTGACCACGACGAACATAACGGCCGTCAGCGTATCGACACGAAACGCCCATTCGGCATCGAAACTGCCCGACTGGACCCAGCGCAGAACGTTGACCCTGATCATCTCGGTTTCGCCGAGCGCTACATGGAAAAAGACGATCCACGACAGCACGGCCACGATCATCATGAAGCCGGTGGTGACATATTCGGATGCCTTGGCGCCGATCGCCGTGCCGAACAGGCCTGCAATCAGGAAGCCGATCAGCGGCAGAAAGACGATGGCTTTGATAAGCGTATCCATGGCCCGGTCAGCCCTTCATCATGTTGACGTCTTCAACCGCGATGGAGCCGCGGTTACGGTAGAAGACGACGAGAATTGCAAGGCCGATCGCAGCTTCCGCGGCCGCGACGGTCAGAATGAACAGGGCGAACACCTGGCCGGTGATGTCGTTGAGGAACGACGAGAAGGCAACCATGTTGATGTTGACCGCAAGCAGGATGAGTTCGACCGACATCAGGATGATGATGACGTTCTTCCGGTTGAGGAAGATGCCGAAGACGCCGAGCGTGAAGAGAATGGCGCTGACGGTCAGATAGTGGGAAATACCGATTTCCATGATGTGTTCCTTGACCCCGCGTCCGTCTTATAGGCCTTGGCCCGACTTCACCTTGACCACTTCGACAGCGGTCTTGGGCGAACGGGCAACCTGTGTGGGAATATCCTGGCGCTTGATGTTCTCGCGGTGACGGAGCGTCAGCACGATAGCGCCAATCATGGCGACCAGAAGCACCAGCCCGGCGATCTGGAAGAAGTAGACATAGTGCGTATAAAGCACGTCGCCGAGGGCGGCCGTGTTCGTCCGGTCCGCCAGCGCCGGGATCGGCATCGAGATTGTCTTGGCGATTTCCGGCGAGAAGGTGCTGCCACCGATGACGATGATCAGCTCGGCTGCAAGGATCAGGCCGATCAGAGCGCCGACCGGGGCATATTCAAGAACGCCCGACCTCAATTCCGTGAAGTCGATGTCGAGCATCATCACCACGAAGAGGAAGAGAACCGCAACCGCGCCGATATAGACGACCAGCAGGATCATGGCGAGGAACTCAGCGCCGGTCAGCAGGAAGAGGCCGGCAGAGTTGAAGAACGTCAGGATCAGAAACAACACGGAATAAACCGGGTTCCTGGCCGAGATCACCATGAACGCCGACGCAACGGCGATGAAGGCGAAGAGATAGAAAAAAAGAGCCTGCAGACCCATGATCGGTGCCTTTTTCGTCTTCCTGACCGGATACGACCTTTTGCCGCTCCAGCCCCTGGCACACCGGAAACATCCGGCATCACCCAAAAACCTGTTTGAAACCCGCCTCAAGTTGGCGGGCTCATTCCAAAAGGGCTCAGCGGTAAGGCGAGTCCATCGCGATGTTGCGGGCGATTTCACGCTCCCAGCGGTCGCCGTTCGAGAGCAGACGGTCCTTGTCGTAGTACAGCTCTTCGCGCGTCTCGGTGGCGAACTCGAAGTTCGGGCCTTCGACGATCGCATCGACCGGGCATGCCTCCTGGCAGAAACCGCAATAAATGCACTTCACCATGTCGATATCGTAACGGACCGTGCGGCGGGTACCATCGTTGCGGCGCGGGCCGGCTTCGATGGTGATCGCCTGTGCAGGACAGATCGCTTCGCACAGCTTGCAGGCGATGCAGCGCTCTTCCCCGTTCGGATAGCGGCGCAGTGCATGTTCGCCGCGGAAACGCGGGCTGATCGGCCCTTTTTCAAAGGGATAGTTCAGCGTTGCCTTCGGTGCGAAGAAATAGCGCATCGACAGAAAGAAAGCGCCCACGAATTCCTTGAGGAACAGCGAACTGACGGCTTGTGTAAGACTTGCCATCATCAACCTCCAAACGAGCCGGTCTGGGAGAAACCGGCGATTGACGAGAAACCGAGTGCGGACATCAGGCCCACACCACAAGCTTCAACGTGACTGCAACGATAAAGACCATGGCGAGCGAGAGCGGCAGGAACACCTTCCAGCCCAGGCGCATCAACTGGTCGTAGCGGTAGCGCGGTACGAAGGCCTTCACCATGGCTATCATGAAGAACACCATCGATGCCTTGAGGATGAACCATATGATACCCGGAACCCAATTGAGGAACCAGACATCAACCGG
Source organism: Pararhizobium capsulatum DSM 1112 (assembly GCF_030814475.1). NCBI lineage: Bacteria > Pseudomonadati > Pseudomonadota > Alphaproteobacteria > Hyphomicrobiales > Rhizobiaceae > Pararhizobium > Pararhizobium capsulatum. The sequence continues at coordinate 2,101,926 of NZ_JAUSVF010000001.1, read as the reverse complement.
AGGCAGCCAGCCGCCGAGGAACAGGATCGTCGTCAGCGAGCACATCAGGTAGATGGCGGCATATTCGCCGAGCATGAACATCATGTACGGGGTCGAGCCATACTCGACCATGAAGCCCGCGACCAGTTCGGATTCCGCTTCGACGAGGTCGAAGGGCGGACGGTTGGTTTCAGCCAGCGCCGAAATAAAGAAGATGATGAACATCGGGAAGAGCGGCAGCCAGTACCAGTCGAGGAACGAACCCGGAAGGCCCATCATCGTGCCGAGGCCGTCACGCTGCGAATTGACGATGTCCGTCAGGTTCAGCGAACCGACGCAAAGCAGAACGGTGACGATAACGAAGCCGATCGAGACTTCGTAGGACACCATCTGTGCCGCCGAGCGTAGCGCCGAGAGGAACGGATACTTCGAGTTCGACGCCCAGCCGCCCATGATGATGCCATAAACTTCGAGAGAAGATATGGCGAGCACATAGAGGATGCCGACGTTGATATTCGCCATCACCCAGTTTTCGTTGAGCGGAATGACCGCCCAGGCGGCAAGAGCCAGCGTCACGGAAACGAGCGGAGCGAGAAGGAAAAGCGCCTTGTTGGCGCCGGCCGGGATAACCGGTTCCTTGAAGACGAACTTCAAAAGATCGGCGAAGGACTGGAAAAGTCCCCACGGACCCACCACGTTAGGTCCGCGGCGCATCTGCACGGCAGCCCAGATCTTGCGGTCGGCCAGCAGAATATAGGCGATGAAAAGCAACAGCGCGACCAGAAGCAGAAGCGACTGGGCGACCATGATGATGGCTGGCCAAACATAGGTCGAAATGAAAGCGTCCATAGTCTCTTAATCTCCCGCGCTCATTCCGCCGCAGCTTTGAAATTGTTGCGTGCCAGGGCCGAACATTCGGCCATGACGGCGGACGCGCGTGCTATCGGGTTCGTCAAATAGAAGTCTTTGACCGGAGACGCAAACACCGATTTCGTCATCCCACCTGCTTTTTGCCCAAGGGCTTCGATTTCGCCCGACGTACCTGCGAAAATCGCATCGACATCGGCGAAATGCGGATGTTCCTCGTACAGTTTCGTACGCAATTGCCCAAGCGAATCAAATGGCAGGCGCTTGCCTAGAACATCGGACAGTGCGCGCAGGATCGCCCAGTCTTCGCGGGCGTCGCCCGGCGCAAAGCCGGCACGGTTGCCTATCTGGACGCGGCCTTCGGTATTGACCCAGAGGCCAGACTTTTCAGTGTATGTAGCACCCGGCAGGATGACATCGGCGCCATGGGCACCGTTGTCGCCATGCGAGCCGATGTAGACGGTGAAACCTGTAGTCTTGCCGGAGAAGTCGATCTCGTCGGCGCCGAGCAGGAAGAGAACGTCGGTCCCGGTCAGCATCTCAGCTGCCGTCTTGCCGCCCTCACCCGGCACGAATCCGAGATCGAGACCGCCAACACGCGAAGCCGCTGTGTGAAGAACCGCGAAACCGTTCCAGTCATTGTTCACAGCGCCAACGGCTGAAGCAAGCTTGGCAATGGATGCGAGAACGGCAGCACCGTTGGCACCCGAAATCGCGCCTTGCCCGACGATGATCATCGGACGCTCGGCCTTCTTCAGCGCATCGAGGAAGCCGACCTTGCCGGCAATCAGGTCGGAAAGCGTATCCGTACCCGCGCCAAGGTATTCGTAAGGGTAACGCAGCTCAGCTTGCTCGCCGATCACGGCGATCGGCAGACCGCCCATGCGGTAACGCTTGCGCAGGCGGGCGTTGAGTACAGACGCTTCATAGCGCGGGTTCGCGCCGACGAGGAGGATCGCGTCGGCTCGTTCGATTCCCTGGATCGTCGGGTTGAATATGTAGCTGGCGCGGCCGAACGATGGATCAAGCGCTGCGCCATCCTGACGGCAGTCGATATTGGCCGAGCCGAGCGATGAGATCAACGCCTTCAGCGCGAACATTTCCTCGACCGAGGCCAGATCGCCGGCAATCGCGCCGATCCGGTCGCCGGTGGTCTTCGAAACGGCAGCCTCGATCGCAGCGAAGGCTTCGTTCCAGCTTGCAGGACGCAGACGACCATCCGTCTTCACGTAAGGACGGTCGAGACGCTGGGTCTTGAGGCCATCCCAGATGAAGCGGGTCTTGTCGGAGATCCATTCTTCGTTGATCTCTTCATTGACACGCGGCATAACGCGCATCACTTCACGGCCGCGGGTATCGACCCGGATCGCGGAACCGACGGCATCCATCACATCGATGGATTCGGTCTTGCCGAGTTCCCAAGGGCGAGCGTTGAAGGCGTATGGCTTGGAGGTCAGCGCGCCAACCGGGCAGAGATCAACAACATTGCCCTGCAGCTCGGATGTCATCGCCTGCTCGAGATAGGTGGTGATCTCGGCGTCCTCGCCGCGGCCGATCAGGCCGAGTTCGGCGATGCCGGCCACTTCCGTGGTGAAGCGGACACAGCGCGTGCAGTGAATGCAGCGGTTCATCACGGTCTTGACCAGCGGGCCGATATACTTGTCTTCGACGGCACGCTTGTTTTCGTTGTAGCGGGTCGAATCGACGCCGAAGGCCATCGCCTGGTCCTGCAGGTCGCATTCGCCACCCTGGTCACAGATCGGGCAATCCAGCGGATGGTTGATCAGCAGGAATTCCATGACACCCTCGCGGGCCTTCTTGACCATCGGCGTGGTTGTGAAGACTTCCGGGGCTTCGCCGTTCGGGCCGGGGCGAAGGTCGCGCACGCCCATGGCGCAGGAAGCGGCGGGTTTTGGCGGCCCTCCCTTCACCTCGATCAGACACATGCGGCAGTTCCCGGCAACCGAAAGCCGCTCGTGAAAACAGAAGCGCGGAACTTCAGCGCCGGCTTCTTCGCACGCCTGAAGCAGCGTGAAATGATCCGGAACATCGATCTCTTTTCCGTCGACTTTCAGCTTTGCCATCTTAGCACTCAATCCTGTCCTTCGTCCGCCGCCTTTGAGGCCACGGACAGATAATCCAAGGTCACGAAGACCTTTGTCGAGGATGCCCTTGGCAGGCCCTCCCCCGAAATTTCCTTCAGCCCTTTATCAGGGTCTTTGCACTTTCAACCCAACCGTCGCGGGCAATCCGTCCGCTGAAGCCGAGCTGTTCGTCCACCCGCTGCACATCCTTGGTCGTCCAGCGCGCAATATCCTGGTAGCGCTGGATGCCCATGCCGTTCAACACCTGCTCCAGCTTCGGGCCGATGCCCGCAATCTTCTTCAAGTCATCCGCAACAGTCTCGACCACCCGAGCGGCCGGTTTGTTGCGTTTCGGCTTGACTGTCTTCTCGACCGGATCGGCCCTTTCGACAGTTTCCACCTTTGGTGCCTTCACCGGAGCCGATTGCGTCGGCTGATGAACCGGCGCGGTTTCCGCTCCGGTCGTCCCTGCCTTCTGCGCCGCCTCCGCCATGCCCTGCATCGCCCCGAACATGACACCGGCAAAATGGCTGGTGACGCCAAATCCGATCGCAGTCGCTGCCGCCATGGCCGCCACCGGATGCTGCATCAGCGGATGAAGCGATGCCACCGGCACCTCCTTCAGCCACTCGGTCATCCCGAACGGATCGTCAGCCGAACCGAAAGCGGACGAAGGGTCGGCGCCGGCATCTGCCGGTCCCGTCCCTTTACCGTTTTCTTCTTTCGGCCCAACCATGATTGTTACTCCGCCGCCTCCAGACCCGCACCATGCGACGAGGAGTTGCGCGTATATTCGTCGATGCGCTTTTCCATTTCCGGGCGGAAGTTTCGGATCAGGCCCTGGATCGGCCATGCAGCCGCATCACCCAGCGCACAGATCGTATGGCCTTCAACCTGCTTCGTCACGTCGAACAGCATGTCGATCTCGCGCTTCTGGGCACGCCCCTGAACCATGCGTTCCATCACGCGCATCATCCAGCCGGTGCCTTCGCGGCAAGGCGTGCACTGGCCGCAGCTCTCGTGCTTGTAGAACGCTGCAAGGCGCCAGATAGCCTTGATGATATCGGTCGACTTGTCCATGACGATGACAGCGGCCGTTCCCAAGGACGACTTGACGTCGCGCATGCCGTCGAAATCCATCGGCGCATCGACGATGTCCTCGGCCCGAACGACCGGGCAGGACGAGCCACCGGGGATCACGGCAAGCAGGTTATCCCAGCCGCCGCGGATGCCGCCACAGTGGCGCTCGATCAGTTCGCGGAAGGGAATGCCCATCGCGTCTTCGACCGTGCAGGGGCGGTTGACGTGACCGGAAACCATGAACAGCTTGGTGCCGACATTGTTCGGACGACCGATGCCTGAGAACCAGCCGGCGCCGCGACGCAGGATGGTCGGTGCCACGGCGATCGATTCGACGTTGTTGACGGTTGTCGGGCAGCCATAGAGGCCCATGTTAGCCGGGAACGGCGGCTTCAGGCGCGGCTGGCCCTTCTTGCCTTCCAGGCTTTCGAGCAGCGCGGTTTCTTCGCCACAGATGTACGCACCGGCGCCGTGGTGGACATAGATGTCCATATCCCAGCCGAGCTTGTTGTTGATGCCGAGAAGGCCCGCGTCATAGCACTCGTCGATCGCAGCCTGCAGCGCTTCGCGTTCGCGCATATATTCACCGCGAACATAGATGTAGGCGGTATGCGCGCCCATGGCGAAGCTCGCGATCACGCAGCCTTCGATCAGCGTATGCGGATCGTGGCGCATGATATCGCGGTCCTTGCAGGTGCCGGGCTCGGATTCGTCGGCGTTGACGACGAGGTAATGCGGACGGCCGTCGCTTTCCTTCGGCATGAAGGACCACTTGAGACCCGTCGGGAAGCCTGCACCGCCACGGCCGCGCAGACCGGAGGCTTTCATCTCGTTGATGATCCAGTCACGACCCTTTTCGAGGATCTGCTTGGTACCATCCCAATGACCACGGCTCATCGCGCCCTTCAGGGACTTGTCGAAGATGCCATAGATATTGGTAAAAATGCGATCTTTATCGTCGAGCATGGTTCACCTGTCTATCGCGGCTTCTTGCCGAAAACTTTGATGTATTCGGCTTCGCCGCCCTTGGCCAGCGCCTTGGCTTGCTTGACCCAGTCGTCCCGGTCGATGCGGCCCTTGAAATTCAGGTAGCCATCGACCCATTCGCGTTCGGCCTTCTTCCAACCCGCGACCTGCGCGAAGGTGAAGATGCCGAGTTCGTGCAGAATACCTTCGATCTTCGGACCGACGCCCGAAACCAGCTTCAGATCATCAACGGCGGCAGGACGCTCTATGCCGGCAGGACGGTTCTTGTCTTCAAGGGAAGGCTGCGCTGTCGCGCCAGCTTTATTGGCCGGCGGTTCGGCAACAATGCCTGTATCCTTGTTCTCGCCTTCAACCTTGGCATTGGCAGCAGCCGCCGCCTTGGCGGTCGCCGGCGTCTTCACTGTAGGATTGGTCTCATCGGCGGCAGTCTTTGCACGTCCGGCGTTTGACGGAGGAACCGGTGCGGCATCGGCAACCACAGGAGCAGGAGCTGCCTCGGTGACCTGATTGCGCTGGATTGCCGGCTGCGTCGCCAAGGTCGTCACGCCGCCAACCGGAGCGGAGTAAATACGGTCGATCTGCGGACCTGGAGCAACGTCCTTGCCCTTGCCTGCATCGAAACGGTCGATGATGTATTCTAGCTGCGGAACCGTCAGGTCTTCGTAGCTGTCCTTGAAAATCATCACCATCGGCGCGTTGACGCAGGCGCCCTGACATTCAACTTCTTCCCAGGAAAGCGTGCCGCTCTCGTTCGGGGTCAGCGGCTGCGGATGAATACGCTTCTTGCAGAGGCTGATCAGCTCTTCCGAGCCACGCAGCATGCATGGCGTCGTGCCGCACACCTGAATATGGGCGCGCGTGCCGATCGGCTTCAGCTGGAACTGCGTGTAGAAGGTCGCGACTTCGAGGACGCGGATATACGGCATGTCGAGCATGTCCGCGACCGATTCGATCGCGGCCTTTGTCACCCAGCCGTCCTGTTCCTGCGCCCGCATCAGAAGCGGGATAACGGCGGACTGCTGACGGCCTGCCGGATATTTCTTGATCGTTGCCTGCGCCCACGCCACATTCTCGCCCCTGAAGGCAAAGCTTTGTGGCTGGACACTATCCTCGGCTAGTCGACGAACGGACATAATTCCCGAACCCTATCAGTTAATCGAACCGCACCGCGACTTCGTCAGGGAGACGAATTCGCAAGCATAGGCCGACTTTTCTTTCTGCAAAAACACGATGTAGCGCGTACCGTTCTGGACGGCCGCCCTGATCTCGTAACCCTTGACGAGCAGATTGCCCATGCCGCTTTCGGCCGAGCTGCTGACGTCGTCCGACGACGCCACGCCCGTATCCTGGGCCAGCGCGGAACCTGCAATCAGCACGCCGAGAAGCGAGAGGGCAACAGGACGCATCAACGGTCCACCTCGCCGAACACGATATCCAGCGAGCCCAGAATGGCCGAAACGTCAGCCAGTTGGTGACCCCGACAGATGTAATCCATAGCCTGAAGATGCGCATAACCCGGAGCCCGGATCTTACAGCGATACGGCTTGTTGGTGCCGTCGGATACAAGATAGACGCCGAATTCGCCCTTGGGTGCTTCGACGGCGGCATAAGCCTCGCCGGCCGGCACATGGTAACCTTCGGTGTAGAGCTTGAAGTGATGGATCAAGGCTTCCATCGACCGCTTCATCTCGCCACGCTTCGGCGGCACGATCTTGCCGTCGAGCGACGAGACCGGACCGATCTTGGCGTCGCCCAGCAGGCGATCGACGCATTGGCGCATGATCTTGGCGGATTCACGCATTTCGATCATGCGGATCAGGTATCGGTCGAAGCAGTCACCGTTCTTGCCGATCGGAATGTCGAAATCCATCTGCGAATAGCATTCGTAGGGCTGCGACTTGCGCAGGTCCCAGGCAGCGCCCGATCCGCGCACCATGACGCCGGAGAAGCCCCAGGCCCACGCGTCATCGAGCGTAACGACGCCGATATCGACGTTGCGCTGCTTGAAGATGCGGTTGCCTGTCAGAAGCTCATCGATATCGTCGACGGTCTTCAGGAACGGATCGATCCACTTGCCGATGTCCTCAACAAGCTCGTGCGGTAGATCTTGATGGACGCCACCCGGACGGAAATAGGCCGAGTGCATGCGCGCGCCGCAGGCACGCTCATAGAACACCATCAACTTTTCGCGCTCTTCAAAGCCCCAGAGCGGCGGCGTCAGCGCACCGACGTCCATGGCCTGCGTCGTGACGTTCAGAAGATGAGAGAGAATACGGCCAATTTCCGAATAGAGAACACGGATCAGCTGACCGCGGATCGGAACCTCGGTGCCCGTCAGCTTTTCGACGGCCAGCGCAAAGGCATGCTCCTGGTTCATCGGCGCCACGTAGTCGAGGCGGTCGAAATAGGGAACGGCCTGCAGATAGGTCTTAGTCTCGATCAGCTTCTCGGTACCACGGTGCAACAGGCCGATATGCGGATCGACGCGTTCGACAAGCTCGCCGTCCAGCTCCAGCACCAGACGCAAAACGCCGTGCGCCGCGGGATGCTGGGGTCCGAAATTGATATTGAAATTGCGGACGTTGTGTTCGTTCATCGCATCGCTCCAAGCCTTGACACCGCCCAAACGGCGGCACCGGCTTCTTTTCCTTACTGCTTCGCTTTTTCATCACCCGGTAGAACGTAATCCGTTCCTTCCCAGGGCGACATGAAGTCGAAGTTCCGGAATTCCTGCTTCAGTTCGACGGGCTCATAGATCACGCGCTTGACTTCATCGTCATACCGCACCTCAACGAAACCGGTCGTCGGGAAGTCCTTGCGCAGTGGGTACCCTTCGAAACCATAGTCCGTGAGGATACGGCGCAGGTCCGGATGGCCTGTGAACAGGATACCGTACATGTCGTAGGCTTCGCGCTCGAACCAGTCAGCGCCCGGGTAAACCGGACAGGCAGACGGAACCGGCTGATCTTCACCCGTCGCAAGCTTGATGCGGATGCGCAGGTTCTGCTTCGGCGACAGCAGGTGATAGACCACATCGAAACGCTCGGCGCGCTGTGGCCAGTCCACGCCACAGATATCGATGAAGCTGACAAAACCGCAGCGGGCATCATCCCGCAGGAAAGTCAGGAGTTCAATCACGCTTTCAGCATTGGTTGTCAGCGTCAATTCGCCGAAAGTAACGGCAGCGTCAGTCACCAATGCGCCGCGCATTTCGCGGACATAGGCGGAAAGCTCGTCGAGGGCTTCACTCATCGTTCTGGTCCCCTGCCCTTAGCGCTCGATCGTGCCGGTGCGGCGGATTTTCTTCTGCAGCAGAAGCACCCCGTAAAGGAGCGCCTCCGCCGTGGGAGGACAGCCCGGCACATAAATATCGACCGGCACGACGCGGTCGCAACCACGCACCACCGAATAGGAATAATGATAATAACCGCCGCCGTTGGCGCAGGATCCCATCGAGATGACGTAACGCGGCTCGGGCATCTGGTCGTAGACCTTGCGCAGGGCGGGCGCCATCTTGTTGGTGAGCGTGCCGGCAACGATCATGACGTCGGACTGGCGCGGCGAAGCGCGCGGCGCAAAGCCGAAACGCTCGGCGTCGTAACGCGGCATCGACATCTGCATCATTTCGACCGCGCAGCAGGCAAGACCAAAGGTCATCCACATCAGCGAGCCGGTACGGGCCCAGTTGATCAACTCGTCCGTAGAGGTGACCAGAAAGCCCTTATCGGCGAGCTCATTGTTGATCTCGCCGTAGAACTTGTCGTTGCTACCGATCGGCTTGCCGGTCGAGGGATCGATGATCCCCTTCGGCGCCTGGGCAACAAGTGGGGTGGTGGTTGCTACTCCCATTCGAGCGCTCCCTTCTTCCATTCATAGATAAAGCCGATGGTCAGAACACCAAGGAAGACCATCATGGACCAGAAGCCAAACCATCCCAGATCCTTGAACGAGACCGCCCAGGGAAAGAGAAAGGCAACTTCCAGATCGAAGATGATGAAGAGAATCGACACCAGATAGAAGCGGATGTCGAATTTCATGCGCGCGTCATCAAAGGAATTGAAGCCGCACTCATAAGCCGAGAGCTTCTCGGAATCGGGCGCCTTGTAAGCCACGGCAAACGGCGCGATCAGCAGGGCAATGCCGATAACGAGAGATATACCGATGAAGATCGCGATCGGAATATAGGAACCGAGAAGGTCTGTCATTGTATCCGTCCCTGCCTGCAGCGGGCGCTGGAGAAGCGCGAAAGCCAAAAAGCCGCAAGCCGAAAAATATGTTGCAACGCACGTGTGGTTAGCGCAGCCCGGGCTGCGGTGCAAGCCTTGAGAAAGGTTTTCACCCCCTCAAGCCGAAGGAATGGAGCCCAGCCAAAACGTAGCACCCCCGGCAGGCGGGCGCAAACCCCGAAAAATCGGCGACCCTCGCGTCAGCAAGCGGGCTCCGGGCGAAAAGAAACGATACTTCTGAGCGTACGGATGGCCAAAATGTCGCAGCCCGGCCGCACCGCACCCCGCAGACGACTCACGGATGGAGTTTTCGCGCTGCGAAACCATTCTCTCGCATGAGAAAACAAGGTCGCCATAAGGAGATCACAATCTGGCATCGGCATGACTTCCCGATATGGCTGCATTTCATTGCGCTCTGCGACCAAGCGAGGCGCCCTGCGTCGACGACAAATCAGCCCCTATGCCCCGCGCTACCGCCAACTCTAGTGATCGACGGTTTGCAACCTAGGCGGTAGACATCCCACAGAAGGAGAGGTCGCATGATGCCTATAACGATTCGCATCCAGGCGTTGGGATTGGGAGGCGCCATCGGCGAGCCTGCATTGCTGACGACAATCGGCCTGCGGGAAACCCTGCTGATGGCGCTGAACTACGACGAAGCGCGCGTCAATTTCGTCTGCCGGCAGGTTGAAGAAGCAGGAACCTACGAGCTTTGCGACCAGGCCGCAGAATCAACCTATCTGATCGAAAAGATTCTGCACTCCTGAGAACAGCCCTGATCGAGACCGGCGGCTGTACCTTCCAGGTGCTGGTCATTTTGCAGGACGACATGGACGCTGCTGTGGTCCGCCCCCCACCTCGCGGAGGAAAAGCACGACAGTGCCTTGCCTTGAGGTCCCAGCGGGATAAACTTCCTCCATTGCGCATGTGCGCCTGCTACCCATCGGTTAGCGGAGGCCGATATGGAAACGACACAATCTCCAGCAGAGATCTATGATCACGTCTTTGACGCTGTCATGATGAGCATTGATGGCGACTGGATCGAAATTCACCTGCAAGCCGATGTGGACGACCAGTCCGTCGGGCTGAAAGGTGATTATCGAACGGCCGAGGGTGAAACGCTCGATCTCGACGTGCGAAAGCTCGACTACTCCGTTTCCCGCGCCATTCGTGATCTCAGTCGAATCATGGCCGACACCGAGAAGTCCGGTTGGACGAAGGCTGTCTTCCTGCTGAAGCGGTCGGGTGAATATGCGGTTCACTTCGAGTGAAGCCAGGGTTGCAGCGGAGACAGAACAACTTGCCCTAAGGCAATGACTCCAGAGGAAAAATGGCGCGAGTGACGGGGCTCGAACCCGCGACCTCCGGCGTGACAGGCCGGCACTCTAACCGACTGAGCTACACCCGCGCACTACGGATACGATCTCTGGAATTGCGTTTTTCAACGCTTGCCTTGAAGTGGCGCGAGTGACGGGGCTCGAACCCGCGACCTCCGGCGTGACAGGCCGGCACTCTAACCAACTGAGCTACACCCGCACTTCATTCCAGGCATTCCAGATGCTTTCGCATCCTTGTCGAACCGGCTGACCGCTTCGATGAGCGGCTAACTACGGGGTTCGTCTTTTGGTGTCAAGCAGGTTTGGAGACAAAACAATGACAGCCGACAATTTGTTTCCACGGGCGCGCTTTTAGAGATCGGCAACCCGCGCCTGCACATTTAGATGAGGCTTATTGCGTCAAATGGTGCGGACTTTATCCACAGCAGCAAGAACGATACGGAAAAAATGGCGATCCGCGGCAGTAAGCCCCTCCCTTCCATCAACACCATATTCTCGCCCGTGCATTGCGCCATTCTTTCTCGGCACCTTTCTGTCGTCCGGCCCTCAATCCGTCACAGCCGAGATAAAAAAGTCAAAAAAATTGCAACGACGCTCTTGCGGTTTTCGCACGATCCGCATAGATCACGGCCATCGACGCGGCAGGCACATCAGCCCTGCTTCGCGGCGGGCGATTAGCTCAGTTGGTAGAGCGCCTCGTTTACACCGAGGATGTCGGCGGTTCGAGTCCGTCATCGCCCACCATTTTTCCCATTACAACAGACCTGTTTATGCGCGCACGAAGCTCGTGCCTGCGGTGTTTTGGCGAGCGGAACGCCTCGGTACATGATTCTCCTGAAAGTTTGCTGGACGGATGATGTCCGGTCTGTCAGAAGCCCAAATGGGCGCGACTGCCGTTATCTATAGAACGGGGTCGGGCGACCGATTGACGTCACGTCGCTGCCGCGAGATCACGCTGGCCGTCCCTGTTTTCCTCCCGTACCGATACCCCCCAGATCGAGATCGCCGGCCGGCTTGAAGTGTTTCCGCGGCTCGACTTCTGGGCGTAAAACTGCCATAGCACGGCGCTTGCTGCATCAGGGCTCCGATCGTGAAACTCGACGACGACATCACCGCGGATCGTTCCGGGCAACCTCTGGCCTTCGTTTTCGGCATGGCCCCCTGGCGAACATTCCTGCCGGTGTGGCTGCCTGAGCGACGCATCGTACAACGCGATCGCTCTCGCTTCACCGCTCTTGAATTCCAAACGCGCTGGGCGCCGTTGCTGCGCCGCTCGGAGGGTGCTCAGGTCTATGTTTGGGGCTATAAACACCCACCCTTTCTGCAGCAGTTCTGCGAGAAAAATCACATCCCTCTGATACGGGTTGAAGATGGTTTTCTGCGATCCGTGAATCTCGGCTCCACCAATGTCCCACCGCTGTCGCTCTGCTTCGACAGTCCCGTTCTCTACTACGATTCGACCGGTCGTTCGCAGCTGGAGCACATCCTGGAGAATCACGACTTTGCCCGTGACGCGACGCTCCGCCAGCGGGCTGAACGCGGCTTGCAACGACTACTGGCTACCCGCCTCAGCAAATACAACAATGCCACCGATGTCACGATCGAAGCGGTCTACGGCCCCAAGGATCGCACGCGCGTCCTGGTTCTCGGGCAGGTCGATGACGACATGTCGATTCTAAAAGGATGCGACCGTCCCGTCGGCAACAACGACCTGATCGACGCTGCCGTCAGCGACAATCCCGGTGCGCAGATCATCTTCAAACCGCATCCCGATATCATGCATGGACACCGGCCGAGCAACTTCAGCCGCGAGCGACTGGCGGCCAATGTGCAGGTGCTGGAAACCAACATCACCCTTGCGGACGCCTTTCAAACGGTCGATCGCGTCTATACGGTAACATCGCTTGCGGGCTTCGAAGCGCTCATGCGTGGTATTCCGGTGACCTGTCTCGGCATGCCGTTTTATGCCGGCTGGGGCGCCACCGACGATCGTCAGTCTTGCCCCCGGCGAACCGCCCGACGCGATGTCACCGATATCTTTGCGGCTGCCTACATCCTGTATTCGCGCTACTACGATCCACAGGCCATGCGCGGGATCGAATTCGAAGATGCCGTCGAAACTCTCCACCAGATGCGGCTGCAGGCTGCTTCCTGAGCCGCACACAGCACCCAGGGCGTTTCAGACCTCTTCCTTCTTGCGCACCGGCGTCTTGCGCTTCGGCTCTTCCGGCGCCTCCGGCATATAGGGCTTTTCGCCCCTGGGTGTCGGAACGAGGATGTTCTTCAAAGCAGACAGCCGATCCTTGAGCAATGGCCGGAAACGCGTGGCGCGATAGGGCATGTCCGCGGCACCGTAGCCTTCCGGACCGTCGTCATTGCCGCGGTGAATCTCCTCCAGCTTGACGCCGATGAACTCGCCATCGACGTAGTGCTTGTAGGGACCGACCCAGCGGATCGTATAGATCTGGCCTTTGCGAATTCCCTGGTCAATCGACACATGCTTGAAGGTGTCGTCGATGCAGACAACCTTCTGCCCCACATGAAAATTGATCATTCGGCCTCCCGATCTGCGATGCGACATGATGACAAGTTGCAGCCTATATAGCGCCAAGGCCGCCGATAGGCACGGCAAATGTCAGAGCCTGTGAACAACCACGCCCGGGCATGCCTTCTGCGCGATCTCGCAGAGATGTTCGTGGTGGGTAAGATAGATAACCTGGCCGACCTTCGCCATCTCGCCCATCAGGGAGAAGGCGTTGCGCGCGCGGCCGTCATCGAAGGTTTCCATGATATCGTCTGCCACGAAAGGCAGGCTTTCGCGGGTCGCGGCAATCTCGTGGTAGCCGGCCATGCGCAGGGCCAGATAAAGCTGGAAGCGCGTGCCCTTGGACAGATCCCGGGCCAGTTTCGATCCGCCGCCGGCGGCGTTTGCGATCAGATATTCCTCGCCCCTCTCCGCCTGGGTCGAAAGCCCGTCATATTCACCGCCGCTGATCATGCTGAAGGCTGCCGAGGCCCGCTGCATCATGGCGCTGCGATGGCGCTCGCGGTAAAGCCGTAGCGCCGCCTCGCCTGCGACGATCCCCGTACGAAGCCTGAGATAGGCGACCGCCCTCGCCTCGATCTCGGCTAGCACAGTGCGCCGACGCTCCTCCATATGGGCTGCGGTGTCATCGCCACCGATCCTCAAGAGCAGCTGTTCAGCTTCGCGCCGTTCCGCGTGAAGGTCGCCAACGTCGCGATCCATCTGGTCGAAGGCGGCCTGCCGCTCCACCGTCGCCAGATCGAGCCCCTCCTCGTCCACAGCGCTGAGAACAAGTTCGGCCTCCTCGACACGCGCGACACTCAGCCGCGCGCAAAGATCCGTCTCGGTTTCTGCGATACGCTCCCGCAACCGGTCACGCAATTTGACCGCATCGAGCCGTGCGCCGACTTCGGACAGGGTTTCACATCCGAAATGCGCGAGCATGACGCTCTTCTGCGTCTCCTGCAGCACCCTCTTCTCCAGGAGTGCCTGCCGCTCATGGCGCCGCTCGCCGTTCTCACGTCCAAGCCTTGTCGCGAGGTCTCGGCATCTCGTCGCCTCGCTCACGCGCGCCAGGAGCCGCTCGAAGAGCGAAAGTGCGTCCCCATCGGAGCTGATCTCAAGAGTGCGGCCAATCTCCTCGACGGCTGACGTGAAGCTGCACTGGTCCTTGGCCATGCCGTCGATGCGATGATCGAGATCGGCTCTTTTCTGCGCCAGCTTCTCAATATCCTGGGACAGCGCCAAGGCTGGCAGGATCTCTCCCGGTGACGGTGGATTGTCGCCCGTGGCGAGCCAGGTTCCTGCAAGCGCTTCGCGCCATTGCGCCACCCAGCGCGTCATCGCCAAATCCGCGGCATCAAATGCAACCTGTCGCGAGACAAGAGCGGCCTCCGCCCGTTGCCGGGCGATCGCGGCCTCTCGCCTTGTGGCGAGCTTTTTCTCCACGTCGGAAATCGTCCGCTCGACAATATCCAGCGCGCCGGCCAGATCGTCCGGAAGCGAGAGGTCGCCATCCAGACGTTGCAAGGCTTCGGCAAGCTTCTCCAATCCTGAGGCTTCGTCCTCTTCAGCCTGCCTGAGATCCTGCAGCGCGTTTCGGCGCGTCGTCCGCGTTTCAAGAGCCACGACCCGGGCGGCGAACCATTGTTCCAGTCGGGCCAGACCGGTTTCCCTTGGAAGACCGCATGCTATGGCGATGATTCCAATACGATCGGAAAGCTCCGATGAGGTTGTTACCAGCGCAGCCTTCTGGTTCCTCCAAGCCTCAACACGAGCGGTCCTCTCGGCCAGCGAAAGGGTGAGCACCCTTGCCTGCGCCACGCTGTCTGCTTGGGCAGATCGCAAGGCCACCGCCTCGTCGTCGCGCCGCATAGCGGCCTCGAACCGGGCCGCACTCCTGCCATCAAGCACCGCACTATGCGCCGTCCAGGCCTCGTCGCGTGCGTGCCGCAGGGCAAGAGCCTGATCATCGGCTGCAAACGGGGCAGCGCGATGCAGCTTGTCAAGCCGCGCCCTGTCGCCGGCAAGCGCAGCCTCCTCCTCGCCAATCCTGTCGTCCAGACGCTGCCGCCTTTCCTCCAATGCAAGTCTCTCTGCCGCCAGCATGGCCAGTTCGGCAGCGGTGGGGACGGGCAATCTGGAAAGGGCATCGGCATCGCCGGCAAAGGGAGAAAGTGCGGCAAGCCGCTCCTCCAGCATATCCTGGAGGCCTGCAGCCTGCCGGCGCGCCGCCTGCTGTCGCAGCAGGCAGTCGTTCTGCCGCAAGCGCCTCGCAAGATCGGCAATGGTCCGCAAGCCATTGCCGTCATACTCTTCATCACCGGCACCGGGATAGGTCGCCTCGATCTCGCTTGATGCCTCCTGCGCCACGGACAGTTCCTGCTCGGCCGTCACCAGCCGCTCCTTCAGCGCCGCGTGCTGTTGCGAAAGATCCTGGATGCGTCCGATTACGGCGACCGGGATCAGGAAGGCGCTGGCATCAGCCCCGTCCGCCTGCCCCAACTGCCGCAGCCGTGCTGCCATGTCGGCCTCGACCTTCGCCCGCTCGTCGAGGCGCGAAGGCATGTCGTAAACGGCAGTCCTGAAGCGAGCCTTAAGACCGGAGCGTTCGATATCTTCCAACCTGCCTGCAGCAGCAAGCGCCGCCTGATCTTCGACGATGGCAGCAATCTCGTTTTCCCGCCGCTCGATGTCCGCATCCAGCTGCTGGATGCGCCCGGCAATGTCGGCGTCTTCACGCAAGAGCGTTGGATAAAGTTGATACCACGGTGAAGGTGCCTCCGGCAGATCACCAAAATCAGCCAGCTCCTCCCGCGATCTGCGCAAGCGCCCCAGCAAGGGCAACGCCTCTCGCTGAACCCGTAGTCGATCGAGCCCGACACGCATCTCCGCGCGCGCGGTGAGCGCCGTCTCATGACGCTCGGCGGCACTGTCGCGCGCCTTGCGCAGCGCTGCAAATTCCCGGGCGTTGGTATCCGCGTCGGCCTTCTTTTCCTTCAGAACCTCCAACTCTGCTTTCAATTCGGCAAGACGATGCTTGCTCCCTCGCGGCTTGTAGAAGGTTTCGGCTTCGGCTCTCAACCGGGCAAGCACTACGCTGCTGTCCGGCAAGCCGGAGCTTGCGGAAAAAAGCAGCGCGCCGAGCTCGCCCTCGCTTTTCAGGATCGCCTCACCACCCCGCTCGATGCTGTCATCGTCCAGCGAAAACATCATCTGATAGGCGGCCCGATCAATGCCCGCCAAAGCCGCCGAAAACAGCGTGTCCGGCAAGGGACGATCGTCAGCGTCGATCAACGTATTCTGATTGCGCTTGACCCTGAAGACCTCATGCGTTCGCTCCCCGGTCTCGATCGTGCCGCCCACGCGCATTGTCGGATAGGGATGCAGGAAACCATACCCGCTGCGTGCCTCGATGCCGAAGAGCAGGTCGAGATAGGCCGAAAACAGGGTCGACTTGCCGGCCTCGTTCGGCCCGTAGACGACGTGGAAATCCCGACCAATGCCGAGGCTTTCGCCAAAATCCAGCCGGCGGTCGGTAAACTTGCCGTAGCGGACAAGATCGAGTGCCTTCAGCCGCATCAGCGCGCGCCCTCGCCGTCCGCCCTGCCGGCCTGCAGATAGGCCAGCATATCGTCGCTGCCTTCGCGTGAGACCGTTTCCACCAACCGCCCGAGCGCGGCCTCGTCGCCGGCCATCTGCTCCCGCAACTCCCGTGGCAATTGCGCCAGGAGTTCCTCCACTATCCGCTCTGCCTCCTGCCGGAAGGCGTGGGACCCGAGAACATCCCCATGCACCGTCAGCGCCAGTTCGTGGACGGGATCCGCTGCCGATTGCGTCGCATCGCTTTCAGCATTCCGGCAGGAGACTTCGACAGCCTCTGCCCAGCAGCCTGGAAAGCCTGCGGTGACATTGGATATTTCAGCCTGCAGGAACTCCGGATCGCGGCGAAGGCTCCAGGCAAGCGAGGTCGTACCGGTCAGCACGATCCGAAAAATGAGTTGCTCTGCATATATCTTGTCGCGGGCATCAGCTATTGCCGCACGAACACGCGCCAGCATCGCCTGCCAGTCATCCGCACCCGTCAATTCCACTGAAAGGCGATGAAATGCGGCTTGTCCGATCCGCCGTTCCTCGTGGAAAATCGTCCCATTATCTCCAACGGTCACCAGCGTTACGGATTTGTCGCCGGCTTCGTTGATATCGCGCCCCTGCGGCATGCCGGGCATGACGATAACAGGCTTTTCGCTGTGAACCTGCCGCAGATGCACGTGCCCAAGCGCCCAGTAGTCGAAACCGTGGGCTGCGAGATCGGCGACGCTTGCCGGCGCATAGGGATCGTGCCCCGGCGCACCGGCCAGGCTCGTATGAAGCATGCCGATGTTGATGGCATCGGCCATAGGTCCGGCGAAGGATGACAGCAGGCTTTCAGGCGCATGCGGATTGTCGAAACCAACACCATGGACATAGACCTCCCGGCCGTTATCCAGCGTTTTGGCGCGGACCGATTTTATTCGTCCGGAAAAAAGATGGACATTGGCTGGAAGCGACAACTCGCGCTTGATCGTGGACTGGGAGTCGTGATTGCCGCGAATGATAAAGACCGGGATGCCCGCCTGCTCCAGCCGCCGAAGCTCGGTGGAGAGAAACAGCGCCGTATTCATCGATGTCTGCGAGCCGTCATAGAGATCGCCGGCAATCAGCAGTGCATCGACTGCCTCTGCGATGCAGAGATCGACGATCGACGACAGCGCGGTGCGCGTCGCGCCACGCACAAGCTCGGCGAGCTCGACATTCTTCAAGGCGAGGCTGCGCAGTGGAGAATCGAGATGAAGGTCGGCCGTGTGAACAAAGCGGAAAGGCATCGCCGACCATGGCCTGCCGCGGCGCTGGACGTCAATGGGAGGAGGCCCGCCCGCCCCCCTCGCCCGGCGTTCTCCTGTGGACGGCGGGGGGTGCTGGCATTTCTCAAAAGCGCGTGTTCATGTGCGAAAACGATATCGGTTTTGGAACCGCTGCGCTAAAACGGGAACTGCCATTTGACATGGCCCTTCAGGATCACACGGGACGCCATGAAGTCGCATTTCGAAGTGTCGGAAAAACTGTTCGAGCTCTACCACCGCGTCCACAAGCTCATCAACGAGTCGATGACGGAGGAAGGCGTTTCGCTCGCCCGCAGCAAGTTCCTCTTCTTCCTCAGCAAGCTTGGCCCCTGTCGCTCCACAGATATCGCCGATGCGCTCAGTTTCGCGCCTCGCACGGTCACGGAGGCGATCGACGGGCTGGAACGGGACAAGCTGGTCGAGCGCAAGCCGGATCCGGCCGATCGGCGTGCAAAAATCGTCTCGATAACCCAGACAGGCCGTCAGGTGCTCGAAGCCGCCGAAACACCCCGTAAGCAGGTGCTGGAAGAGATTTTCTCCGCGCTTGACGATCAGCAACTCGATCAGCTGCAGTCTATCGTCAACAGTCTCGTGCGGAAGGCGGATGACATCCGCCTGCGCCGCGAAGACGAAAAAAAACACTGACTTTAGCCAGACCCCAAAACGAAAAAAGGCCGGAGCATCATGCCCGGCCTTTCGCTTCGCAGTCCGAAGGCTTTACCCGAAAACATTCATGTTGACGGGTAGAGCCGTTGCAAAGATCGATTACATCGCGTCCATGGTACCAATGGAGAAGAACAGCGTTTCCCCGGACGAGCCGTCGACGCCGTCATTGTCGGTAACGACATAACCATTGCCGGCGCTATCAACGGCAAAGCCTTCAACCTTGTCGACGACGTAGCCACCCAGCGACTTCAGCTCGGGGATGAGGTCGCTGACCTCTTCCTTCTTGACGACCGGCAGTTCGCCGCCGAGCTTGGCAGGCTTCAGGTCGGCGAGGGCAACGCTGTAGATCTTCTTCAGCTTTGCAGCATTGCCGATCAGGTTATCGCGCTCGATGATGTAGGCTCGGTCGCCGTGAACGGTGATCTCCGAGAGACCGACCCAGCCTTCAGCCGTCGCTTCGAGCGGATAGCGCACGGCGCCCCACTCTTCGCTTGCCGGTTTGTAGGAAACGAGCTTCACGAAGCCCTTCTCGTCATCCTTCCATTCGCGCTGAACAGCCATCCAGAGTGTCTGGTCGTCGCCTTCGCCAACGCTGGTGATACCTTCGAAGCCGTAGCGGATTTCGTTTGCGCGCAGTTCTTCCGGAATGGCGACTTCCTTCTTGATCTTGCCCTTGGCATCGACCTGCAGCAGCGCGTGGGCATAGAGCTTGTCGCTGTTGCCTTCCGAAGCGAGCCAGAAGCCCTCACCATCGGCAACGATGCCTTCGATATCGAGCTTCTGAGCCGGAGCGCCATCGCGGGTGATGGTGAGCGCGTCGGTGATCACCGCCGGCTTCTGGGTTGCGTCGATCTTGAAGATGCGCGGCTGCGACGAGTAAACCGAGTCGCTGACAGCAAGGAGCTTGCCGGGTTCATCCTTGATCGCAGCGAGACCGGAGAGTGCGCCGAAGCCAATCGGAACACCATCCTTCTCGGCGGAGACGATCTGCGGATAAGCGGCAGTGCCTTCAGCACGTTCGTAGATCATGACATGCGAGCGGGCGCCGCCATCTTCGACGAGATCGACTTCGTTGGCGGTTGCCAGCAGGTTGCGGCCAGGGATGGCGACAGCGCCTTCCGGCGAAACGCCCGATGGCAGGATCTGCAGGAGTTCCGGCTCGGCACCGGTATCCTTGTAGACGCCGACGACGGACGCACGTTCAGCCAGGACGAAGAACAGCTTGTCTTCCCCGAAGGTCGCAGCTTCGAGACCTTCCGGCTCGATGCCCTTGGAATTACGCTTGTCCGGATAGTGGCCAAGCTTGGCGACCGCATGCTCGAAGCTGGAACCCGATTCGAACAGAACCTTGCCGGCCTTGTCGAAGATTGTGAAACCGCGCGAGCCGCCTTCGTAGTCGCCTTCGTTGGCGATGACAATGCGGTCGTCATCGAGCCACTTGACGGCATCGGGTTCGCGCTTGACGCCGGCAACATCATCGGTGAACGACAGCGCGCCGTCCTTCTGGGTGTCTATGCCCGTCAGGTCGGCGGTGCCGGCGGAGAAGTGTCCGGTCACCGTTGCCGTGTTGCCGTCGATGATGACGATGTGGTTGTTTTCCTGAAGCGTCAGGGCGATCTCGTTCTTGCTATTGAAGGCAACGAATTCCGGCTCCGGGTCATCGCCTGCAACTTCGGCAAGGCCGGTCAGGGTGACATGCTTCAGCGTGCCGCAATCAGGCAGGCCATCCTTCAGCGAAACGATGACAAGGTCACCGGCCGGCATCTGCGGGATCTGGCCGTCATTGACGTCTTCATCACGCTCGTTCTCGATGGCGATGGCGGCAAGTGTCTTGTCCTTGCTGATCGCAACGGAATCCGGCTGCCCGCCGAGATCGCACTTCACATCGATATTCTTGCTGGCGAGGTCGACTGCGGCGAGGAAGCCCGACGGCTTGGTGAAGCTCTCTCGGGTGTTGACGGCAGCCAGAACCTTGCCCCCGACAGCTGCGACCGAGGTGGGCTCGCCTTCGAACGAAACGATTCCGCCGGCCTTAGGAGCCTTGGCGTCAGTGATGTCGATGAAGCCGATCGCCTTCAGGGGGCTGTCGGAATAAACGAGCGTGTTGCCATCTTCGCTGGCTGTAATGATTTCGGAAGACGTCGGCGTCTTCCTGTCGGTTTCGGCCGGCAGACTGTCAGCAACAGCAAAGGAAGCAACACGGTTGAATACGGGCTCGGCGACAGCAATCGCCGATGTCGATGCGGCGAGCACGGCGGCAAGCGCTGCGGTGATAGAAAGTGTCTTCATTGGAATCCCTCTCCGGTTCTCGAACACGGCAGGGTTTTGCGATTTCACTGTAACAGGGGCATGACAGCGCAAACAAAAAAGAGGCCCGGGAAACCCGGACCTCCAATCAACCTGCTATCGAACCGTCGGCACGAGACCGCGGCGCTGCAGATGAAACATGAAGCTTAGTTCACGGCGTCCTTCAGACCCTTGCCGGCAGAGAACTTCGGCACATTGCGTGCCGGAATGTCCACTTCTGCGCCGGTCGACGGGTTGCGACCCTTGGATGCTTCGCGGCGGCTAACCGAAAAGTTGCCGAAGCCGACGAGGCGAATGTCGCCACCGTTCTTCAGTTCTGCCTGGATAACGTCGAAGAGTGCATCCACTGCAGAGGACGCGTCCGTCTTCGAAAGTCCGGCCTTCTCAGCAACGGCCGACACGAGCTCATTCTTGTTCATGTTTCCACCCCTTTCATACTGGTTCGAAACGACTCAATTTCAAGCCGGGAGAGCTTGATCGCTGCCCCGCCTTGGCAATCCCAATCGCCCCGAACGCCTAGGAATGCAAGGCTTTGCGAGCAGTTTTACAAAAAAAGACCGGCAAAAATGCCGGTCTTCCACGTTTTATCGATTTTGAGGGGTTCCGGCCCCCGAAAGAAGGCCGGAAAAAGGCACTTAATGGGCCACCGTCAAGCCCGCTTCGTCGACCGAATCTGGCCTCGCGATCGGCTGTGCCTGCTTGGCCGGATCCCATTCGATGGCCACCGGCATGCGCAGAAGTGCATGCTGGAGAACCTCCCCGACCAGCGAGACCGGAATGATCTCCATGTTGTTCTTCACGTTGTCCGGGATGTCCGCCAGGTCCTTGGCGTTTTCTTCCGGGATCAGCACCTTCTTGATGCCGCCGCGAAGAGCCGCAAGCAGCTTCTCCTTCAGGCCACCGATCGGCAGCACGCGACCACGAAGCGTGATCTCGCCGGTCATCGCCACGTCCTTGTTGACCGGAATGCCGGTCATGATCGAGACGATGGCTGTCGCCATGGCAACACCGGCAGACGGACCATCCTTCGGTGTCGCACCTTCCGGCACGTGCACGTGGATGTCGCTGGTGTCGAAGCGCGGGGGCTCGATGCCGAAGTCGATCGCACGCGAGCGGACATAGGAGGCCGCCGCCGAAATCGATTCCTTCATCACGTCCTTCAGGTTGCCCGTGACGGTCATGCGGCCCTTGCCGGGCATCATGACGCCTTCGATCGTCAGCAGCTCGCCGCCGACTTCCGTCCAGGCAAGACCGGTGACCACGCCGACCTGGTCGGTGCGCTCGGCCTCGCCGTGGCGATAGCGCGGAACACCGAGGTAGTCATTGATGTTTTCCGCAGTGACTTCGACCTTCTTGGTCTTGCCCTTGAGGATCTCGGTCACGGCCTTGCGGGCGAGCTTCATCAGTTCGCGTTCGAAGCTGCGAACACCGGCTTCCCGTGTGTAGGTCTGGATCACCGCGGTCAAAGCACCGTCGGTGACCGAGAACTCCTTGGGCTGCAGGGCGTGATCGGCGATCGCCTTCGGCAGCAGATGCCGCTTTGCGATTTCCAGCTTTTCCTCTTCGGTATAGCCGGCGATGCGGATCACTTCCATGCGGTCCATCAGGGGCGCTGGAATGTTCAGCGTGTTGGCCGTGGTGATGAACATCACGTTGGACAGGTCGTATTCGACTTCAAGATAGTGGTCCATGAACGTCGAGTTCTGTTCCGGATCCAGCACCTCCAAGAGAGCCGATGACGGATCGCCGCGGAAGTCCTGGCCCATCTTGTCGATTTCATCGAGCAGGAAGAGCGGGTTGGACTTCTTCGCCTTCTTCATCGACTGGATGACCTTGCCGGGCATCGAGCCGATATAGGTGCGGCGGTGACCGCGGATTTCAGCTTCGTCACGAACCCCACCGAGCGCCATGCGCACGTACTCGCGGCCGGTCGCCTTGGCGATCGACTTGGCGAGCGAGGTCTTGCCGACGCCCGGAGGACCGACGAGGCACAGGATCGGGCCCTTGATCTTCTGCGAACGGGCCTGGACCGCGAGATACTCGACGATGCGCTCCTTGACCTTGTCCAGACCGAAGTGATCGATTTCCAGCACCTTCTCGGCGTTGTTGAGATCGGTCTTGATCTTGGACTTCTTGTTCCACGGAATGCCGAGCAGCCAATCCAGATAATTGCGCACGACAGTGGCTTCCGCCGACATCGGGCTCATCTGGCGCAGCTTCTTCATTTCGGCTTCCGCCTTTTCGCGGGCCTCCTTGGAGAGCTTGGTCTTGGAGATGCGCTCTTCCAGCTCGGCCATCTCGTCGCGGCCTTCCTCGCCGTCGCCAAGCTCCTTCTGGATCGCCTTCATCTGTTCGTTCAAGTAGTACTCGCGCTGGGTCTTCTCCATCTGGCGCTTGACGCGCGAGCGGATACGCTTTTCGACCTGCAGAACCGAAATCTCGCCTTCCATGAAGCCGAGAGCCTTTTCAAGGCGCAGCTTCACGCTCGTCGTCTCAAGCATTTCCTGCTTCTCGACGATCTTGATGGAGAGATGCGAGGCGACGGTATCAGCGAGCTTCGAGTAGTCCTCGATCTGGCTGGCGGCACCGACCACTTCGGGCGAGATCTTCTTGTTGAGCTTCACATAGCTTTCAAACTCGGAAACGACCGAGCGGCTGAGCGCTTCGATTTCAACCGGATCTTCCTCAGGCTCGTCAAGCGCATGCGCCATGGCCTCATAGAAATCCTCGCGGGCGGTATAACCGTCGATCTCGGCGCGCGAGCGGCCTTCGACCAGCACCTTGACGGTGCCATCGGGCAGCTTCAGCAATTGCAGCACGTTTGCGATGGTGCCGATCTGGTAGATCGCCGAAGGTTCGGGATCGTCGTCGCTCGCATTGATCTGGGTGGCAAGCATGATCTGCTTGTCGGTGCCCATGACCTCTTCAAGCGCGCGGATCGACTTTTCGCGACCGACAAAGAGCGGCACGATCATGTGCGGGAACACCACGATGTCGCGCAGCGGCAACACCGGATAGGTCGCGCTCTCAGTTGTCGGAGACGTTTTATTCGCCATGTCAGTTCCTTTCCGTCCCGTTTCCGGGCTCGTTACCCGGAGCGTTCAAGGTCGCTCCGCGTCAACATTTTTTCCACATGACAAGTGGAGAGTATGAAGCTCGTTTTCAACCCTTGCCGCAGTGCGGCGCGGGTGGCCGAACCTTGAAGCACATTAAATGGCACCGGCCTGTCGCGGACCTTGCCGCAGCTTCGAACACAAGAGAACAACACCGGACGCGCCGTCACAGAATCGTATGATAATCGCGTTGTTGAGGTCGTTTAGCAATCAGAGAAAGAAGCGGAGTTTGCTTCTGACGCAAAACTTACACAAAAAACCCGGCATGAAAAAGGCCCGCGCAAGCGGGCCTTTGATCATGCGACAGCGAAACGGATCAGGCCGAGACGTTGGCCTTCTCTTCCGAGCGCTCCGAGTAGATGTAGAGCGGACGTGCAGACCCTTTGACGACCTCGTCGGAGATGACGACCTCGCGTACGCCTTCCAGCGTCGGCAATTCGAACATCGTGTCGAGCAGGATCTTTTCCATGATCGAACGCAGACCACGTGCACCGGTCTTGCGGATGATGGCGCGCTTGGCGATCTCGCGCAGCGCGTCCTCGTGGAAGGTGAGTTCTACGTCTTCCATCTCGAACAGGCGCTGATACTGCTTGATCAGCGCGTTCTTCGGTTCCGACAGAATTTGGATCAACGCTTCCTCATCGAGATCCTCCAGCGTCGCCAAAACCGGCAAACGGCCGATGAATTCCGGAATGAGGCCGAACTTCACCAGATCCTCCGGCTCCAGTTCGCGCAGGACTTCACCGACGCGGCGATCTTCAGGCGACTTCACCGAAGCACCGAAGCCGATCGAGGTCTTTTCGCCACGAGCGGAGATGATCTTGTCGAGGCCGGCAAAGGCGCCGCCGCAGATGAACAGGATGTTCGTCGTGTCGACCTGCAGGAATTCCTGCTGCGGATGCTTGCGACCGCCCTGCGGCGGAACCGAAGCGACCGTACCTTCCATTATCTTGAGCAGAGCCTGCTGAACGCCCTCGCCCGAAACGTCACGGGTGATCGAGGGATTGTCCGACTTGCGCGAGATCTTGTCGACTTCGTCGATGTAGACGATGCCGCGCTGGGCGCGCTCGACGTTGTAGTCGGCTGCCTGCAGAAGCTTCAGGATGATGTTTTCGACGTCTTCACCGACATAGCCGGCTTCCGTCAGCGTCGTCGCATCAGCCATCGTGAACGGCACGTCGATGATGCGGGCGAGCGTCTGGGCAAGATAGGTCTTGCCGCAGCCGGTCGGGCCGACCAGCATGATGTTCGACTTGGCGAGTTCCACGTCAGAGCCCTTGGCCGCATGGGCCAGGCGCTTGTAATGGTTGTGCACCGCGACCGAGAGAATGCGCTTGGCCTGCTGCTGGCCAATGACGTATTCGTCGAGAACCTTGATGATCTCCTGGGGCGTCGGAACGCCATCGCGGGACTTGACCATCGAGGTCTTGTTCTCTTCGCGGATGATATCCATGCACAATTCGACGCATTCATCGCAGATGAATACGGTCGGTCCGGCAATCAGCTTGCGGACTTCGTGCTGGCTCTTGCCGCAGAACGAACAATAGAGGGTATTCTTAGAGTCACCGCCGTTGCTACCGCTGACCTTGCTCATATCACTTTCCTTCCAGCACGCCGGACACCTCGCGCAAGGCACCACGGACCAGTCCAACCGCCCTGAGCCTTCGGCACGCGAATACCGGGTCTCAGAACTTATCGGGAGTACGAACCGGCTTCAAACAACCATGCTTGACGTCCGGGGGCAACGAATCTCCCACCAATAACCGAATGCTAGGACTTCAAAACTCAACATAGCATTAACGGTCGATATTAACGGCTTTGGGCTGCGGATAAAGCCCCGTGACGGTTACAAATGTGTCACAAAAGCCTCTATCCGCACACAAAAGCTTGAAATCAACCCTGCGCAGCGGCCTCTGAGGCTTCGCGGGAGGTGATTACCTTGTCGACAACACCCCAAGTTTGGGCTTCGTCGGCAGTCATGAAATGGTCACGATCGAGCGTCTGTTCAACCTCTTCGTAGGTCCGGCCGGTATGCTTGACATAAACCTCGTTCAGGCGACGCTTCATCTTGATGATGTCGCGGGCGTGACGCTCGATGTCCGAAGCCTGGCCCTGGAAACCGCCCGACGGCTGGTGAACCATGATGCGGGCGTTCGGGGTCGCAAAGCGCATATCGGCATGGCCGGCAGCCAGCAACAGCGAACCCATGGAAGCCGCCTGACCGATGCAAAGCGTCGAAACGGCTGGCTTGATGAACTGCATCGTGTCGTAGATCGCCATGCCGGCGGTGACGACACCACCCGGCGAGTTGATGTAGAGCGCGATTTCCTTCTTCGGGTTTTCAGCTTCGAGGAAAAGCAGCTGTGCGCAGACCAGCGTCGCCATGTGATCTTCCACCGGACCGGTCAGGAAGATGATCCGCTCTTTCAGAAGACGGGAATAGATATCGTAGGAACGTTCGCCCCGATTGGTCTGTTCAACGACCATAGGAACGAGGGCCATGGCGGTATCAACGGGATTTCTCATATCAAACCTTTGTCTGTCTGGCCCGCAAAGCCTTTGCGCGCCGGGAATCATCGAAAATATCTCGTTCCATACATAGAGTGTCCCTACACCCCACTTCAAGTCGCCAAGTGGCTATAACGTTAATAGCCGATAGACTTGCCTGAACCGATCATACATCGATACCCATCCCCTGCATCTAGCGAGATTCCGCCAGGAGTAAACGCAGCATGACAGCTTGATCGGCTCGCCCCCAGCCATTGCTCCTGCGATCATCAACAAAGTGTAAAATTCCGTACCTTGTGCTCTCAATCTGCGTCAAAGCTGGGATTCTATGGGCAAAATGCGAATGACGCTTGCTATCAGGCGTCGCAGGAAGCCGGCCTCCGGCTCGCGTTTCAGCCTTCGCGGCTCACCATCCTCGCGGTCGTACCATTCAATCCGGCTGCCGGAAAGCTGGAGGCGGAAACTGTTGATGTCGCGCGTCTCCTCGGCGAAAAGCGCATTCACGCCTTCGACCAAAGCGGGATGCGTGAACAGCATGCCCATTTCGGTATTGAGCGAGGCCGAGCGCGGATCGAAGTTCATCGAGCCGACAAAGCCTGTTTCGCCATCGACCGTAAATGCCTTGGTATGCAGGCTCGCACCGCGCGAACCAAATAACGACATGCGCTTTCGCTCCCCCGGCGCATGGATGGCCTTCAATTCAAACAGCGTAACGCCGCTGCGCAGGAGCGGCTTGCGGTATGGCGCGTAAGCCCCGTGAACGGCCGCCACATCCGTCGCGGCAAGTGAGTTGGTCAGCACGGAAACCGTAACATTGCGGGATGCCAGTTCGGCGATCCGGGCTGTGCCTTGCTGTCCGGGAATGAAATAAGGCGAGATGATCCTGATATCGTGCTTGGCGGCCGTCAGTACCGGCAGCAATTCACGCATGATCCAGTTCTGCCGTTTCTGGAGGTGAGCTTTTTCCGGTGGATCGCAGACGAGCCTGACGCCTGTCGTCCAGCTAATCTCGTGTTCTCCGGCGTAAAGGCCGCCCGCCGCCATGTCGCGCTCCACCTCATCGAGGTAATGTTTCGCCGCTGGCGTGACCGATCGCGTTTCCAGATTGTAGCGAAGCTGGGGCAGATAGTGGCGTCGGGGCGTGCGCAAGGCCCCGATCGGCAAGACCACGGGGCTGTTCCAGTATTGGTCGAACATCGCTGCTGCCTCGTCGACCACCGGCCCCAGCATCCACACGTCGAGATCGCGGAAGTTCGCCTGCTCATCGGCATCGAAATAAGCGTCTCCTATGTTTCGTCCACCGGTAATCGCAACATGACCGTCGGCAATCCAGGCCTTGTTATGCATCCGCCGCGTTGCACTCAGCGGCCGCAGCATCATTTCCAACCCGCGCCTCAGCCGGTCTGTACGCGCCCGGCTCGGATTGAAAAGCCGGACCTCGATATTCTCATGGGCATCCAGCGAAAGACACATCCTGTCGTGCAGGCCGGCATTGATATCGTCGAGCAGCAGCCGGACCCGTACGCCACGATCGGCCGCCGCGATGATCTCGCGGGTCAGGAGTTTCCCGGTCAAGTCGTTCTTCCAGTAGTAATATTGCAGATCGAGGCTGCGTCCCGCGCGGCGCGCAGAGACGACACGGGCAGCAAAGGCATCGATATTGTCGGCAATCAGCGTGATGCCGTTTTGTCCCCGATGTTCGTCAAGCAGGGAGACCGCCAGCCGGTCGATCTCCGTTTCGTCACGTCCCGGCGGCAACGCATGCGCCGGGCCGCCCTGGAGATGACGGCCAAAACGTCCGTACACATAGGCAACACCGAGCCCCAGCAGGACCGCAAGAAGCGCAGCGAACAGAATGAGGGAATGCATTGTCCCGATGGCTCCGCTCAAGGCTGACCGGTCGAGGCGCCCTCGGCCGTCACTGCCTCACCTCCGAGCGCGCGCTTCAGATCAATAAAGGCCTTGATCGGGAGATGGTCCGAGGCCACGCGTGCAAGCGGAGTGTTATGAACCTCCACCGCGGTCACCAGATTGTGCGGGCTTCCCATGACCCGGTCCAATGCAAGAACCGGGAAACGAGACGGAAAACTCGGCACCGCCGTCGCGATGTGATCGAACTTCGGGCTGAGAGAAGCAAGCGCGGAGCGGCGCCCCATGCGCCATTCGTTGAGATCGCCAATGAGGAGCGTCGGCCGGTCTTCCGCCTCGTTGATGGCCCGCAGAATAGCTGCAGCCTGCTGTGCACGCGAATGGCGCAGAAGTCCGAAATGGGCAGCGATGATCCGTAGCGGCCCGATCTTCAAATCCAGATCGACAACCAGCGCACCGCGCGGCTCCACACCCGGCAGTTTCAACTGATGGACCTTGGCGACAGCGCCCTCGCGCAGGAGCAGGACATTTCCATGCCAGCCGTGCCCCTTGGGCGAAAAGGCGGAAATCGGCACGGATACCAGATGACACTCGCGGTGCAGCCGCTCCATGTCGAGCAGACCGGCCCGCTCGCCAAAGCGCTGGTCAGCTTCCTGCAGGGCGATGATGTCGGCATCGATCTCGCTGATGACCTCGGTGATCCGGCCAGGATCGAAGCGCTTGTCCACACCCACGCACTTGTGGATGTTGTAGGAGGCTATGACGGTATCGCCACGATCGCCGGAAGGCTCCCTGCCTGCCAGTGACACACGCCTTCCCCGGAGGGCGGAGAAAATCCCGCTTGATATGCTCTTATGCGGCGACGTCATCGCTGCTCCCGCTCGTTCCATGATCCGAAATTTAGACGCGCGTGGTGGGATGACAAGGGAGACGACTGCTCCTGGCCGAAAATAGGGCAAATAGGTGTAAATAAATGCGGCTTGCGGCCCTGCTCACCACCTCTTAAACCGGCAAGACCAATGACCAGAACAGAGACAGCCATGCCCGCCGCAATCGACAGTGCACGCCGCCACGTCAGCCTCAATGTCAACGACCCTGCCTTCTACCGAGACCCCCTGCCGACCTACGCGGCATTTCACGCGGAATGTCCTGCCTTCTATTGGGAAGAGCGCGGACAATGGTATTTTGCGGGATACGACCGGGTAAACGGCTTTCTCCGCGACCGGCGTTTCGGCCGCCAGATTCTCCACGTCGCCACCCGCGAGGAATTGGGCATGGCGCAGCCGAAACCGCACGTGAAAGATTTCGACCGGCTTGAAGAGCACTCCTTGCTGGAACTTGAACCCCCGGCGCACACCAGGCTTCGCACGTTGGTCAATCGCGCCTTCGTCTCGCGCCAGATCGAGCAGTTGAAGCCGGATATCGAGGCTCTCTGCCACAGCCTGATCGATGGTTTCGAAAGGGATGGCGAGGTCGAGCTTCTAAAACACTACGCCGAGATCGTGCCGGTGACCGTAATTGCACGCATGCTCGGTGTGCCGGTCGAGATGGCGCCGAAGCTGCTGGACTGGTCTCACCGCATGGTGAAGATGTACATGTTCAACCCCAGCTACGAGACGGAACTCGACGCCAATCAGGCCTCAGCCGATTTCGCCGATTATCTGAAGGGCCTCGTCGACTGGAAGCGCGACAATCCGGCAGATGACATGCTCACACACATGATCGTCACCGAGAAGGATGGGGAGCGGCTAACGGACGACGAACTCGTTTCCACCGCGGTCCTGCTTCTCAACGCCGGTCATGAGGCAACCGTGCATCAGGTCGGCAATGCCGTCAACACGCTTCTTAAAACGGGTTCCGACCCCGCCATCGTCTTTGCAGACGACGCGACGACGGAAAAAACGATCGAAGAAACGATGCGCTTTGCCGCCCCCCTCCATGTCTTCCAGCGCTACGCGCTGTCCGATATCGAACTGGAAGATGGCATAATCCTCAAAAAAGGCGAGAAGATCGGCCTGCTGCTCGCCGCCGCCAATGGCGATCCTGGGAAATTCAGCGATCCCCTCACCTTCCGGCCGGACCGCAACGAAGGCGCCCATCTGTCCTTCGGAGCAGGCCTGCACTTCTGCATCGGCGCGCCATTGGCCCGGCTCGAACTGCGCCAATCTCTTCCAATACTGTTCCAGCGACTGCCCGGACTGCGGCTGAAGGATGAGCCGCAGGTCAAGGACAGCTACCATTTCCATGGATTGGAGCGGTTGGATTTGCAGTGGGGATGATCGCAGAAGTCAAAGCCTGATCACGTAATCCTTGCGAGTCGTTTCAATCACTTCCCAGGTTCCCTTGAATCCGGGTCTGAGGATCATCGTGTCGCCGGGCTTCAGGTGAAAGGGCACCCCCTCGTCTTCGGTGACGATCGAATGGCCGGAGAGAACATGGAAATACTCCCATTCGTCATAGACGATCTGCCACTTGCCGGGCGTCGCTTCCCAGACGCCAGCATAGATGCCGCCATCGGCTTCCTCGACGTTCCAGGTGCGGAATTCCGGCGCGCCGGAAATCAGGCGATCGGCTGCGGGTGCGCCGATCTCCGGCTCGATGGTCGAGAGGTCGAATGTCAGGGCCTTGCTCATGGTGTCTCCAGAATAGGCTCGACGGTCGAGAACAACCGTCGAGCGATATGATGCTGAACTCAGGCCTTGGACAGCGATTGTTCCAGATCTGCAATGATGTCGGCAACGTCCTCGATGCCGACCGAAAGCCGAACCACTTCCGGCCCGGCACCGGCGGCAGTCTGCTGCTCAGCCGTCAGCTGACGATGGGTCGTGGACGCCGGATGGATAACGAGAGAACGGGTGTCGCCTATGTTGGCAAGGTGGGAGAACATCTCCAACCCTTCGACGAAACGCTTGCCGGCCTCGTAGCCGTCCTTCAGCCCGAACGTGAAGACGGCGCCGGCTCCCTTGGGAGAATAGCGGGTCTGCAGGGTGTGGTTGGCATCGCCCTCAAGTCCCGCGTAGTTGACCCAGGCAACCTTGCCATGCTTCGCAAGCCAGCTTGCGACGGCGAACGCATTGTCGCAGTGGCGCTGCATGCGTAGCGGCAGCGTTTCGATCCCGGTCAGGATCAGGAAGGCGTTGAAAGGCGAGATCGCCGGCCCGAAATCGCGCAGGCCCAGAACGCGGCAGGCAATCGCAAAGGCGAAATTGCCGAAGGTCGCATGCAACACAACACCGCCATATTCCGGCCGTGGCTGCGACAGCAGCGGATATTTTCCGGACTTCGACCAGTCGAACGTGCCGCCATCGACGATCACGCCGCCCATGGAATTGCCATGGCCGCCCATGAACTTCGTCAGCGAATGCACGACGATATCGGCACCGTGTTCGATCGGTCGGACAAGGTAGGGTGTCGCCATGGTGTTGTCGACGATCAGTGGCAGGCCGTGTCGGCGTGCGACTTCGGCAATGGCGGCAATATCGACGAAGGTGCCGCCCGGGTTGGCAAGGCTTTCGATGAAGATCGCCTTGGTGCGGTCATCGATCTGGCTTTCAAAAGTCGAGGTGTCGGCGGCGTCCGCCCAGCGCACATGCCAGTCGAAGGATTTGAAGGAATTGCCGAACTGGTTGACCGAGCCGCCATAGAGCTGCCTGGCGGCAATGAAGTTATCACCGGGGCTCATGATTGTATGGAAGATAAGAAGCTGTGCTGCATGGCCAGATGCGACGGCGAGCGCGGCGGTGCCGCCCTCAAGTGCTGCAACGCGCTCTTCCAGCACGGCCTGGGTCGGGTTCATGATACGCGTATAGATATTGCCGAAGGCCTGCAGACCGAAGAGCGAAGCCGCGTGGTCAGCATCGTTAAAGACGAAGCTGGTGGTCTGGTAGATCGGTGTCGCCCGCGCGCCGGTGGTAGGGTCTGGCTGCGCGCCCGCGTGGATGGCAAGCGTATTGAAGCCGGGTTTCGTGCTCATCAAGATATCCTCCCTGGAAAAGTCGCGGCACTATTCCAGAGCAAATCCCCACCCGTCAAAGATTGTTTTTCCAAAATGGTGCGGCATCGCGCACTTTCCGGTTGCGTCATTTCTAGGATGTCGTCGGCGCTAGGCTACAAGCCTCGGATATTCGATCGCGGGGCAGCGATCCATGACCACCTTGATGCCCTGTGCCTCTGCCTTCGCTGCGGCCTGATCATCGCGCACAGAAAGCTGCCCCCAGATCACCTTGGGATGCTCGGGCAGCGCCAGCACTTCATCGACCAGAGCCAGAAGGTGATCGGCCGCCCTGAAGACATCGACCATATCGACCGGCCGAGGCACGTCGGCAAGCTTTGCGTACACCTTTTGCCCCTGGATCTCCTTGCCCGCCTGCCCCGGATTGACGGGATAAACCGTGTAGCCCTTGCGCAAGAGGAAGGCCATGACGCGGTAACTCGGTCGCTCCGGATTGGGAGAAGCACCGACAAGGGCGATGGTATTGGTTTCCGTGAGGATCTCCTTCAGGAAATAATCGGGATAGCTGTCGTGGTTCATGATTCTCGCCGCTCCTGTTCCAGACTGGATAGTTGGAACAGCCTTTCGGCCTGTCAACCGCGCGGAATGGGCTGGTTGCACGCGCTATCAGGAGTTTTTGGCGTCGATGTCGGCAAATCTGGCCGTTTTCTCTTCTGCAACGCGTATTACGATTGCAAAACCCCCTTGGCCGCTTCAGAAGCAGGAAAAATCTTTCTTCCTTCCTTGAGGTCATTGTGGCTCCCGACGTCATTGCGCTCGTTCTTCTCGGTGCGCTCCTGCATGCTACCTGGAACGCATTGGTCAAAGCCGGCTCGGAGAAATCGCTCGATGCTGCGATGATCGCACTCGGTGCAGCGGTCGTCGCCCTGCCCTTTCTCCCCTTCATGGCGTTTCCCGATAGGGAAGCCTGGCCTTTCCTGCTTGTTTCCGCACTGTTCCAGTTCACCTATTTTCAGCTTGTTGCAGCCGCCTATCGGGCGGGCGACATCGGCCTCGTCTATCCGCTGATGCGCGGCGTTGCCCCGTTGATCGTGGCCTCCACCAGCGGCTTCATCCTCAAGGAACAGCTTTCGACGGGTGCACTGGCTGGTATCCTGACAATCTCCACCGGGGTCCTGACGCTTGCATTCGAAGCCAGGAAAGGCGGCAAGCATGCCATTCTGCTTGCACTCGCCAACGCCGTGGTGATTGCAAGCTACACCTATGTCGACGGCATCGGCGCCCGCCTTGCCGGCAATCCGATATCGTACACGCTGTGGATGGCGCTGTTGCCGCCGGTGCTTCTTTTCGCCTGGGCCTTCTATAAACGCGGTGTTGCACCCGTCATCTTCCACGTTCGTCATCAATGGTGGCGCGGCCTGATCGGCGGTGGCGGATCGCTTGCTGCCTACGGCCTCGCCCTCTGGGCCATGACCAAGGCCCCCGTTGCGACAATAGCTGCGCTTCGCGAAACCTCGATCCTCTTTGCCGTGGTGATTTCGATCGTCTTCCTGAAAGAGCGCGTCAGCCCCTTCCGCATCGCTGCCGCCGGCTTGATTGCCTTGGGAGCGTTGTTGTTGAAGCTGGCCTAAGCTGCCGATTTCGCCGGCAACACCTCGATCTTGATACGGTCACCATTCTCGCGCGAAGCAACGGCGAGATCGTAAGTCGCCTGAAGGCCAAGCCAGAACTGCGGGTCGTTTCCGAAGAACTGCCCCAACCTCAATGCTGTGTCCGCAGAAATCGCGCGCTTGCCATTGAGGATTTCCGACACGCGACCGGAATTGATACGCAGCGCCAGGGCCAAAGCGTTTCCCGTCATTTCACGGGTCTCGAGTTCGTCCTTCAGAATTGCGCCGGGATGAACCTCAAACATTGCTCTCTCCATCAGTGGTAGTCGATGATTTCCACGTCATAGGCATCGCCACCTTCAAACCGAAAACAAAGACGCCACGGGCCGTTGATGATCAGCGCCCGTTGGTCCTTACGATCGCCCGAAAGCTTGTGTAGACCGACAGACTTCAGCGGGCTCAAATCGTCCAACGAACGCGCATTGTGCAACATCACCAGACGCCGTTTCGCCTTATCGACAGCTTGTCCAGTCCGGAAAACTTGGATTTTCCGGACTGGACAAGCTGTCGGGTCGCGCTGTTGGCAATCGACTTGATCATACGCAAAACATACTACGCGTGACGTAGCATGTCTAACGAATAAGCCCCTAGACGCCCTTCCACTCCGGCATCCGCTTGCCCAGAAACGCGCCTATCCCTTCCTGCGCATCCTCGAGCAACAGGTTCTCGACCATCACATTGGTCACAAAGGCATAGGCCTCCTCCAGCCCCATCTCCGCCTGACGATGGAAGGCTTCCTTGCCGATCCTCAACGCCTGCGGCGACTTCGAGGCGATGACGGCGGCGTATTTGTTGACAACCTGCTGCAGGTACTGCTTCGGCACGATACGGTTGACGAGGCCGAAATCCTTTGCCGTCGAGGCGTCGATCGTCTCGCCGGTCAACAGCATTTCCATCGCCTGCTTGCGATGCGCCGCCCGCGAGACGGCGACCATCGGCGTCGAGCAGAACAGGCCGATGTTGACGCCCGGCGTACAGAAGGTCGCGGTATCGGTGCAGATCGCCAGATCGCAGCTGGCCACGAGCTGGCAGCCTGCAGCGGTCGCGAGCCCGTCGATCTCGGCGATCACCGGCTGCGGCAGGCCGTTGATCTTCAGCATCAGGTCAGCGGCGAGCCTTGTCGTTTTTTCAAAGAACGCGCGTCCCTGATCCTCGTCGTCGCGATGGACCGTAAGCTCCTTGAGATCATGGCCGGCGGAAAACACCTGTCCGGTCGCCGCGAGCACGACGACGCGGATATCCGTCATACCGGCGATCGCATCGAGTTCCGCGAGAAGCGCCTCCATGACCGCAATCGAAAGCGCGTTGGTCGGTGGATTGTTGAGCGTCAGCCGCAGCACATTTTCGGTGCGGTCTTTAAGCAGAAGTCCACGAGGCTCTTCCGGGTGCAGGGAAACGATATCGGCCATCGGCGGCTCCTTCGGCTTGGCATGAGATACGTTGCCGTTGGTACGCCGCCGTCGTCCCTGTTTCAACCCGCCTTGCCGCTTCGGCTTTCTGCCGGCTTGCGCCGTCGCCGATGACGGGATTTAACTGGCGAAAACACACGAAGGAAACTCCATGAACCCCGTCATGACGGTCGAAGAGCTGAACCGTTTTCTCGATTCGGATTTCCCCGAAGTTCATACAGACGGGCGCGTGTTCGAGGTCGTGAGCGTCGGCCCAGGCACCGCAACAATGCGATTCGATCCCCTGACGCGGCATCTGCGCCCCGGCGCCACTATCTCAGGCCCCGCCCTTTTTACGCTTACCGATGTCGCTGCTTACGTGACGCTGATCGCCCATATCGGCCCGGTCGCGCTCGCGGTGACAACCAATCTCAACATCAACTTCCTCCGCAAGCCAGGACTCGGCCCCCTCGAATGCTGCTGCCGTATCCTCAAACTCGGCAAGCGCCTCGCCGTGCTCGATGCCGCCATCACCGCAACCGGAGATACGAAAATCGTCGCCCATGCCACCGCGACCTATTCGATTCCGCCCAAATAATATGTGGTATTATAAAACCATATATTTAAGATATTGATTTTTAATAATATTTTTTGCGGCACGCAAATTCCTCGCGCTTGACGGTATTTCCGACCTTGCGTATAAGCTGCTGCAGATCGCGGTCCTCTTGGGCCGCTTTCATTTTTGGCATGGGTCAAACCCGCCAAGCTAAGCAACAAGAAACGCCCGGCGGCAACGTACCGGGTCCAAACGAAAGAGTTTAACATGTCAACCTTCGTTCAGAAGCCTGCAGAGGTGGAGAAGAAGTGGATCATCATCGACGCCGAAGGCCTCGTTGTTGGCCGCGTCGCCACTATCATCGCCAACATCCTGCGTGGCAAGCACAAGGCAACCTACACCCCTCACGTTGATGATGGCGACAACGTCATCGTTATCAACGCCGAGAAGGCTGTCCTGACTGGCAAGAAGTACACCGACAAGAAGTACTACTGGCACACCGGCTATCCCGGCGGCATCAAGGAGCGCACCGCGCGCCAGATCATCGAAGGCCGCTTCCCGGAGCGCGTTCTTGAGAAGGCCGTTGAGCGCATGGTTCCCCGTGGCCCGCTCGGCCGTCGCCAGATGAAGAACCTTCGCGTTTACGCCGGTTCCAACCATCCGCATGAAGCACAGCAGCCGACCGTCCTCGACGTCGCCAAGCTGAACAGCAAGAACACAAGGAGCGCCTAATCGTGGCTGATCTCTCTTCTCTGAAAGACCTCGGCACGGTGACTGAAGCAACTGCTTCGGCTCCGGTTCATGTCCGCAAGGTCGATGCCCAGGGTCGCTCCTACGCGACCGGCAAGCGCAAGAACGCCGTTGCCCGCGTCTGGGTCAAGCCGGGCTCCGGCAAGATCACAGTCAACGGCAAGGAGTTCGCTCAGTACTTCGCCCGTCCGGTTCTGCAGATGATCCTGCGTCAGCCGATTTTCGCTGCTGCCCGTGATGGCCAGTTCGATATCGACGCGACCGTTGCCGGCGGCGGCCTCTCCGGCCAGGCCGGTGCCGTGCGTCACGGCATCTCCAAGGCTCTCACCTACTTCGAACCGGGCCTGCGCTCGGTCCTGAAGAAGGGTGGCTTCCTGACCCGCGACAGCCGCGTTGTCGAGCGTAAGAAGTACGGTAAGGCCAAGGCCCGCCGTTCGTTCCAGTTCTCGAAGCGTTAATCGCTTTACGGATTGCACTTTGGAAAAGGCGGCCTTCGAGCCGCCTTTTCTTTGCCTGCAGAACCGTTGGAAATTGTTGGCTTCCCAGCCTTTTCCCGTTTCCTTGGCAAAACCTTCTCGCTATCCTTCGCCCCAACGAGACAAGGGCATTGAAGAGGACACCATGGCAAACCGGACGATCGATCACGCAATCACAGCGACGTCGCTGACATCTGCTGCGTCCGACCCCACCCATGCCGGCATCCTGTCCTTCATGCGCCGCAAATATACGAAGAAGCTTGCGGGCGTCGACGCCGTTGTCTGGGGCATCCCCTTCGATGCCGCGACCTCCAATCGCCCCGGTGCCCGCTTTGGACCGCAGGCGATCCGCCGCGCCTCGGCGATCTTCGACAACGATCCGCAATACCCCTTCGAGCGAGATCTCTTTGCTCATATGGCGACCATAGACTATGGCGACTGCCTGCTCGACTATGGCAACCATTCGAAGACGCCCGCAACGATCGAGCGTGAAGCCGCAAAGATCCTGAAGAGCGGCGCCTTCCTGCTGACGCTCGGTGGCGACCACTTCATTACCCTGCCATTGCTGCGCGCCCATGCCGCCGTTCACGGCTCCCTCGCCCTCGTCCATTTCGACGCACATCAGGACACCTGGCCGGATGAGAAGGGCCGCATCGATCACGGCTCCTTCCTCGGCCGCGCCGTCCGCGAGGGCCTGATCGACACGGAAGCCTCGATCCAGATCGGCATCCGCACCCATGCGCCTGATGATTGCGATATCCGCATTCTCTACGGCTACGACGTGGAGGAGATGAGCACACAGGCGATCGCCGATGCGATCATCGAACAGGTCGGCGACAAGGCTGCTTATCTCACCTTCGATATCGACTGCCTCGACCCCGCCTATGCGCCCGGCACAGGAACCCCCGTCTCCGGCGGCCCGTCGAGCGCCAAAATCCTCTCCGTTCTTCGCAAGCTGGGTCCGCTCCGCTTCAAAGGCGCAGATGTCGTTGAAGTGGCGCCCGCCTATGACCATGCCGATGTCACCGCCATCGCGGCGTCCACCGTTGCGATGTACATGCTGGGGCTGCATGCGGAAGACCTGGCCGAGCGCGAACCG
This sequence comes from Pararhizobium capsulatum DSM 1112, assembly GCF_030814475.1. NCBI lineage: Bacteria > Pseudomonadati > Pseudomonadota > Alphaproteobacteria > Hyphomicrobiales > Rhizobiaceae > Pararhizobium > Pararhizobium capsulatum. The sequence continues at coordinate 2,063,605 of NZ_JAUSVF010000001.1, read as the reverse complement.
GTCGCCTGACGCTTCAAAAACGCCCTGCGCGTTGCGAGGTCGTCGCACAATGTATATATGCTCGTCATGAGCCGCTCCCGGTCTTCAGAGACTGAATCAAGCGGCTTCCGATCTGATTCGGACAATGGCCGCAGGCATTTGAAAAGACAGGATTTCCCATGAAGCCGAAATTTTTCATCGATGGCGAACACGGAACCACCGGCCTGCAGATCCGCAGCCGCATGGCCGGCCGCGCCGACGTGGAACTCCTGTCGATCCCCGAGGCCGAGCGCCGCAACGCCGCGATGCGCGAAGACCTGCTGAACCACGCCGACATCGCTATTCTCTGCCTGCCGGACGACGCCTCGAAACAGGCCGTCACCATGCTCGAAGGCAACAACAGGGTGCGGATCATCGACACCTCGACCGCTTATCGCATCGCGCCCGACTGGGCCTACGGCTTTGCCGAGATGGACAAGGAACAGGCCGCGAAAATCCGCGACGCGCGGCTGGTCGCCAATCCGGGCTGCTACCCGACCGGCGCCATCGGCCTCATCCGCCCGCTGCGCCAAGCCGGCATTCTGCCCGAGGAATATCCGGTCAGCGTCAATGCCATTTCCGGCTATACCGGCGGCGGCAAGCAGATGATCGCCCAGATGGAAGACCCCGCAAACCCTGACCCGATCAGTTCGCCGCACTTCCTCTATGCCATGCCGCTCAAGCACAAGCATGTCCCGGAAATGCGCACGCACGGGCTTCTCGCCCGTTCGCCGATTTTCTCGCCCTCCGTCGGTCGTTTCCCGCAGGGCATGATTGTGCAGGTGCCACTGTTCCTCGACCAGCTGAAGGATGGCGCGACGCTGGAAAGCATCCACGCAACCCTCGCTGCTCATTATGCCGGGCAGGATATCGTCACGGTCGTGCCACTCGAAGAGAGCGCCAAGCTGCCACGCATTGATGCTATCGAGCTTGCCGGCAAGGATACGATGAAGCTCTTCGTCTTCGGCACGCCGGGCAGCGATCAGGTCAACCTCGTCGCCCTGCTCGACAATCTCGGCAAGGGCGCCTCCGGTGCCGCCGTCCAGAACATGGACCTGATGCTCTCGGCGTGAGGGGTTAGGTAGTAGGGAAACTTCGAATAAGAGCTTCAAGAGGCGGGCGAGGCGGTAGCGCCTTTTTCTATTGCCTACTCCCTACTGCCTCTCCTTGATGCGCATCTCCCATGGATATTCGCCGATAAAGCCACGCCAATGCGCGAGCGCGAAGCCGAGCACGATGAGTGCGCCCCCCTGATGCGCGACACCCCAGACGACCGGCACCTGCATCAACAGCGTCACGATGCCGATCGAGGCCTGCAGCGTCACCAGCACGAAAAGCAGCACGGAGCGACGAGCATGGGTGGTGCCGGCACCGCGCGCCAGCGAGTAAAGCATGTGCACGAAAACCATTGCAAACAACACATAAGCGCCGCAACGGTGGATGAACTGCACGGTCTTCGGGTTTTCGAAGATATTGATCCAGGCCGGCTGCTGGATGAAAAGGTCGCTCGGCACGACCGCGCCGTCCATTAGCGGCCAGGTATTGTAGCTCAAACCTGCATCAAGCCCGGCGACCAGTGCACCGAGATAGATCTGGAACAGCGCCATGATCGCGATCGCTGCAGCCATAGTCTTCGAACAGCTTGCCGGCGGTTTGTCATTCGAATGCGGCGAAAGTCCCCGCGCGATCCAGACGCAGGAAGCAAAGATCAGACAGGCAATGACCAGATGGGTCGCAAGCCTATATTGGCTGACCTCGGTTCGATCCGCCAGACCGGAAGAAACCATCCACCAGCCGATAAAACCCTGAAACCCGCCAAGAGCAAGAATACCGACAAGCGGCAGCTTCAGCCCTGTCTCGACCTTTCCGCGCAGCCAGAACCACGCCAGCGGCAGCGCAAAGACCATGCCGATGGAGCGCGCCAGCAGCCGGTGCGCCCATTCCCACCAGAAGATCGACTTGAAACCCTCGACGGTCATGTCGCTGTTGAGCTGCGAATATTGCGGGATCTGCTTGTAGAGCGCGAATTCTTCCTGCCATTCGGCATCGTTCAGCGGGGGGATGACGCCGTGGATCGGCTTCCATTGGGTAATCGACAGGCCGGATTCAGTCAGACGCGTGGCGCCGCCGACGAGAACGAGCGCAAACAGCGTGAACACAACGACCCAGAGCCATGTGCGGATCTGCCGCCGATTGCGACGCGCCGTATCCATTTCCCCACGAAGCTGTTGTTCCGTTGGCGTCGCGCTAATCTGCGTCATGAAGTCTTTCCGTTTCCGATATGCCGGGAGACGACAATTTGTCCCCGGGCTCAAGCGTCAAAGCCGTTGATTTGCACCAGAGCACGATGCAAAACAAGGCTTGACCCTTTGCGGCATGCCGTCGCGGCCCGACGAACGAGGCCGATGATGGAAACCCGCCCACCGGAAAGTATGCAATGCCAGTACGCCTCAGAAAACTGATCGGCACGATCCTCATCATCATTCTCGTCGTCGTCTATTCCTTGGCGGCCACCACATTTGCATCCCTGCTGCTGGGTGCAGCACCCTGGTGGGTGCATCTGCTCTATTTCTTCTTCACCGGCCTGCTGTGGGTTCTGCCGGCGATGCTGATCATCAAATGGATGGAAAAACCCGCCAAACCGGAGTGAGGGATGCAGATCGCAGTCATTGCCGATATCCACGGAAACGACCTCGCTCTTGAAGCCGTGCTGACGGATATCGAACACCACGGCATCACCGATATCGTCAATCTTGGTGATCATCTGAGCAGCCCGCTCAATGCTGCTTGCACGGTCGATATTCTGATGGCTCGCAATTTCCCTTCCGTCCGCGGCAACCATGATCGGTGGCTGGTCACGCTCGATCCCGCCGACATGGGGCGCTCCGACCGCGCCGCCTTCGATCAGTTGTCATCACACCATCTCGAATGGCTTCGATCGTTGCCGGCAACACTGATCTACCACGACGAAATCCTGCTCTGCCATGGCACACCCGAGAGCGATATCGACTACTGGCTTGAGGATCTGACGCCGAAAGGCATCGTGCATATGGCTGACCGGCATCTCATCCGCGAGCGGCTGGCCGGCGTCGATTTTCCGGTCGTGCTCTGCGCTCACACCCACGTTGCGCGCATGGTTCGGCTCCCGGATGGTCCGCTGATCGTCAATCCCGGCAGTGTCGGCTGCCAAGGATATTACAGCGATGAGCCAATACCGCATAAGGTCGAAACCGGATCGCCCGACGCCTCCTATGCCATCCTTACCAAAATCAACGGCAAATGGGACGCTACCTTCCGCCGCGTTGCCTATGATCACAGCGCAATGGCATCACTTGCCCGTGAACGCGGACGGGAGGAATGGGCAAACGTGCTTGAAACCGGATGGCTCGATCCTGCTTCATCCTGAGCGCCTCCTTCATTTTTCGTCTGCACGTTCGAAAAGTAGTTATCCATTCGGTAACCGCATTTGAAAATTTCAGCGTTTTATGGCCGCGAAACAATCCAATTTAAAGGAAGCCGTTGGGTTTGCGCATTAGAACGATCTCATCAAGAACCCTGACCAGCGATTGCCATGAGCGGTGTGCGCCTCAACATAATGCCCGCGAACGAGGCTCCCCGCCGCGTATGGCAGACGCGTCGCACCCCCCCGCTTGATTTGCTGGCGCTTGACGCCGTACGCGATGATTTTAGTCTCAGCGTTCACGTCAGCCTCGATCGCCTTGAAGACGAATGGCGTGCACTGGAACAGGGCAGCCAAAATTCGTTGCATCAAAGTTTCGACTGGTGTGCCGCCTGGGCGGCGACCCATGAGAACCAGCTCCTGCTCGTGCGCGGACGCGTCGGTCAGGATACCGCCTTCATCCTGCCGCTGGAACTCATACGTGGACGATTCTTCCAGACCGTGCGTTTCATCGGCTCTGATCATTCCAACATCAACACGGGCATCTTTGCCCGTGATTTCGATCCCGCCGCCGATGGGGAACTGGCTGCAAAGCTTATCAGCGAGCTTTCGCTGAAACTGGCCCGACTTGCCGACATCGTAACGCTGGAGAAAATCCCCCTGGCGTGGCGCGGCTTCCAGCATCCCTTTGCCGCGCTCCCGGCCGTGCGCAATCAGAACTCTTCCTATCAGCTGCCGTTGTTCGAGTCTTTTGAGAAGACGCTGACGCAGGTCAATGCAAAGCGCCGACGAAAGAAGTTTCGCGTTTCCGAAAAACGATTGCAGGCCCTCGGTGGCTACGAATACGTCGTAGCCACATCACACGACGAAAGCCGGCGGCTCCTTTGCACATTCTTCCAGCAAAAGGCCGAACGCTTCAAGACGATGGGGCTGCCGAACGTCTTCCAAGACGCGGAGACGCAGGCCTTTTTCAAGGATTTGGCCGCCCGGCCACGCGAGCATGAACACAGGCCACTGGAGTTGCACGCTATTCGCCTCAAGGGCGAAAACGCCGGTCGCGTCATCGCAATCGCCGGCGTGTCGCGCAAGGGCGATCACGTGATCTGCCAATTCGGCTCGATCGACGAAACCTTGGCGACCGATTGCAGCCCGGGAGAGTTTCTCTTTCACCTGATGATTGAAAGATGCTGCCGCGAAGGCGCTGCGCTTTTCGATTTCGGCATCGGCGACCAACCCTACAAGCGCTCGTGGTGCACCGTGGAGACTGCACAGTACGATATCGTTCTGCCGCTCACCGCGCGCGGTCGACTGGCAGCCTACATCCACAGGACGATCGTGCGCTCCAAGGCCGCCATCAAGAAGAACCGACGGATATACAACACTCTTCAGAAGATACGGCAGCAGCGCCAGACCAGCGCAAAAACGACCGATACGGACGCCGAAGAATAAGCGAACCTGGTTCTGCCAAGGCTTGTGTGTCAGGCAGCGCGACGACCCGGATTATCCGAGCGCGGATAACCGGAGCCGCTCATCAAGAGAATATCGCTGTAACCGGCTTCGCCAAAGCCCGCGACGGTTGCGATGATCTCGGCATGGTCCACACCGAAGGCAGAGATCACGATTGTCGTCTCAGGCGAACGCGCAACGCGGGAAATTGCGGTTGTCCCGGCAGGGCCGCATTCGACCAGCACGGTATCGTAAGCGCTGGACAGCGCATCGACAATCATCGAGAGCCGATCGACGCCACGCATTGCCACTGCAGGATCGGCGTCGCCGGCCGGGATAATGTGCGCGTCCGACAATCTGTCCGCATGGATGGTGTCTGCAAAGGCAACCTCGCCTGCGAGCAGATTTGTGATCCCGGGCAGCTGGAGAGACTGCGCCATCAACTTGCTCGGGCAGGCCGATCCGGTGAGGTCGATGAGAATGACCTTGCGCCCCTGCTCGGCCAGCAACCTTGTCAGCATCACCACATTCGTCGAGCCTTCGTCGCCCGCCGGGGAAACGGAAACCACGACGCGCGCATCGTTCATGTCAAGCTGATCAGCAATGGCCGAAATGGAGAAGTCCTGATCCGCTTCGAGGTCTTCGTCAGCTTGCCAGCCTGCCAACGGGGCACCGGTAGCTTTGAAAGCAGGCGAGGCTTCCTTGGGCGAAATACCCGGTAGCGCATCGGCTTCGGTGTGCTCCTGCGGTAGTTGCCGCGATGAACCGACCGGGCGTAGGGCACGGCCGCTGAAAAGCTCGGACAGCATGATGACGACGCAGCTGATCAGGAAGCTTGCCAGACCAGCGACAATGGTAATCGGCAACACCTTGGGGAAATAGGCTTCGGTCGGTTCCACGGCCTGCGAAATCACGCGGCCATCGGCTGGCGTCGCGTTGCTGCCCACGCGGGACGTCGCTTCGCGGTAACGCGCCAGATAGGTTTCGAGCAACTGGCGCTGGGCCGTCGCTTCGCGTTCAAGCGCGCGCAGTCCTACCTCGTCTTCACCGGCCTTGGCAGATGCGGCCTTCAGGGTGTTCATCTGCTGGATCAATTGGCGTTCGCGCAACCGGGAAACACCGGCTTCATTGTCCAGGCTGGCGAGTATTTTCTGGGTCTCGCTCAGAATCTGTGTGCGAATGCCCTGAAGCTGAGACTTAAGTCCCTTGAGGCGTGGGTGACCGTCGAGCAGGGTTGTAGAAAGATCGGCGATCTGCCCCTGGATGTTCGCCTCGGTTTCCTTGAGGCGCTGGATCATCTGCGATCCCACGACATCATTCAACGTATCGGCAGCGCGACCGCTGGCCAATGTCGTGCGAACCCCCTCGGCTCGGGCCTCGGCGCTTGCGCGTTCGCTGCGCACACGGGCAAGTTCCGTGGAGATGTCGTTGAGTTGCTTGGTGGCGAAGTTGCTGTTGTCGCCCGTCATCAGCAGGTCGGAGGTCGAGCGGTAATCGGCGACCTTTGCCTCAGCCTCCCTCACCTTCTCACGCAGATTGGCGATTTCCGGCTCGAGCCAACGGCTTGCCTCGGAATTCGAATCCAGTTTTGCCCCGCTTTGCAGCGACAGGTAAACCTTGGCCATCTCGTTGGGAATGGCCGCGGCCAGACGCGGGTCCTTCGAATTGAACATGACCGCTATCACGCGGGATTTCTCGACCTGATAGACCTGAAGCTTGTCGTCGAATTCCTTGAGGACACGCTCCTCCGGCGGCAGGTCGAGCGGGTTCTTCTTTACGCCGAGCATGACCAGAATATCGGAGAGTGCCGAGGGACTGGCGGTCGGATCAAATTCCTTCAGCTCGTAGAGCTTCATGTTGCGCGCAACCTGCTTGATCAGATCGGCCGAGCGCAGGAGCTGCACCTGGCTTGCAATCGCGGATTCATCGAAGTTGCTGTCGGACGGGGTCTGGAGCTGGTTGGCGCCGCTGAATTCCGGCTCACGCGATTCGATCAGGAGCCGCGTCTCGGAGCGATAATCCGGAGAAATTATGTTCGCGCCGACGAAGGCGATACCTGTGCACAGTGCGGTGGCCATGAGCACCCGCATGCGCCGTTTCCAGATCGCGCGGACAAGCCCACCGAGATCGATGTCTACATCCTGATGAACGGCGCCGACGTCCGACATCGCTTTACTCCGAACAGATACCATTTGAGCGGCACCGTAAACAAACATGGTAACTCAACCGTTAATGACGGCCTTCCCTTCCCCGCAACACCGCGTTCGCCAGCGAGTGCGAAATATCCCTGCGATGCGGCCGCCGTTTTTACCGGCTATTAACCCTAACGGATCGATAACAGGCCAAAGCAGCATCGAGCAGCACGAGATCAGCATGACTTTCGCAGGAGCAAAATCGGTATTGGCAATAGCCGTGGCCACCATGTTGTGCGCCACGCTGTCCGGCTGCAACACATATCAGCCCGCCCCAAAATCCTTCAGCGAAGCAACGATACAACCCTATCGCCTCGATAGCGGTGATCGTCTGCGCGTCAACGTCTTCGAGCAAGCGGGACTGACCGGCACCTACACCGTCGATCAGGCAGGATACGTCGCCTTCCCGTTGATCGGCGCGGTACCATCGCGCGGCCATACGTTGCCCGAAATGGAACAGATGATTGCCGAGAAGCTGCGCCAGGGCTATCTGCGCGATCCGGACGTCACGATCGAGGTCGATCGGTATCGATCGGTCTTTATAATGGGCGAGGTTGGCCAGGCCGGGCAATACTCTTACGTTCCCGGAATGACCGTCCAGAACGCGATTGCCGTTGCCGGCGGCTATTCTGCCCGCGCCAACCAGGCGAATGTCGATGTCACGCGCAAGATCAACGGCCGCGTCATCACGGGACGTATCCCGATCTCTGACCCGATCATGGCGGGCGACACCGTTTACGTGCGTGAGCGGCTGTTCTGAAGATCATGCCAGACCCCGCTGCCGAACGTCCCTTGCGCATCATTCACTGTTTCAGGTCCCCACTCGGCGGCATCTTTCGCCATGTGCGCGATCTGGCGGAAGCCCACGCGAAGGCGGGCCACGAGGTCGGCATCCTCTGCGACAGCACGACCGGCGGCGACTACGAAGACAAGCTTTTCGACGAAATCCGCCCGTTTCTGGCGTTGGGTCTCGTTCGGCTGCCGATCCGGCGCTCGGTCGGGCCATCGGATCTCAAGGCCTTGTGGGGAAGCTACAAGGAAATACGCAGTTTGCGGCCAGATGTCATTCACGGTCACGGCGCCAAGGGTGGCGCCGTCGCCCGGATCATCGGCTCAGCCTTGCGGGTAAACAGGTATTGCGTTGCCCGTCTTTATTCGCCGCATGGCGGCAGCCTGCACTACGACAAGAAGACGCTGCTTGGCCGCTCGGTCTTCCTTCTTGAAAAGATGCAGGAATACCTGACGGACGCGATCGTCTTCGTCTGTGATTTCGAGCGGCGGACTTATGAGGAAAAGATCGGTCGTCCGCGCACCCATAGCGAGCGCATTTATAATGGCGTGAACGACCTGGATTTCAAGAAGATCCATGCCCGACCTGATGCGGTCAATTTCCTCTGTATTGGCATGCTGCGCGACTTGAAGGGCCCTGACATCTTCATTGATGCCTTTGCCCGCACCGAACGTATTATCGGCCGGCCACTCTCGGCGATCATGGTTGGCGACGGTCCCCAGAAAGCCGAATACGAGCAGATGATGCTGGAGCTCGGCCTGGGGCAGCGCATCGAAATGATCCCTGCCATGAAGGCCAGCGAAGCCTTCGCCTTCACCCATACCGTGGTTGTGCCTTCACGTGCGGAAGCCATGCCGTATATCGTTCTGGAGGCTCTGGCCGCAGAAAAGCCGGTCATTGCTTCAAATGTCGGCGGCATTGCGGAAGTCCTTGGAAACAATGCGCATGTGCTTGCCGCGCCCGCCGACGCGGAGGCGCTTGCAACCATTATGACCGCATCCGTGACCGAGCCGGGCTGGGCAAAATCCGCCCTGCCGGAGCCTGTTCATTTCAAGACGAGCTTCTCGACATCGACCATGGCGGGCTCGCTTATGCATCTCTATCACAGGCTTCTCGCGAACAAGCAGCCTATCGCTGAGTCCGAAGAGCCCGCAAGAGTTTTTTAGGGGCTTTATGGTATTTCCGAGGTCAATCAATGGCCGGGCGAATATCATGAACCAGATCGACAGACCGGAAGCCTTCGACACCGAAGCGCTGCGCCGTAAAATCTCGGAAATCCGCACACGTTCCCCTGGCGAGAAGAGTGATGCCAACAGGCCATCGACGCTCAATCCGCTCGCTCGCCGTATCGCAGCGCAATTCGGCATGGAAACCTATTCGCCGACGATGATCATCGGGCTGATGCGGCTTTTCGAGTTTTCGGCGCTGTTTGCCATCGGTTATGCCATCACCATGTTCTACGCGGCGCCCAACCTGAAACAGTGGCTCAGCTACAGCATGATCCTTGCGGCCGGCAGCATGCTGGCACTCGGTTTCATGCAGGCAGCAGATGGTTATCAGGTTCCGATGCTGCGCTCCGCGACACGTGCATTGCCTCGCCTTCTTGCCGCATGGACCCTCGCCTTCGTTGCGACCGCACTGCTGTTCGTCGTCTTTCATGTCGAGAACCGTCTTTCACCGTCCTGGGTTGCCGCATGGTATGTTGCCGGCGCGCTGTTTCTGATTGCAGAGCGGTTCTTCATTGCCTTTTCGATCCGCCGCTGGGCCAGAAATGGCACGATGGAGCGGCGCGCGGTGATCGTCGGCGGCGGGCAACCGGCCAAGGATCTGATCCGCAGCATCGAGCAACAGAGCGACAACGACATCCGCATCTGCGGTATCTTCGACGACCGTGACGAGCGCCGCTCGCCCCATATCATCGCCGGCTACCCCAAGCTCGGCACGATTGCCGAACTCGTCGAATTCGCGCGCCTTATCCGCGTCGATATCCTCATCATCGCCCTGCCGCTGACAGCGGAAAAGCGCATTCTGCAGCTCCTGAGGAAGCTCTGGGTGCTGCCAGCGGATATCCGTATCGCCGCCCATGCCGGAAACCTGCGTTTCCGTCCGCGCAGCTATTCGCATATCGGCAACGTCGCGATGCTTGATGTCTTCGACAAGCCGATCGCCGACTGGGATTCAGTCGCCAAACGCGCCTTCGACATCTTCTTCAGCCTCGTTGCGCTTGCGCTTCTCTGGCCGGTCTTCATCGGGGCGGCTATCGCTGTAAAGCTGTCGTCGAAGGGGCCGATCATCTTCAAGCAGAAGCGCCATGGCTTCAATAACGAGATGATAGAGGTCTACAAGTTCCGCTCCATGTTCACCAATATGAGCGACCCGACCGCAAAGAACGCGGTCACCAAGGGCGATCCCCGTGTGACCCCCGTCGGCCGCTTCCTGCGCAAGTCCTCGATCGACGAACTGCCGCAGATTTTCAACGTTCTCAAGGGACAGCTGTCCCTCGTCGGGCCTCGCCCGCATGCAGTTCTGGCCCAGACGGCAGATCGTACCTATTCGGACGTCGTCGAGGGATATTTCGCCCGCCATCGCGTCAAGCCTGGCGTTACCGGCTGGGCGCAGATCAATGGATGGCGCGGCGAGATCGACAGCGATGACAAGATCAAGTTCAGGACGGCTTTCGACCTCTACTACATCGAAAACTGGTCACTCTGGCTCGATCTCAAGATCCTGTTGCTGACGCCGATCCGGCTCCTCAATACGGAAAACGCCTATTGAGCGCGCTCGCCGATAGCCCGGTTCCCGGGTTTCGGCCGCAGACGGCAAAGGTCACCATGACCGGCTCGGCCATGGTGACCTTTGCCGTCTTTCTCTCCGGATTCGTCATCGCAGAACCCGCCCCCTACGAAGTGTTCATGGCCGTCCTCATCGGCCTCTGGGCGCTTTTCGGGCTCAGGATATCGCGCCATGTCGCACCGCTCCTTGCCCTGCTGATCCTGTTCATGGTCGGCGGTATCCTGTCGCTGACGGTCATGGATGATCTGGATACCGGCCCGATGTACATGGCGGTTTCGGGCTTTCTCGCGCTGTCTGCCGTCTTCTTCGCTGCAATCATCGAGGCACGCCACGAACGGCTGACGCTGATCTTCAACGCCTGGGTGGCTGCTGCTGTCATCACCGCTCTGCTTGGCATTCTCGGCTATTTCGGCGCCATACCGGGCGGCGAGCAGTTTACGCTCTATGATCGCGCCAAGGGCGCTTTTCAGGACCCCAACGTCTTCGGCCCCTTTCTCGTTGCCCCGTCGCTTTATCTCATCCACGGCTTGCTGACCGAACGCCTCACCCGCGCACCGCTGAAGGTGGTCGGTATCCTGCTCATGGCCTTTGGCCTTTTCCTGTCCTTCTCGCGCGCCGCCTGGGCTCTCTACCTCTTCTGTGCCTGCGCGTTGATCCTGATCATGATGCTGAAGCAACGTACAGGCGCGTTCCGGCTGAAAATCCTGGTCCTGACGCTGAGCGGCGGTATCCTGATGATCGGGGCGCTCGTCGTCGCGCTGCAGATTCCGCAGATCGCAGATCTCTTCTCAAGCCGTACCCAGCTTGTCCAGGATTACGACGGCGGCCATCTCGGACGCTTCGAGCGGCACCGCATCGGTCTTCTGATGTCGATGGAAAAGCCGCTCGGCATCGGGCCGATGGTGTTCAGCAAGATCTTCCCTGAGGACGAGCACAATATCTGGCTGAAATCGCTCACCTCATACGGCTGGCTGGGCTTCGTCTGCTACGTGACCCTGATCTGCTGGACCATCACGATCGGTTTTCGCTTCCTGTTGCTCGACCGACCATGGCAGCCCGCCCTGATGATCTCCTGGATCGTGGTGATCGGCCACACCGCCATCGGCAATGTCATCGACACCGATCACTGGCGCCACTTCTACATGCTGCTCGGCATCGTCTGGGGCTGCGGTGCGCTTGAGATGCGCCACCGCGCCAGGCTTGGCATGCGGATAAAAGCGGCGCGTAGCGGCGAGCCCAAAGGACATATCGCATGAATGCATACGACCCGAACGCCCGCCATACCACGCCCCTGCGTCTGCTTGAGGTTCTTGAACCCAGCGGCGGCGGCTCGGGCCGCCATATGCTCGATCTCTGCCGCGGCATGTCCCAGCGCGGGCATCACGTCGAAGCCGTCTACTCCCCGCTGCGGGCGGAAGAAACCTTCGTCAGGGAATTGAAGAGCCTTGGTCTTCCAGCCGTGCATTCGGTCGACATGAAGCGCTCTCCAGGCCTGTCTGATATCGCCGCCCACCGAAAGCTTCGCTCCATCATCGGCAAGGATCGCTTCGACATAATCCACGGCCATAGCTCCAAGGCGGGCGCCCTCACCCGTCTTCGCCTGCCGGGTCTCCATGTCCCACGCGTCTACACCCCGCATGCCTTCCGCACCATGGACCCAAGCCTCGGCAAGGGTGGAAGTTTGATCTACGGCACGATCGAAAACCTGCTGGCCCGGCATTTCACAGATCGGCTGATCTGCGTTTCGGAAGACGAGTATCGCCATGCCCTGAGCCTGGGCATGCCCGCCAAGACATTATCCGTGGTGGTCAATGGCGCTGCCCCTCCCCCCGCGGACATGGCCCGAACCGTCCGTTCCACCTTCGGCATTCCGGACGACGCATTTCTTTTCGGCTTCATTGGACGGCTCTGTGCCCAGAAGGCTCCGTTGCGGCTGGTTGAAGCGTTTCGCCTGCTTGCGTCGAAGAACCCCCATGCCCAGCTCCTGATGGTCGGAAGCGGGGAGCTGGAAGAGGATGTGGCGAGAGCGATTGCAGATAGCGGCCTTGCCGACCGTATGCACCTGACAAAGACCTTTACCGGTCCCCAGGCCGTGGGTGCCTTCGATCTCCTGGTGATGCCGAGCCTCTACGAGGCGATGTCCTATGTGATGCTGGAAGGGGCTGCTGCCGGCAAGCCTATCCTGTGCACAGCTTTTGGGGGCGCTTCCACGGTCATCGAAGACGGGCGCAACGGCCGGATCATCGCCAACGATGGTGATATGGCAAAATTGGCAGCAGCCATGCTGGAATGCGCCGAGCCGGAGCGGCACACTATCCTTGCAAGCGAAGCGGAGCGAACGGCCTCGCGCTTCTCGCTCGGTGCGATGCTCGACCTGACCGAAAGCGTCTATCTGCGCCTTGCCGGACACGCGCCTCTGGCAACAGCCAGCGAAGCACATCTGCCAGGGAAGCACTCTTTTGCACCGGCACCCAGAACCATAGCCTGACCGGAAATTTCACTGCCAGACGGAAGCCATCCCCCGAAGCTCAGCACCAGGGCTTTGAAGCATCCTTGCGACTATGCGCCAGTCCTTCGGAAATGAGCACGCTGCTGACGGATGTGCCGTCTCGCAGCACGACATGGGTCAACCGACCGTCGCCGGCCTCGCCCTGCCCGTCCACCGCCACCAGCTTGAAGTCGCCCGTGTTCAGAATGTCCCGCAGGCGGCGTTTGGCGCGGGAGCCAAGCTCCCGTTCGGCATCGCATTTCGCCTTCTTCATCTGCGGTGGCGCGATATCTGCAAGTCCGATCTTCTGTCCCTTGAACCAGAAGCTCCCTCCGTCGATGATGCAATCGTTTTTCTGATCCGTGCAGAAGTAGAATGGTCCGGCCGCGACAGTACGCAGAGCAGCCGTATGGACAGGAATGGCAGTCGGCGGCACCAGGCGAAGCGGAAGGTCCTCGGCGTCCTGCCGCTTTGTCGTGACATCGCCTGCCGGTCGCTTGTCGTGTGTGGGAATTGCCGCCGTATGCGCCTCGGTGCGGGGCTTTTCCGATATAACGTTGGCGGCGACACGGGAGCCATCGCTGCGCAACAATCCACGCAGCATCGGCAGATGATCATAGCCGGTCATGCCTGCAACGATGAGAACGCCGGCCATATACCACGGCCACATCGCGCTCTTGGACGTCGCCTTGGCCACACGCCGCTTCGTGCCCCTCTTTGCCGTTTTACGGCCGCTTGCAGTCCTGCCCATGGATGTCATCCCTTTTGGGGACTATTATCGACGGCATGGGTTTCCGAAAGGTTGTCATGACGGCTTTTTTCCGAGGCTGATATCGCCCCAAAAAGCCGATCCCAAGACCGCCGGTAATCTACATGAAAATTTTGGAAATCAGGCTTAAAGCCTAAAGGAAAATGGTCGGAGCGGCGGGATTCGAACCCACGACCCCTTGACCCCCAGTCAAGTGCGCTACCGGGCTGCGCTACGCTCCGAACCGTGGAAAGCCCTATAGTCTCCGCCCGTTACTGGCAAGTCCTATTTTCGCCAATCAGCTAGAAATGGGCGGAAAATAAAGCGCATATCAACAGGGTAGAGTCTCCATCCGCTGCGCCGCCCACGTCAGCGCACCTGATCGAGAAGCCGCTTGCATTCGAGAAGATCGTAGAGCGCCTCCTGCAGGAGCGCGCGGTCTTCCTTGCCTACCGATGTCTTGCCTATGGAAACTTCAGGAACATCGTCGTTGCCGCCGACAAAGGAGAAAAACCGGCGGCTCGCTGGTGCCTTGGCGCGTCCAACGATCTGGTCTTCATCGGAATTGGCAAGCTTGGGCTGCGCCTGTTCTTCGACATTGGCTGCGGCCAGTGCCTCCACAGTCGCAAGATCGCCGCTGGCGATCGCCGCCACGAACTTGTTGCCATTTGCCTTCAGCAGCTTCTGTACGCCCTTGATCGTATAACCGTGATCATAGAGCAGATGTCGGATGCCCTTCAGCAGATCGACGTCCTCGGGTCGGTAATAGCGTCTTCCACCGCCGCGCTTCATCGGCTTGATCTGCAGAAAACGCGTTTCCCAGAAGCGAAGCACATGCTGTGGCAGATCCAGGTCGTCGGCTACTTCGCTGATGGTGCGAAATGCATCTGGGCTCTTATCCATATCTTCCCCGAACTCGCATAGTGAACGCGGCAACAACGTCTTGCCTGGACATATCTGCGCCCTGCTGTCGGCACATTGAGACAGGACACAACCAGACTCACCGGCGTCACGGACACCGAAATCCATGATCGCACGAATCCTGTGCGATTCAACGGGTTATGAAGCCGCTTTCAACTGCTTTTATCGCCGATGCCAGGATTAAAGCATGTCGCGCAAAAATATACGGAGGCTTTGCGCAAACGACACGCGCCAAAACAAGACCTCAAGCGTTGGAGCTAATCTGAAAAGATTGCGAACGCTTTAGGTCGCAGGTGCCTGCGGCTTCTGCTTCGCCTTGCGTGCCAGATGGGCTTTCAGAACCCTCTGCTTGAGCACATTCGAGGCCTTGAAGGTCATCACCCGACGCGGCGAAATCGGAACCTCTTCCCCTGTCTTGGGATTGCGGCCGATCCGCTCGTTCTTGTCACGCACCTGGAAGGTCGCGAAGGAGGAAAGCTTGACGCTTTCTCCACGCACGATTGCGTTGCAGATTTCATCAATGACGGTTTCGACAAGTTCCGCCGATTCAGTTCGCGAAAGGCCAACCTTGCGAAAAACCGATTCAGCCAAGTCTGCGCGAGTTACCGTTTTTCCGCTCATCTTTCCCCACCGATTTTTCTTGAATATCGATCAGCCTGGGAAGACTATTGCCCTTGCTCATCCCGGTCAAGCGTTTGCGCTATATCGTGATTTTCTTTACCAGCGCAGAAGCACCGAGCCCCAGGTAAAACCGCCGCCCATCGCTTCGAGAAGGACGAGATCGCCCTGCTTGATACGACCATCCGACGCTGCTTCGTTAAGCGCAAGCGGGATCGATGCGGCAGACGTATTGCCATGGATATCCACGGTGACGACAACCTTTTCGAGTGGGATGCCCAGCTTCTTGGCGGAGCCATCGATGATGCGACGGTTTGCCTGATGCGGAACGAGCCAATCCAGATCCTCTGCCGTCGTGCCTGTCGCTTCAAAAGCCGCTTCAATGACATCGGTGATCATGCCCACGGCATGCTTGAAAACCTCACGGCCTTCCATGCGCAGGTGCCCAACGGTTCCGGTGGTCGAAGGACCGCCGTCGACATAGAGCTTTTCACGGTGTGCGCCATCGGAGCGGAGCTTCGTGGTCAGCACGCCACGGTCGGCATTGCTTCCCTCGCCTTCCTGCGCTTCAAGCACGATCGCGCCGGCGCCGTCGCCGAACAGCACACAGGTCGTTCGATCATTCCAGTCGAGAATGCGCGAAAAGGTTTCGGCCCCAATCACCAGAACGCGCCTGGCAAGACCGCCGCGGATATAAGCGTCGGCGGTCGTCACCGCGTAAATGAAGCCGGAACAGACGGCCTGGACGTCGAAGGCTGCACCATGATGCATGCCAAGCCGGTTCTGGATGTTGACCGCGGTTGCCGGAAAGGTGTTGTCGGGCGTCGATGTTGCTAGGATTATCAGATCGATATCCGCAGGGGTCAGCTTTGCGCGATCCAGCGCCGCACGCGCTGCGGCCTCGCCGAGGGACGCGGTCGTCTCCCCTTCTCCAGCAACATAGCGCTGGCGAATGCCGGTTCGCTGCACGATCCATTCATCGGTCGTGTCGACCTGCTTTTCCATATCGTGATTGGTCACCACACGCTTCGGAAGCGATGCTCCGAAGCCGCGCACCACTGAGCGGATCATCTATTAAACCTCACCAACCGCGCCATTTGCGGCAGCATTAGCCGGCAGCATGGCATGGTACCTCTGCAAATCGTTTTCGATCTTGGCCTTCAGGCCGTTGCGAACCATATCATAGCCCACATCGATCGCCGCGGCGAACCCTTCGGCATCCGTGCCGCCGTGGCTCTTGATAACGATCCCGTTCAGACCGAGAAAGACACCGCCATTAACCTTGCGCGGGTCCATCTTCTCGCGCAGGCGATCGAACGCACCCTTGGCGAAGATATAGCCGATCTTGGCCATCAGCGTGCGCGACATCGCCGCTTTCAGGTACTCCGCAATCTGGCGCGCAGTGCCTTCCGCCGTCTTGAGCGCTATGTTGCCGGCGAAGCCTTCGGTCACCACGACATCGACAGTGCCCCGACCAATATCGTCGCCCTCGACGAAGCCAAAATAGTCTATGCTATCAATGCCGGTTTCACGAAGCAGACGACCGGCTTCCTTGACCTCTTCCTGTCCCTTCACTTCCTCGACGCCGACATTCAGCAGGCCAAGCGTGGGGCGTTCTATTTCGAACAGGGCGCGCGCCATCGCGCCGCCCATCAAGGCAAAATCCATCAGCTGCTGCGCATCCGCGCCGATCGTTGCCCCGACGTCAAGCACGATGCTTTCGCCCTTCAACGTCGGCCAGATGCCGGCAATCGCCGGACGCTGGATGCCTGTCATCGTGCGCAGGCAAAAAACCGACATCGCCATGAGCGCGCCGGTATTGCCCGCCGACACGACGACATCAGCCTCGCCGGTGTTGATCGCATCGATCGCCTGCCACATGCTGGACTTGCCGCGGCCGCGCCGCAGCGCCTGGCTCGGCTTCTCGTCCATGGCAATGGCGATTTCACTGGCATGAAAAGTGCTGGCAGCCTTGAGCTTCGGATATTTGTCCAGCAGCGGCTGGCACAGCGCCTCATCGCCGAACAACACAAATCGGATGTCGGGATGACGCTCCAGCGCCCGGGCTGCGCCGGGAATGACGACGTCAGGACCGAAGTCGCCGCCCATCACATCAAGAGAAATTCTGACCACGCGTGCCTTTTCCTTTTTTCCTGCCACACTGCCTGCTTCGTTCCGGCGCGTTGCGTGACGATGGAAACACACAAATTTTCACGACGTTGGAGACGCTTTGGCGTCGTGTCGCAGCGGTCGACCCAGCGGGCGGGATTGCGGCCAAAATACCGTTTTTCCCTCTGCTGACAACCGATTTTCTGCGGACGATCGAAGCCGGTTCAGTCCTTTTTCCAATCCTTGAGGGAGGCGAAAGGGTTAGGACGCACGTCGTCCTTCTCCGTACTTTCGATCCGCTCGCCAAAGCTTACACCCGGTTTACGAGGATAGGGGTCGATTGCAAGAGCAACCTGTTCGCTTACCACCTGGCCTGCGTCGATCGTATCGCCGCTGAAGACATCGGGAATATCCGGCCCGTCGGGATCCAGCACCATCTCGCCGGTGTCGTTGGCTGCGATACGGGCCAGACGCGATCCTTCGGGCACAAGGATTGCCTCTATGGGTTCCTCGATCACCGATTCGACTGGCTCGAGCGTGACGACACAGGCCTGAACGATCCTTGCCGCAACATGCCCCTTGAGCCTGACGCCATCCCTCTTCCAACGGGCGATCTGGAGGTCGGCTTCGAGCGACAGCACGTCGAGGATGTTCCAGAGCTCTGCAAGGGCTGCACGCTCGGTGTCATCGGCCTTGAGATGCACTTCCACGGCGTTGGCGGAAATATGCCCGACCTTTACCGGAAAGGAGAATGCGGGTTTTTCGTCATGTTTCATATCGGTTCCTTTCCGCCGTCTGCGAGGCCGGGCGGCCGTCGCGCCAGCAGTGATGCGCTCACGCCTGCGGATCGAGCAGCTTCAGAGTGCCGGTTTCTACGACGTCTTCCCCTTGCACCGCAAGGTCTGCCTCGACGCGCAGCAGATAGGAAGCAAGCCCCTGCATTGTAAGTGCCGGATCATCGCTCTTCGGGTGAAAGTTGCGCTTCAGTGCCGCGGCGAGCTCCGCTGCGTCGCTCTTTTCCAGCGCCGCCGCATAGCTTTCCAGCCGACCATAGAACATCGAGGCAAACTTCTTCATGCGCTTGGGCACCGCCACGTCGCCGACACCAAGCTCACGAATGGAGTGATCGACATCCTCGAAGAAGGAATCGACGATCTCCTGCGCAATCTCCTGGCCCGCGCGAGGGGAGCTGCGCGTACGGCGGAAATAGAGGATCAGCACGGACGATAACATCTCGAAACGGCCCATGACCGTGTCGGCCACGTCGAGGTCGGTATAGAGGTAGGGATCGCGGGCGGCGGCGGTCAGCGTCGCATACTGGCGTTCCACGATCGCCACATTGCTATTTTTTCTGCCGAACAGTCCGAAAATCATCATAAAGCCCAAGTTTGCCTGCTTCAAAATGCGCCAGCCCGCGTATGGGGTTGTTGCATGATCACCGAAGCTGGTTTACCGAAGCAGGCACGAAATGCAATGGCGCATCCGCCAGCGTTACATTGAGGGATATGTCGTTGACGAAACGGTACTTCAGGTCGGATATGAAATTCGCAAGTCATCTCGCATTTACACTCGCTCTCAGTGCCACAGTGCTGACAGGCTGCAAAACCACCGACATGCTGGGCACCGGTGAAGTACTGCATCAGGGTTACGTCGTCGATGAGGAAACGCTCGCACTTGCGCCCGTCGGCTCAAGCCGCGAGCAGGTTCTGCTCTCGCTCGGCACGCCCTCAACGACCGCCACCTTTGACAACGAAGTGTTTTACTACATCTCGCAGAAGCGTACCCGGCCGGTGGCGTTCATGAAGCCGAAGCTGGTCGAGCAGAGCATTCTTGCCGTCTATTTCGACAAGGAAGGCACCGTCTCCCAGTTGGCCCACTACTCGCTGAAGGACGGCAAGGTCTTCGACATGATTTCCCGCACGACACCGACCGGTGGCAAGGAATTGACCTTCCTCAACCAGCTTTTGACCGGCAATGGCGTCGGCAAGAGCATGGCCCGCTCCATTCTCTCCGATGGTTCGGACTACGGCAAGTAATCGCCCGGCGCGATCCAACGCACGCCGGCTGCCCTCGGAACCGGACATCAAAAAACCCGCGGCACGTGTCCGCGGGTTTATCGTTTCAGGAAGGCCGGTTAGGCGAGGATCGCAAGCAGAAGCAAGGCCACGATATTGGTGATCTTGATCGCCGGGTTGACGGCGGGGCCAGCCGTATCCTTGTAGGGATCACCGACCGTGTCGCCCGTTACCGAAGCCTTGTGGGCATCGGACCCCTTGAGATGACGCTGGCCGTCCTTGTCGACGAAGCCATCCTCGAAGCTTTTCTTCGCATTGTCCCAGGCACCACCGCCCGATGTCATCGAGATTGCAACGAACAGGCCGTTGACGATGACCCCGAGCAACGATGCGCCGAGCGCTGCAAACGCCGAGGCCTTCGAACCCGAGATCGCCAGCACGCCGAAATAGACGACGATCGGCGCCAGTACGGGCAGCAGCGACGGGATGATCATTTCGCGGATCGCCGCCTTGGTTAGCATATCCACCGCCCGGCCGTAGTCGGGGCGATCGGTGCCGGCCATGATGCCTGGCTTTTCCTTGAACTGGCGGCGTACTTCCTCCACCACCGAGCTCGCGGCGCGGCCGACAGCAGTCATGGCGATACCACCGAACAGGTAGGGAATGAGGCCGCCGAAGATCAGTCCGGCGACGACGTACGGGTTGGAGAGATCAAAGGAGATCGTGCCGACATCGGCGAAATACGGATACTTGTCGCCATTGGCGGCGAAGTAGCGCAGGTCGTTCGAATAGGCGGCAAACAGCACAAGCGCGCCGAGACCGGCAGAGCCGATGGCGTAGCCCTTGGTGACTGCCTTCGTGGTGTTGCCCACAGCATCGAGCGCATCGGTCGACTTGCGGACTTCCGGTGGCAGATGGGACATTTCGGCAATACCACCGGCATTGTCGGTCACCGGGCCGAAAGCGTCGAGTGCCACGATCATGCCGGCAATGCCGAGCATGGCGGTAACCGCAATCCCGGTGCCAAACAGTCCGGCGAGCTGATAAGTGGAGATGATGCCGCCGACGATGACGATGGCCGGAAGCGCCGTCGATTCAAGGGAGACAGCAAGGCCTTGGATGACGTTGGTGCCATGGCCGCTGACCGAGGCCTGGGCGATGGAATTGACCGGGCGCTTGTTGGTACCGGTGTAGTACTCGGTGATGACCACAATCAGCGCCGTCACGACCAGGCCGAGAACGCCGCAGACGAACAGGTTCGTGCCCGTGATGTCCTTGCCATCGACCGCGCCGATGGAACCCCAGCCGATGGTCACCGAGGTCGCAGCCGCCAGACCGACAATAGACAGGACGCCCGTGACGATCAGGCCCTTGTAAAGCGCGCCCATGATCGAACCGTTGGAGCCAAGCTTCACGAAGAAGGCGCCGACGATGGAGGTGATGATGCAAGCGCCGCAGATGGCCAGCGGGTAGACCATAACGGTTGCTAGTCCGGCGCTGCCTGCAAAGAAGATTGCCGCAAGCACCATGGTCGCAACGATCGAGACGGCATAGGTCTCGAACAGATCGGCCGCCATGCCGGCACAATCGCCGACGTTATCACCGACGTTGTCGGCAATCGTTGCCGGGTTGCGCGGATCATCTTCCGGAATACCGGCTTCGACCTTGCCGACAAGGTCACCGCCGACATCAGCACCCTTGGTGAAGATACCGCCGCCGAGACGGGCAAAGATGGAAATGAGCGAGGCGCCGAAACCGAGCGAGACCAACGAGTCGATCACTTCACGCGAGCCTTCGGGATAGCCCAGACCTGCGGTCAGGATAAGGTAATAAATCGAGACACCAAGAAGGGCGAGACCAGCCACCAACATGCCGGTGATGGCGCCGGACTTGAAGGCGATATCCAAGCCTGCCGAGAGGCTGACAGATGCAGCCTGCGCCGTGCGCACATTGGCGCGAACCGAGACGTGCATGCCGATGAAGCCGGCAGCACCGGACAGAACGGCTCCAATCAGGAAGCCGATCGCGGCTGTGGCCGAAAGGAGCACCCAGGCACCGATGAAGACGACGGCGCCGACAAAGGCGATGGTCTTGTATTGACGTGTGAGATAGGCCTGCGCCCCCTCGCGTATGAAGCCCGCAATCTCTTGCATGCGGGCATTGCCCTGGTCAGCGGCAAGCACCGACCGGGTCGCCCAGATGGCATAGACCACCGAAAGCAACCCGCATGCGATTACGCCCAGAAGTATGCTCATTTCGCTCTTTCCTCCGTTGCGAACCTGCGGGCTCACTCTGTTCCGCAGGGGCTTGGAACAATCCGCGTCCACCCGAACGCCGCGATCGCCCCCTGTCCTCCTCCAGAGCATCCATGGCCATTCAAGTGTCGCCACATCGAAAGCGGGATACTTTGGAACCGCGTCTACCATCCCCAGCCTCCTCAAGCGGGGGTAGTAGACGCGCGGCCAGAGTGCTGTGGCGAATCGGTATCGTCAAGCCGCTGAAACGGCAAAAACCTACGTTTTCCGGTATGTTGGCAGGCGCTTACACGCCGCGCGGTACGTCTTTGCGCGTAAAAGTCAGGCCGAACGGGGTTTTTCGCGGAAAAACAGTGCGAAAAGGAGAAACAGACAAAAAAACGTCAGGGGCCAGACAGCGGCATTCAGCATGTCCCAGCCATAGGCCGTCAGCACCTTGCCCGAGCCAAAGGAGGCGAGCGCCACGGCGGCAAAGAGAATGATGTCATGGAAACCCTGCACCTTGTCGGCCTCTTCAGGCCGGTAGCTTGCGGCAACGATCGCCGTCGAGCCGATGAAGCCGAAATTCCAGCCGAGACCGAGCAGGATCAGCGCACCCCAGAAGTTCCAGAGCTCAATGCCTGCGTGGGCGACGAGCGCGCAGGCCATGAGGATGAAGAGCCCTGATGCCACCACCTTTTCCGCGCCGAAACGGCTGACGAGCATGCCGGTAAAGAAGCTTGGCACGAACATCGCCAGCACATGCCACTGGATGCCGAGCGTCGCCATATCCTGCGAGAAGCCGCAGCCAATCACCATGGCGATCGGCGCACCGGTCATCATGAAGGTCATCAGTGCATAGGTGGAGATGCCACAGACCATGCCGGTGATGAAGCGTTGGGTCAGCACGATCTCGCGCAACGGGCGCATCGGAAGCGCGGTCGCAGCATTCACCGCTGGCCGCTGGTCCGGCAGTCGGAGCAGTGCAAGGAAGATGATCGCAACGAGGCAGACGGGAACGACGGCCAGGAAAGCGCCGGCGAAGAAGATCGGCGCCAGCATATCCCGCGTCTGGATCACCAGCTGCGGCCCGAGCACGGCCGAAACCATGCCGCCGGCCAGGATCCAGGAGATCGCCCGCGGTTTGTAAAAGCTTGGCGAAGCATCCGCCGCCGCAAAGCGCAACTTCTGCGTAAAGCCCCCGGAAAGGCCGATCACCAGCAAGCTGATGGCAAACAGCCAGAAATCAGCAAGATAGAGGGCATAGGCAGCGAGCACTCCACCGGCGGCGCCAAGCAGCGCACCGACAATAAACGCCGTCTGCCGCCCTAAAACCCGCGACAGGAGCGCCACAAAAATGGCGCCGATAGCAACCCCGATGTTGAAGCCGGTCAACGGTGCCGTCGCAAGCGACTTGTCGTTGCCAAGCAATTGGTAGCCGGCGACGCCGCCAACGGAAAAGGTGACCGGGCCCATTGTCCCAAGCACCGCCTGGGCGGCTGTCAGCAGGTAGACGTTGCGACGCGCGGAACGCAGCAAACTGGCCGTACCCTGCGCTTCACCGCTCGCCGCTGCCATGCTCAAACCTTACGGCTTGACATCGGTGCGGATCTGTCGGGCAATTCGGTCGAGGATGGCGTTGACGAGTTTCGGCTCTTCATCCTCGAAGAAAGCGCGAGCGATCTCGACATATTCCGTCACGATCACCGCAACCGGAACGTCCTTACGTTCGACAAGCTCGAAGGTGCCGGCCCGCAGGATGGCACGCACAGTGCTGTCAAGGCGCGAGAGCGCCCAGTCGTCCTGAAGTGCCGTGCCGATCAACGGATCAAGCTTGCGCTGGTCACGCACGACGCCCGAGACGATCGAGCGGAACCATGAGGCGTCCGCCTTCAGATAGGTATCGCCGTCGATTTCCTGGCCGAGGCGGTGCGCCTCGTATTCGGCGACGATTTCCAGAACGCCGGTGCCGCCGACATCCATCTGGTAGAGTGCCTGAACGGCTGCAAGACGGGCCGCGCCACGCTGGTTGGCCTGCTTGGGAACGCGCGGTTCGGAAGGAGTATCAGTCACCGTAGCCGCCCAGTTTCTTCTTGAGTTCGATCATGGTCAGCGCTGCGCGAGCGGCAAAACCGCCCTTGTCGCCTTCCGACTTGCGGGCGCGGGCCCAAGCCTGAGCGTCGTTTTCGACCGTCAGGATGCCGTTTCCGAGCGCCAGGCTCTCGCTGACGGCAAGATCCATCAACGCACGGGAGGATTCGTTGGAAACGATTTCGAAGTGGTAGGTTTCACCACGAATGACCATGCCGAGCGCAACGAAGCCATCATAATCGGTGCCGCCGTTATCGGCGCCGTCGAGCGCCATGGCGATCGCAGCGGGAATTTCGAGGGCACCGGGAACGGTGACGAGATCATAGGTCGCGCCGGCATCCTTGAGCGCAGACGTCGCGCCATCGAGCAGCGCATCGGCCATGTCGTCATAGAAGCGCGCTTCCACAATCAGGATATGTGGGTTCGAGGTATCGGACATTGTCTCACCTGTCTGAAAATCACGGCCGATCATTACCGGCCAGAGTGGTGGGTCAAACCACGGCAGGCCCGCAATGGCAAGTGTTTTTCGACGAAACGCTGCGTCTACGGGAGCGAGACAGGCACCTTTGGCGATGTCATCTGACCTCTCGACATGCTTTGCAATGTAGCCGCGGCTCTGCGATGCTGCGCAAAAGATTGGAGAAAAGCATGACTGAAACGACGAACTTTCCCGTCGTCACCCTGTCCAACCTCGATCTGGAGCATTGGAGCGAAGGCAATTTCTTCGAGTCCCGCGATGCTGCCTTCGGCGCACTTCTCGGCCTAACGGAACTCGGTGTTGGCTATGGCGAAGTGCCGCCCGGCAAGTCCGGCTGCCCCTTCCACAACCACCATATCGAGGACGAGCTGTTCGTGATCCTGGAAGGGGAGGCCGACTACCGCTTCGGTTCCGAGCGCCGCCCGGTCAAGGCCGGTGATGTGCTTGGCGCGCCTGCCGGCGGACAGGAGACCGCGCATCAGATCATCAACACGGGATCCATACCGCTGAAATATCTCTCCATCTCCACGAAAGCCAAGGCTGAAATCGTCGAGTATCCCGATTCCGGCAAGTTCCTCGCCAAATCGGTCGCCACGACCAAGAAATCGGTCTTCCGCTTCATCGGTCGCCTCCCCTCCACTGCGGATTACTGGGAAGGCGAACCGGGGATCGGGGAACCACAAACGGACTGACCATGCAGCAAGTACCCACCATCGAGACTGATCGCCTGCGCCTGCGTCCCTATCGCCGTGCAGATTTCGACCATTATGCGGCTCTGTTCGGCAATCCGCAGGTCACCCGCTTCATCGGCGGGGTGCCGTTCTCGCGCGAGCAGGCATGGACGCGCTTCCTGCGCCAGGTCGGCATGTGGCACTATTTTGGCTTTGGCTTCCTGGCCGTGCAAGACAAGGAAACCGGCCAGTTCATCGGCGAGGCCGGGTTCCACGATCTGCACCGGGTCATCACGCCTTCGTTGGAGGGCATGATGGAAACGGGCTGGGCGCTGTCGCCCGCCGCTCATGGCAAGGGTTACGCAACGGAAGCCGTCAGCGCCATGCTGCGCTGGGGCGACCAGTATTGCCCGGCGCTGAAAAAGACCTGCATCATCGATGTCGAAAACACGGCTTCGATCCGTGTCGCCACGAAGCTCCGTTTCCACGAAGTCCGTCGCACGACCTATCACGGCGCCAATGTGATCATCTTAGAGCGGTGATCACTCGGCCTTTGGCGCCGGAAACTCCGCGAGCCGCGCAGCATACCGCGCCATCGTGTCGACTTCGAAGTTCACGAAGTCACCGGCCTGCTTCTGTCCCCAGGTCGTCACTTCCAGCGAATGGCGGATGAGCAGCACGTCGAAGACGCTGCCGTCTACGGCATTGACCGTCAGCGATGTGCCATCCAGCGCAACCGATCCCTTGGGCGCCACGAAGCGCGCCAGATGATCCGGTGCTTTCAGCCGAAAGCGCGTCGCCTCCCCTTCGGATTCGACGGACAGGATTTCCGCCTTGCCGTCGACATGTCCGGAGACCAGATGCCCACCCAGCTCGTCGCCAATCTTCAGCGAGCGCTCCAGATTGATTTTTCGCTCCGCCTGCCAGTCGGCAATCGTCGTCAGCCGCAAGGCCTCTTCCCAGGCCTCGACCTCGAACCAGCGTTCGTTCGAGCCTTCCTCCGGTAGGGTCGTCACCGTCAGGCAGACGCCGGAACAGGCAATCGAGGCACCGATATCGATGCCCTTGGGGTCATAGACAGTACCGATCCTGAGCTTCACGCCCTCATCGAGCCGGGTGACAGATTCAACGGTGCCGATATCGGTGATAATGCCGGTAAACATCAGGAGCTTCTTTCATATTCATATTCATCAAGGACGTCATTGCCGAAGGAATGGCTCGCGCGATACACGAAACCAACCGGCACAAGCATTCGGTCGATGGGCGACGCGACGCCACCCTCCCCGACCGTCACGGTGCCGGTGAAAAGCAGGATGCGGTCGACGAGACCGGCGTTCAGGAAAAGCTCCGCCGTCTTCGCGCCCCCCTCCACCAGGAGGGAAGATATGCCACGGGTCGCAAGCGCCCCAAGCAGATCGGAGAGATCATCCTGGTGGCAGATCAGGATTTCGACCCCCGCGGCCTCCAGCGCATCCCGGCGCGCTTGTTCACTGAATGAAGACACATCTGCATCACTGACAGCGATCACAGGCACTTGGCGGGCCGTCTTCACCAGTTTTGCGCCGATCGGCAGTTCCAGCCGCTTGTCGAGCACGATGCGGATTGGCGAACGATGCTCAAGACCCGGCAACCGGGTCGTGAGTTCCGGATCATCCGCGACGGCCGTGCCGATGCCGACAAGAATGGCATCGCTTTCCGAGCGTATGCGATGCACCTCCGCGCGACTTTCAGGCCCGGTGATCGCAAGCTGGCCCTTGCCCGTCGCACCGATCATGCCATCGGCAGAGACGGCAAGCTTCAACGTCACGAATGGCCGCCCCTCGCGCTTGCGCATGAGGTAGGCCTCGAGCTCCCGTTCACCCTCCACCTGCATCAGTCCGGTTTCGACCACGATGCCGGCGTCGCGCAGCATGTCGATGCCCCTGCCACTCACCCGCTCGTCAGGATCGGTGACGGCGATCACGACGCGGGCAACACCCGCCGCAATCAACGCATCGGCACAGGGCGGTGTCTTGCCGTGGTGAGAACAGGGTTCGAGTGTCACATAGGCTGTCGCACCGCGGGCCAGATCTCCCGCCTCCGCCAGCGCCTGCGTCTCCGCATGCGGCCGTCCGCCAACAGCCGTCACGGCACGGCCGACGATGCGGGGACCATCGCCATCATCGCGCACGATCACGCAGCCAACGGAAGGATTGGTGGCGGTCTGACCGAGATGCCGGTGCGCGAGAGCAAGGGCTACCCCCATGAAACGCTCATCGTCGCGGGTCCATTCGGTCATTTCTGTAAAGCTCCGCTACGAGTCGGGGAACGGGGTGGGAGCAATCATGTGAGGCTTGCGGACTGTGTTTTCAAGATAATCACAAGACGGGGATGATTTTGAAATCCCTCAAGCGCCGCTTGGTGTTCATTCCCGCTCAAACGCCGGGATCGCGAGCGATCTTGGCGCTGATTTCTGTGATCACCTTCTCGAAATCCTCCGCATGGGAGAAATCGCGATAAACCGAGGCATAGCGCACGAAAGCTACGTCATCGAGGCTCTTCAGGGCTTCCAGAACCTGCAGGCCGATCTCTTCCGAGGGGATTTCCGTTTCGCCGGAACTTTCCAGCCTACGCACGATCCCGGAAACTGCACGTTCGATGCGGTCCCGATCGACCGGACGCTTGCGCAGCGCGATCTCGAACGATCGCAGCAGCTTGTCCCGGTCGAAGGGTGCCTTGCGGCCGGTCTTCTTCAGGATCATCAGCTCGCGCAGCTGCACCCGCTCGAACGTCGTGAAACGACCGCCGCAATCTGGGCAGATGCGCCGCCGCCGGATCGCGGCCCCGTCCTCTGCAGGACGGGAATCCTTGACCTGGCTATCTTCCGATCCGCAATAGGGGCAGCGCATCCGGACTCCTTGAGATTACATATAGGGATACATCGGGAACTGGTCGGTCAGCTTGACGACCTTTTCGCGAACGCCGGCTTCGACGGCAGCATTGCCCTCATCCGAGTTGGCGACCTTCAGGCCATCGAGAACCTCAACAATGAGATTGCCGATTTCGCGGAATTCGGCCTCCTTGAAGCCGCGCGTCGTGCCGGCCGGCGTGCCGAGACGGATGCCGGAGGTGACGAAGGGCTTTTCCGGATCGAAGGGAATGCCGTTCTTGTTGCAGGTGATGTAGCCGCGGCCGAGAGCCGCTTCCGCCCGCTTGCCGGTCGCATTCTTCTTGCGCAGGTCGACGAGCATAAGATGGTTGTCGGTGCCGCCAGAAACGATATCGAGACCGCCGGCAACCAGCGTTTCCGAAAGCGCCTTGGCGTTCTTGACGATTTGGGCCGCGTAATCCTTGAAATCCGGCTGCAGCGCCTCGCCGAAGGCGACAGCCTTGGCAGCGATGATGTGCATCAACGGGCCGCCCTGCAGGCCGGGGAACACGGCCGAGTTGAACTTCTTGGCCAGATCCTCGTCATTCGTCAGGATCACGCCACCGCGCGGACCGCGCAGCGACTTGTGGGTCGTGGTCGTGGCAACATGGCAATGCGGGAACGGCGACGGGTGCTGGCCACCGGCGACGAGACCGGCGATGTGGGCCATGTCGACCATCAGATAGGCGCCGACTTCGTCTGCAATCTCGCGGAAACGCTTCCAGTCCCAGATGCGCGAATAGGCGGTACCGCCGGCAATGATCAGCTTCGGCTTATGGGTGCGGGCCTTTTCGGCAACGGCATCCATGTCGAGCAGGTTGTCGCCTTCGCGCACGCCGTAGGACACGACGTTGAACCACTTGCCGGACATATTGACCGGCGAGCCGTGCGTCAGGTGACCACCCGAATTCAGGTCGAGGCCCATGAACGTGTCGCCCGGCTGCAGGAGTGCCAGGAACACCGCTTGGTTCATCTGCGAACCGGAGTTCGGCTGAACATTGGCGAAGTTGACGCCGAACAGCTTCTTGGCGCGCTCGATCGCAAGTTCTTCCGCGATATCGACGAACTGGCAGCCGCCGTAATAGCGCTTGCCCGGATAGCCCTCGGCATACTTGTTCGTCATGATCGAGCCCTGCGCTTCCAGGACGGCGCGCGAGACGATGTTTTCAGAGGCGATAAGTTCGATCTCATGTCGCTGGCGACCCAGCTCCTTCTCGATCGCGCCAAAGATATCCGGATCGGTATCGGCAAGCGAGCGGGTGAAGAAGCTGTCGGTTGTGGAAGAAACACTCATTCTCAGGGCTCCTGTGAGGATGTGGCTCGGTGTTTACCGTCCTCGCATGGCAAGGGCAATACGGGCTGTGCGATTTGCGCCATTTCCCATGCATACTCCGCATCCCTGCGACGCTTTGCGCCCTTCCCGAACAACCCCGGACATGCAAAAGCCGCACTCCCGAAAGAGCACGGCTTTCTCAAATTCTGAAGCGCCTTGCGGCAGCCGAAAACTTACTCGACCGAACCAACCACCGGCTCAATGCCGGTCGTGGTCTGCAGCGCCAGTTCCTGAGCGCCGTCCATCTCATAGATGTCGTCGCGGAATTGCACAACGCGGGGGATCGTCGACCAGGCCGAGATGTACTTGAAGTACACCGGAACCTCCTCCGCCAGATTGATCGGGTTGTTCTGGCCCGCGCGGATGGTTGCCTCAATCTGGGTGCGGCTCCAGCCGGGGGTTTCCTTCAGGAGCCAGACAGTCAGGTCGCGAACGTTCTGCACGCGCACGCAGCCGGACGATTCGAAACGCGCAAGCTTGTTGAACAGGCCTTGCGACGGTGTGTCGTGCATGTATTCGTTGTTCGGGTTGTGGAAGTTGATCTTGGTCGACGCCATGGCGTTAATCTTGCCCGGGTCCTGACGGAAAGTCAGGTTCGGCGCCTTCTCGGCGTTCCAGTCGATCGTTTCCGGAGCAACCTCGTTCCCGCTGCCATCAAGCAGGCGGATGGCGTTGTCCGTAAGGTAAGCCGGATTCTTGCGCATCAGCGGAACAATGTCCTTTTCGACAATCGAGCGCGGCGCCGTCCAGTAAGGGTTGAGGATAACCTCGTAGATCTTGGAATTGATGATGTGCGTCGGGCGCGAGAGACGTCCCACGACCGCGGTATGGCGCTGCACGACGCGACCGTTCTCGATGGCTTCGATCTGCGCGCCCGGAATATTGACGACGACATAACGACGACCGAGATCACCCGACATCGACTGCAGGCGAACGAGGTTGGTGTTCAGCTGGTTGAGACGGATATCCGCGGGAATGTTCAGGGCCTTCATCGAGAATTCGCCCAGAACGCCATCCGCCGGAAGGCCATGGCGCGCCTGGAAGCGCTTGACGGCACCATCGACATAGGAATCGAACGCATTCGACATACCGGCCGATTGCGCGAGGTCGCCGGTGATCATCAGGCGCTGGCGCAGAGCCTGCACGCTCGGATCGGAAACACCCATCTCAAGCTTCAGGCCGGTATTGACCATCGGCCAGCCGCCGGCAGAAACGATCTGCTGGTAGTCGGCAATCGCCTGCTGCGTGTTACCGATCGTCTCCATGCTGAAGATCGGCGTGTTGGAAGCCACGGTTGCGGCGGAACGCGAAGCCTTGGCGTCGAACTGGTCGTCCCAAGCACCACGGCGCGGCGCATTGATGATCTCAAGCAGCGCATCCTGTGCGCTGGCGCCACCGGCCCACGCAGCGGCGCCGACTGCGGCGGCCGATCGCAGGAAAGACCGGCGCGAGAAAGCATCAATTCCGTTTTTCTTCGACATATCTCACCATCCCAATGCTGCAGCGCAAAGACACGTCAGCGCTACCACGAACAAGGTTAACCAAAGCCAAATCATACTCTCCGGGGTCGGCTTTTACCGTTCACGATTACGCGAACATGCCGTCCGGGAGGCTACTGGACCAGCCCCGAAACCCGGTTATTCAATCTGTGGCTGTCATAGCAATATGGCCAATTCGTGTCACATTCCGAAGACTTGAGCCGCCTGCACACCCGCCTGTTTTGCCCATCGGCAATCCTGCAACAGTTGCAGCAAAGTGCGGTATATTTCAGGCAATACCCATAAATGAGCACGCCCGGCCGCATGGCGACCGGGCGTTGCTGGAATGGCGTTTTTGGCTCGATTAGAGACGATACATGATCGAGTCGTTCCAGAAGCGGTCGAGGCGCTGCAGGAGTTTGTTCATTTCGCCGAATTCGTCGGTACCGATGCCGCCGACCTTCTGGATGGAGCCGATATGGCGTTCATAGAGCTTGGCGACGGTTTCGGCGATCTCCTGGCCTTCTTCGGTCAGGCTGATGCGGACCGAGCGACGGTCGATGCGCGAGCGCTGGTGGTTGATGAAGCCGAGGTCGACCAGCTTCTTGACGTTGTAGGAAACGTTGGAGCCGAGATAGTAACCGCGGGAGCGAAGTTCGCCGGCGGTCAGTTCCGAGTTGCCGATATTGAAGAGAAGCAGAGCCTGGACGGCGTTGACGTCGCTACGGCCCTGACGGTCGAACTCGTCCTTGATGACGTCGAGCAGACGACGGTGCAGACGCTCGACGAGGTGCAGGGATTCCATGTAAAGCGAACGGATCGCATCTTCATGGGGGTCTTTTGCGACAACGGCCTGCGGCTTGATCTTGGTGTTCATTGTACTGCCTCACTGTTTTGTTTGGCGGTGTGATTGGTTATCCCCGCCTTGAGACAGACATTATCGAATACGTATAAAATTCGACTTAAACCGTAGGCTTAACAGCGCCTTACATTTTGCGACCTTTGTGTCAGGGTGAATCATTTCTTGCAGCCTTGGCCTGCCTTGCCCGCTGATAGAGGATCGCAACCCGGAAAAGCACGAAGACAATGGCGACCGTTCCATGCAGCAAAAGCAGGAGCGGCTTGGTCCCGAAGATCTGAGGATAGAAGCCGAACATGGCGATTTCGGCGGCTGCCGCCACCAGCCAGATCACCGGCCCCCAGGAGACCATCAGCCAAAGGCCGAGTGCTGCCACGGGGTAGATCACAGCAAGCGCAGTTGCCGCCACGCGCCACCCCACGGGCAAGAGATCGAAGCGGCCGGCGCCATTGAAGGAGAAGCCGATCACCAGCGCCCAGTAGTTCAGGCCGAACCAGAAACAGCAGACAGCGACCAGCCGCAGGAAAATGCCGAAAAGGATTTCGGCAAGCGACAGACGCGGCACCTGGACAGAATCAAGGGTCATGGCCGCAGGATAAGGGTCTCCCCTTCCCTTCGCCAGCCGCTTTGCCCGAGGAAATGAAAAGCGGGCATCACTTTACCGCATCATCCCAGGTTTTCATTCCCCCCGCCCCCATGATAAACCGCGCCCACACCCATGACGGCGGAAAGGCATTTGAAATGGCGGACAAGACGAACCCTGTGGATATCATCACCGGCCACCGCCGCATGCGCCGCAACCGCAAGGCAGACTGGACGCGCCGCATGGTGCGTGAAAACCAGCTGACCGTCGACGACCTCATCTGGCCGATCTTCATCGTGCCCGGCAGCAATATCATCGAGCCGATCGACGCCATGCCCGGCGTCAATCGCATGAGCATTGACAAGGCGGTCGAGGCCGCCCGTGAAGCTGCCGATCTCGGCATCCCGGCCCTTGCCACCTTCCCCAATATCGAGATGTCGCTGCGCGACGAGACCGGCTCCAACAGCCTTGCCGCCGACAACCTGATCAACCAGACCACCCGCGCCATCAAGAAGGCGGTGCCCAACATCGGCATCATTACCGACGTCGCTCTCGACCCCTTCACCAGCCACGGCCACGACGGCATCGTCAGAGATGGCGAGATCGTCAACGACGAGACCGTCGCCCAGATCGCCCGCGCCGCCGTCGCCCAGGCCGATGCCGGCGCCGACATCATCGCTCCTTCCGACATGATGGACGGTCGCGTGGGCGCGATCCGCCGGGCGCTCGATGTGAACGGCCACCAGAATGTCGGCATCATGTCCTACGCCACCAAGTTCGCCTCCGCCTTCTACGGCCCCTACCGCGAGGCCATCGGCACCGGCGGGCTGCTGAAAGGCGACAAGAAGACCTATTACATCGACCCGGCCAACGGCACCGAGGCTATGCGCGACGCCGCTCTCGACGTCGAGGAAGGCGCCGACATGCTGATGGTGAAGCCCGGCCTTCCCTATCTCGATATCTGTTGGCGGATGAAGGAAAGCTTCGGCCTCCCCGTCTTCGCCTACCAGGTCTCCGGCGAATACACGATGATCAAAGCCGCCGCCGCCAACGGCTGGATCGACGGCGAGCGCGTCATGCTCGAAACCCTGCTCACCTTCAAGCGCGCGGGATGTGACGGGATTTTGAGTTATTTTGCGATGGATGTGGCGAGGATTTTGGCGAAGCGGTGAAGCCAGCGTGTAAGTCAGGCTATTGCATAGAAGCAGAGGCCCCACCCCAGCCATCCCCACAAGGGGGCGGAAGTCTAGGGGCAAGGTTTAGTCAGTAGAGGTTCGGCACTCTAGATCAACGCCCTCCCCCTTGTGAGGAGGGCTGGGGTGTTTCCTGACTAACAACCATCAAGACCGCCTGCCCCTCCATTGTTTTTCCCCTCGTTTCTCCCCATATCCTCTCTCGGAACAAAACGGAGAGACTGGAATGACCTTTCGCGACGAGAACCTTCGACTGCCCAGTGATGACTGGCGTGCCTATCAGGGCGTGCTGAGCCGGCGTGTCTTTGCGTTCCTGATCGACTATGCGATCGTGGCGCTCCTGTGGATTCCGGCCGCCGTGGTCGTCTTCTTTCTCGGCATCCTGACGCTCGGCCTCGGCTTCCTCCTCTACCCGATCCTGTTCGTCGTGGTCGCCATGCTCTATTTCGGACTGACCGTCGGCGGCAGCCGGCAGGCGTCGCCAGGCATGAACATGATGGGCTTGGCGCTGGCACGCACCGATGGCCGCCCGATGGACTTTCTGACGGCGATCGTCCACCTCGTGCTCTTCTGGGTCGGCAATGCGCTTCTGACGCCATTCATCGTGCTGATCGGCCTGTTCACAGATCGTGGCCGGCTGCTGCAGGACCTGCTGCTCGGCACCGTCATGGTCCGCCGCGACAGCTTCTGAGGCACGCGGCCCACAATCTGCCGCTTTCTGTGTCAAATATCACCAAGTTTCGGGAGCCTGTGTGCAAGCGCAGGCTCTTCCCATAGTTGACCTTTTGAAAACTTGCGCCATGCTGTAGCGCAGTATTTGCAAATCGCGGCACCGAGAGCTATTTCCGCCCCACATGAACACGCAAACCGCACCGTCTCCGCAGTTTTATCTGACCGCGCCGGCAGTCTGTCCTTACCTGCCGCAGGAAATGGAACGGAAGGTGTTTACCCATATGGTGGGCGAGCGGGCGCCCGAGCTCAACGATCTCCTGACCCAGGGCGGCTTCCGCCGTTCGCAGAACATTGCCTACCGCCCCGCCTGCGAAAGCTGCCGGGCCTGCATTTCCGTGCGCATCCTGGCGGGAGAGTTCAAGCCCAGCCGCTCCATGCGCCGCATCCTCGCCGCCAACAAGGACATCGTCTCCACGGAATATCCGGCGGAGCCGTCGAGCGAGCAATACAGCCTTTTCCGACGCTATCTCGACCACCGCCACCAGCAGGGCGGCATGTCTGACATGTCGGTGCTCGACTATGCGATGATGGTCGAGGATACACACGTCAACACCAAGATCATCGAATACCGGCTGCGCGTCGAAGGTCAGGGCATTTCCGGCGATGAGCGCAAGGGGCCGCTAATTGCCGCCGCCCTCACCGACAAGATGGGCGACGGCCTGTCTATGGTTTATTCTTATTTCGATCCGGCCCATCAGGACCGCTCGCTCGGCACCTTCATGATCCTCGATCATATTCGCAAGGCAAACGAGCGCGGCCTGCCCCACGTCTATCTAGGATATTGGGTCAAGGGATCGCGTAAGATGGACTATAAAACAAAGTTTCTGCCGCAAGAGCACCTTATGGCGAGGGGTTGGGAGCGCTATACAGGCGAACCTGACACAACCCCGAACGAATCGGACTGACATCTTGAGCCATGCAATCAACGCCACGGACGGCGCGCATCACCGCCGCGGCCTTGCCATCACCGGTCTCGGTGGACTGGCCCTTTCCTTCGACATTCCACTCCTGCGCTCCGGCGACGGCGAAGTCTGGTCGGTTCTGGCTCTCAGAAGCGTCTGCACCTTCATCGTGGCACTCATCGCCTGGGCTGTGCTGAACCGACTGATGGGCCGCAAGATCGCGCTCATCCCCGGCAAGGCCGGGCTTGTGGTGGGTCTTCTCTACGGCGTCAACTCCTTCACGTTCCTTCTGTCCGTCTTCAACACCTCGACGGCGAATGTTGTGTTCATCCTCGCCTTCACCTCGATGTTTGCGGCGCTGATGTCGTGGATATTCCTGAAGGAGCGCCCGTCGAACGCCACGCTGATCACCATGGCCATCATGGTGGTCGGCGTCGGCCTCATCGTTCATGACGGCCTGGAAAGCGGCAATTTCTTCGGAGACGCCATGGCCGCGTCCTCCGCCTTCCTGCTTGCCGGTGCCATCACCATCAGCCGCGCCAGCGGCAAGGACATGGGCCTTGTGCCGCTCGCCACCGCAATCGTCCCCGCCATCGCCGGTCTTGCCCTTCTTCCCGTAACCGGCTTTGCAGTTGCCCACCCGCAATGGATCATGTTCGACGGCCTGTTCATGATTCCGCTCGCCTTCTTCTGCCTCGCAACCGGCCCGCGCTACCTCACCGCCCCCGAGGTCGGCATGTTCTACCTCCTGGAGACGATCCTCGCCCCGATCTGGATCTGGATGATTTTCATGGAAGTCCCGACGACACAGACCCTGCTGGGCGGCGCCATCCTCATCTTCGCGCTCATCGGCCACTCGCTCTGGCAGATGCGGAGAAAGTCCGCACAAGCTATCGCGCCACCGATGCATTAGCGACATTGTTGATCTGATGTGCGCATGTTATAACTCGATTATAACATCGAGAGCACCGCTATGAACGTCACCATCCGTAAAATCGGCAATTCCGAAGGCCTCATCATTCCCAAGGACGTTTTGGATCGCCTCGGATTGAAGGCGGGTGACGAGCTGCAGCTCCGCGAACTCAGCGATGGCTTGGAGCTAAAGGTCGAATCCGCTGACCTCGCAGAACAGTTGGAGGCCGCGGGGATTGGCATGGCTAAATATCGTGTTGCTCTGCGCGAACTCGCGAAATGAATCATTTCAGATGGCTGTCGCGAGAGGGTGGGGAAATCATCCATTCCGAGCAGATTGCTTAACATGGAGGACTGCCCGGACTCAAGGATGAAAACGCGCTCGAGTCTGCACTTTCTCGCCCTATAAACAAGCATGGCTATGGCGAAGCCGATATTTTTGTACTCGCTGCCGCCTATCTCTACGGTATCGTGCGCAACGATCCATTTTCCGACGGCAACAAGCGAACCGGTTTTCTTGCGGCTTATGTATTTCTACTGATCCATGGCCAAAGCTTGGAGATCGACCAGGGCACCGCCATCCTGTTCGTCCTTGGAGTGGCGGCCGGCGAGATCACAGAAGACAATGCCGCTAACTTCCTGCGCGATCATTGCGTTCCGAGAAAATGATAGAGTGCCTACCCGCTGAACTTCCCACTGCGCGGAAAGCCTTTCGGCACCGTGCGCCCAACGCTCGCCCTGTCGCCCAGCCACTCCACCAACTCATCCTTCGTCTTGACGAAACTGCGGCCGGCGCTGTCGCTCCAGGTGAGGCCGTCGGCGATCGCGAAGCATCGCAGGTCGGAGATGCCGCCGTCTTTGTAGCGCTGCAGGCGTACGCCCTTGCCGCGGCTCATTTCCGGGATTTGCGCGAGCGGAAACACCACCAGTTTGCGGTTTTCGCCGACGACAGCGACATGGTCGCCCTTGACGGGAACGATCAGCTTCGTTTCGTCCGGCATGGAGACATTCATGATCTGCTTGCCCTTGCGGGTATTGGCCACTACATCCGCTTCCGGAATGACGAAGCCATTGCCGGCCGCGGAAGACAACAGCAGCTTGCGCGCGGGATCGTGGATGAAGGCGGTCAGCACGTCCTGATCGTTTTCCATGTCGACGATGATGCGCAGCGGTTCGCCATGGCCGCGCCCGCCCGGCAGTTTGTCGCCGCCCAGCGTGTAGGCTTTGCCGCCCGTCGTGAAGACGAGAATGCGGTCCGTGGTCGAAGCGGGGAAGACAATCTTCAACCCGTCACCTTCCTTGAACTGCAGCGACGCCGTATCGGAGATGTGGCCCTTCAACGCCCGAATCCAGCCCTTTTCAGAAATGACTACGGTGATCGGTTCCTTCTCGATCATCGCCTGCTGGATCGCCTCGTCATCCGCTTGCGGTGCATCTGCAAACTGCGTACGGCGACGGCCAAGCTCGGTTGCCTTGGCGAATTTCTTCTTCACGTCACCAATTTCATAGGCGACTGTCTGCCACTGCTTCTCGTCGGAGGCGAGCAAGGCTTCGATATCGGCCTTCTCCTTGGTCAGGCCTTCGAACTCCGTGCGGATCTCGAATTCCTCAAGTTTCCGCAGCGAGCGCAGGCGCATGTTGAGGATCGACTCTGCCTGTAGGTCCGAGAGCGTGAAACGCTCCATCATCACCTGCTTGGGCTCATCCTCCTCGCGGATGATGCGGATCACCTCGTCGAGGTTGAGATAGGCGATCAGGTAGCCACCGAGGATTTCGAGCCGGCGCTCGATCGCTGCCAGCCGGAAGCGCGAGCGGCGTTGCAGCACTTCGCGGCGATGGTGCAGCCATTCCGTCAGCACGTCGCCGATCGACATGACCTTCGGAACGCGGCCCATCGAAAGCACGTTCATGTTGAGCGGGAAGCGGCTTTCCAGTTCCGTCAGGCGGAACATCGATTCCATCATGATCGTCGGATCGACAGACCGGCTCTTCGGCACCAGCACGACGCGAACGTCTTCGGCCGATTCGTCACGGACATCTTCCAAGAGCGGTAGCTTGCGGGCAATCAGCAGCTCGGCGATCTTTTCGATCAGACGCGATTTCTGCACCTGATAAGGAATTTCGGTAATGACGATCTGCCAGACGCCGCGGCCGAGATCCTCGACTTCCCACTTGGCGCGAACGCGGAAACCACCGCGGCCGGTCTTGTAGGCTTCGATGATGCTTTCGCGGCCATCGATGATGATGCCGCCGGTCGGGAAATCCGGGCCGGGGACCAGATCGACCAGTTCCTCGATCGACGCATCCGGCTTGCGGATCAGGAGCAGAGCCGCGTCGCAGAGTTCATGGGCGTTGTGCGGCGGGATCGAGGTCGCCATGCCAACAGCGATGCCGGTGGAACCGTTGGCGAGCAGATTGGGAAATGCTCCCGGCAGGACGACCGGCTCAGAACTGCTCTCGTCATAGGTATCGCGGAAATCGACGGCATCCTGATCGATACCTTCGAGCAGCAGTTCGGCCACCGGTGTCATCTTCGATTCGGTGTAGCGCATCGCTGCGGGGCTATCGCCGTCGATGTTGCCGAAGTTGCCCTGCCCGTCGACCAGAGGATAACGGACGGAAAAATCCTGGGCGAGACGCACCAGCGCATCATAGATCGACTGGTCGCCATGGGGATGAAAATTACCCATGACTTCGCCGACGATCTTGGCGCATTTGCGGAAGGCGGTATTGGAGCGCAGCCCCATCTCGCTCATCGCATAGACGATGCGGCGATGCACTGGTTTCAACCCGTCGCGCACGTCCGGAAGCGCGCGGTGCATGATGGTCGACAATGCATAGGCGAGATAACGCTCTTCCAGCGCTGCCTTGAGGTCGATCGGCTGAATATTGTCATCTCCGCCCGATGGCGGCAAGAGGCTCTGTCCCATGCTTTCTTGCTAGCCCAACAAACCGTGAACAGCAAGGATTTGCAGGGCATTGCGCTGTGGAGAACGGGATTTTCCGGGCATTTTCGGGAAGGCCCCGCGTCTTTCCTGTTTCTGCGCGCATCAACTCCCTGGCGCTATCGATGCCGCCCCAAAAATATTCGCTTCCGGACCCGCTTCCGGCGCATTTCATTTCGAATATATTCACCTACCGGCTCGTATTAGAAACGCGTTGCAAATTAAAACCTTTAGACAAGGAAAACCTAGATGATGCCCATGCGCACCCTCCGTTCGATGCTGGCAAGCGCTGCGTTTGTCGGACTTGCTGCAGCACCGGCCTTTGCGCTCGATGGTGCAGATCTGGTCGCCAAGTTCAACGCCGCCTCGGCTGCGAACGGCACGACCATCACCTATGACGGCGCAGATGTGGACGGCGACACGCTCACCCTTTCCAATGTTATCTTGAAAACCGCAGCCGGGCCTGGAAGGGATCTCAAAATCGGCGAAGTCACGCTGGAAGGCATCGAGGAATACGAAGACGGCAGCTATTATGTCGAAACCGTGAGCCTGCCCGACGTGAATGTTTCCGAGACGGAAGGCAGCGTCAGTGTCAAGGACATCGCCCTTGGCGGTCTTTCCATTCCTGCAAATCCCGCCGGCGGCACCATCGACGATATCCTTCTCTATGAGAGCGCCAGCACCGGGCCGGTTTCGGTAACGGCGAAGGGCAAGCAGGTCTTTGCTCTGGAAGGCGTCGATGCCAACCTTACCCGCCAGGAAAGCGACACCGGCTTCGACTTCGATGCGACGCTGAAGGGGCTCAAGGCCGATCTTTCCGACGTGGAAGACGCCAAGGCCAAGGATGCGATCCAGAAGCTCGGGCTCACCAATCTTGCCGGCGAGATTACCATGAAGGGCAGCTGGGAAATCGCCAGCGGCAACATCTCCCTCGGTGAATTTGCGCTCGACTTCGCCAATGTCGGCCGCCTCGCGCTCGCCTTCGATATTTCCGGCTATACGCTTGAATTCATGAAGTCGGTCCAGGAGGCGATGAAGGCACAGGAAGCCAATCCGAACAAGGAAGAGGCAAACCAGGCGCTCGGCCTCTCGATGATGGGCCTGATGCAGCAGCTGACCTTCAACGGCGCTTCCATTCGCTTCGACGATGCCTCCATCACCAAGCGGGTGCTGGATTATCTCGGCAAGGAACAGGGCGTCTCAGGCGACCAGCTTGCGCAGTCGCTGAAGGGTCTCATCCCGGTCATGATGGCGCAGCTGAACGTGCCGGAACTACAGAACCAGGTTTCGGCCGCCGCCAACACCTATCTCGATCAGCCGAAGAGCCTGACGATTACCGCCAAGCCCGACAAGCCGGTGCCCTTCCCGATGATCGTTGGTGCCGCCATGGGCGCGCCGAACACGATGCCGTCAGTTCTCGGCGTCAAGGTTACCGCGAACGATTGAGGCGCCTGCATTCCCTCCTCCGTCATGGTCTGGCTTGACCCGACCATCCATCAGACTCTCCATTCGCCGAGGGGCTGGAAGATCCTCGGGTCAAGCCGAGGATGGCGCCGGAGGGTGGGGAGAGAGCTTCAAAACACATACGGCGCCCGGCTTTTTAAGCCGGGCGTTTTGATATTCAGAACATCGAAAAAGCTGTTCTATTCCAGAACCTCCATAACTGCGTGGGTCTGTGGATCAACGATCACCCGGCGGTCGTTGACGACGGTATAGGCATAGCCGTCATAGCCATCGACCCTATGGATCTCGACAGTGCTCGGCAGGGCTTCACCGATCACGATGTCGCCATCATAGACGACGGACGGCATCTGCTGGAGGACATAGGTGCGGACTTCGCCGGGAAGCTGAACAGTTGTGGAGCTGGTTACGGTCGGATCCGTGACAATCACGGTGCTTTGAGCAAAGGCGCTTGCCGAGAAGGCCAGGAAGGCCGCGGAGGCGATCAAGGTTGTCTTACGCATCGTCTTTCTCCTTGTTGCGATGTCACAAAACAGAGGAGACAGCGGAAAGTTCCGAAAATTCACCTCGACTACCTCATCAGCACCGCATCATACGATGGCGACAGGAGACGGGGAAAAACAGAAATGGCGGCACGAGGCCGCCATTTGCAGATTGCATCGGATGAGGCTGATCAGTCCTTTTTCGGCGCGGGCATGACGCGAAGCGACAGCTCCATGAGCTGCTTCGGAGTTGCCGGCGACGGGGCATTCATCAGCAGATCCTGCGCCTGCTGGTTCATCGGGAACAACGTGATTTCGCGCAGGTTCTTGGCGCCCAGCAGCAGCATGACCACTCGGTCGATACCGAATGCGCAGCCGCCATGCGGAGGCGCGCCGTACTGGAAGGCACGGTACATGCCGCCGAAACGTTCCTCGACATCCGCCTGCGAAAGACCAACCAGTTCGAACGCCTTGACCATGGCTTCCGGCGACTGGTTACGGATGGAGCCTGAAGCAATTTCGAAGCCGTTGCAGACTGCGTCGTACTGATAGGCCTTGAGCGAAAGCGGATCCTGCGTCTGCAGTGCTTCTAGACCACCCTGCGGCATCGAGAACGGGTTGTGCGCGAAGTCGATCTTCTTGTCTTCCTCGCTCCATTCGTAGAACGGGAAATCGATGATCCAGCACAGTTCGAACCGGTCGCGATCGACGAGGTTCAGATCCTCGCCGGCCTTGGTG
This sequence comes from Pararhizobium capsulatum DSM 1112, assembly GCF_030814475.1. Classification (NCBI taxonomy): domain Bacteria; kingdom Pseudomonadati; phylum Pseudomonadota; class Alphaproteobacteria; order Hyphomicrobiales; family Rhizobiaceae; genus Pararhizobium; species Pararhizobium capsulatum. Next base: position 2,022,067 of record NZ_JAUSVF010000001.1, on the reverse strand, counting down.
CGTGCTTCGCCTGCGAACTTGTAGAACTTCGACGGTTCGCCAGCGACGAAGAAGCAGGCATCACCCGCTTCCAGGCCGAGCTGCGTGCGGACGGCCTCCGTACGCTCTTCGCCGATGTTCTTGGCGAGAGGTCCGGAACCGACGACCTTGCCGTCCTCTTCCTTCCAGAAGATATAGCCGAGGCCCGGCTGGCCGAGGCTTTGCGCCCAGGCGTTCATACGGTCGCAGAATGCGCGCGAACCACCGGTCTTGGCCGGGATTGCCCAGACTTCCACCTTCGGGTTGGCGGCGATCATGCCTGCAAACACCTTGAAGCCGGAGCCGGCGAAATGCTCTGTAACGGCCTGCATCTCGATCGGGTTGCGCAGGTCCGGCTTATCGGAGCCGTATTTGCGGATCGCGACATCGTAGGGAATGCGCGGCCAGTCCTTGGTGACCGGCTTGCCCTCGGCGAACTGTTCGAACACACCGGTCATGATCGGCGCCATCGTATCCCAGACATCTTCCTGGGTGACGAAGCTCATTTCCATGTCGAGCTGGTAGAATTCGCCAGGCAGGCGGTCCGCGCGCGGGTCTTCATCGCGGAAGCACGGGGCGATCTGGAAGTAGCGGTCGAAACCCGCAACCATCAGCAGCTGCTTGTACTGCTGCGGCGCCTGCGGCAGCGCGAAGAACGTGCCGGGATGGATACGGCTCGGCACGAGGAAGTCGCGCGCGCCTTCCGGCGAGGATGCCGTCAGGATCGGCGTGGTGTATTCGCCGAAGCCGGCCGAGCTCATGCGGTTGCGGATGTCGGAGACGATCTGGGTGCGCTTGACGATGTTCTTGTGCAGCGTCTCGCGGCGCAGATCGAGGAAGCGATACTTCAGGCGAACGTCTTCCGGATAGTCCGGCTCGCCGAAGATCGGCAGAGGCAGTTCCTTGGCGGCGGAGAGCACTTCGATCTCCTGCGCGTAAAGCTCGATTTCGCCGGTCGGCATGTTCTTGTTGACGGTCTCATCGGTGCGAGCCTTGACGAGGCCATCGACGCGAATGACCCACTCGCCGCGCACGGTTTCCGCAGCCTTGAAAGCCGGGCTATCCGGATCGACGACGATCTGTGTCATACCGTAGTGGTCGCGAAGGTCGATGAACAGCAGGCCGCCATGGTCGCGGACGCGGTGAACCCAGCCGGAGATACGGACGGTAGAGCCGACATCGGATTTGCGGAGGGCGGCGCAGGTATGGCTGCGGTAACGATGCATCGTGGTATCCTGAAATGCTGATGGGCCGCGCGGGATGAGACCGGCGGCAATGTCGCGAAAATCGGGCGGAAAAGCGCATGGCCGGCCCGATTTGTCAAGGCTTGGGTGTCAAGGCGTCACCTTAGCACAACCCTTGGCCGCCGGGGAAACTTGGCCGCCGGGGAAAATGGAAGCGAGCTGACCAAGAACGCATCTATACGGGCGCCGGAATGCGGCTCGCGCCTGAGGGAAATTGTATGATCACCTCGAGACCACCGAGCTTTGCCCTGCCGAGACGCAGCGTGGCGCTATAGGCGTTGACGATATCGGCGGTAATCGCGAGCCCGAGACCAGTGCCGCCGCCGGTGTCACCACCAGTATGGAACCCGCGCGCCAGCACCGCCTCGCATTCGGCGGGCGCGATGCCCGGACCATCGTCGGATATGCTGATCGCCACGGCGCCGGCCTCGCCGCTTGCCTGAACGGCAATCGTCGAGCGTGCCCATTTTGCCGCGTTATCAAGGACATTGCCGATTGCCTCGGCCACATCTGCCGGATCGGCCTCGACCTTGAGGTTACCCGCGGTCTTCACCTGCCACTCCAGGCCCTGCCGTTCCGTCACCGGCTTCAGCACCTGGACGAGCTTCATGGTGAGCTCGCCGACGTCAGCGGTTGCCATGCGCTCGACACCGAGCCGGGCTGCCTGCAATTGGCGATCGGCGCGCTGGCGGATGAGATCGACCTGCCGGAAGGCCATATCGGCATCTTCCGGACCCATTCGTTCCGCCAGTTGCGACAGCACCGTCAGCGGCGTCTTCAGACCATGCGCCAGATCGGATGCCCGGGCACGGGCGCGCTCCAGCGCCTGCTGGCGTTCTTCGAGCAGGAGATCGATTTCACGAACCAGTGGCTGGACCTCGCTTGGTCCTCCATCTCCAAGCGTCGCCGAATCGCCGTTTCGAATGCGCGCGACACGCTCACGCATCTTCTTCAGCGGAGAGAGACCAACGGATGCCTGGAGAAGCGCTGCGAGCGACAGCATGGCCGCCGTTGCCAGAAGCATTCTTTTTAGATCGTCGTGGAAGCCGAGAAGGGCCGTTTCGATCTCTGCCTTGGGAAAGGCGGTGAAAATGCAGAATTCCTGCGACGATGCGCCCTCACCCAGCGTCGAGACGAGAGGGAAAACCAGCATGGGCTCGCCATCCGGGCCAACGGTTTCTTCAAACGGAGGATAGGCGGACGGCTTCAAGGTATCCTCCTCGATGACCGTATCCCAGAGCGAGCGCGAGCGCTGCAGAACGGCATCGTCCTGTTCAAGCTCCCAGTAGCGGCCGCCGCCTGGCAGATTGAGGCGGGGATCGGAGGGCGCAGCCGTCAGGGTCAGCTTGCCATCCTGCAGCTTCACCGACGCGGTAAGGCTGTCGGCAAGCACCTGCATTTCCGTCTGGTACTGATCCACGACATAATGGGTGAACGTTCGGCTGAGCGTTACCCAGACGAGCAGCAGCACCATGCCGATCGCGATGACGGCGCCGATGGCGAGGCGGAATTTCAGTGACGCAATCATAGGGTCTCATCCGAGATGGCGTAGCCGAAGCCGCGCCGGTTGTGGATCGCTTCCGTTGCGGTCTTGCGCCTTATACGCGTGACCATGGCTTCGACGGCGTTTTTTGCCGCATCGTCGTCCCTCCCCTGGACATGGTTGGCGAGCTCGATTGCGGTGATATTGCGGCCCTTGTTGGCGGCGAGATAGGCAAGCAGCCGATATTCCATGGGGCTGACCTCGACCGGATTTCCGTCGAAACTCACCCGCGCCGAGCGCTCGTCCAGCTGGAAACGACCGGCGGCGAGCGCCGGGCTTGAGCGCGACTGGGCGCGGCGCAGAAGGGCGCGCACCCGTGCCATCAGCTCCTCGGTCCGGAAGGGCTTGGGCAGATAATCGTCCGCGCCCGCGTCGAAGCCATCCACCCGCTCCATCCACGAGCCGCGTGCCGTCAGCACGAGGACTGGCGTTTCGACGCCGGCAGCGCGCCAGCGCTTGAGGATGGAAAGGCCATCCATGCCGGGCAATCCGAGATCGAGGATGATGGCCGCATATTCGCCCGTGCCGCCCAGCTCCCAGATCTCGGGGCCTTGGGTGGCCGTTTCCGCCAGGTAACCCGCGGAAGCCAATTGCTTGGCGACCAGTCCCGATATTGCCTCATCGTCTTCTGCCAGAAGAATGCGCATGTCGCTAGAATCCCAAAAAGCCGACGAAATGGCCGGTGCGGGCATCGAGACGCACGGTCTTGACGGCGCCATCAGCGCGACGGACCGTCACCCTGTATTGCGCCCTGCCCATCCGGCTTGTGAGACCAATGTCGATAACCCTGCCACCGACCTTGTCGCTGACGATTTCGAGCGCGCGTTTCAGGGAGATGATCCTTCCGGAGCGGACCGCATCGAGAACCTCATCCTGCGACAAGGAACGGCCCGAGCTTTCGCGACCGCTGCCACTCTTATCGTCACCCCCGCCGCTATCATCGTCGCCGCCGTGATCGTCGCCACCATTGCCGTCTCCGCCCCGTCCATGGCCGCTATGATCGTCACTGCCGCTCCCGCTGTTATCGCTGCCGCTGTCATCGCTGCCGTTTCTTGCCGAGACGGGCCGAGGCGCGGCAAGGGCAAGGCAGGCAAACAGGAAAAGAAAATCACGCCTTGTCATCACCAACCGCCTGGAACACCCGTACCGGCGATGATGGGCCGCATCCTTGCAGGCGTCAATCGCCGGACATACGCAAGAAGCCCGCCGTAGGGGGCGGGCTCCCTTCGCCACCCGAGGCCGGATGGGTGGCGAAGGATCGGTACGGATCGGTCAGGACCGCTTGTCATCTTTTCCCTTGTGGTGCTCGCGCTCCCGTTCACGCTCTTTTTCGCGATCGCGGGTGCGGGTCTTGTGGCCGTTCTTGTCCTTGCCATGATCGTCGTTTGCATCGTGGCCGACCGGATCATCGGCACCACGGCGGGCGAAGGCGGCACCAAGGTCGGGCGCACCTGCACCGAAGCCCGACGGCACGATCGGGCTCGTCACCAGCACGGCAGCAGCAATGCCGGCGGCAAGGAGCTTGCGGCGGGCGACGAGCGATTTAAAGGCGATCTGGAACATGTTTTCCTCTCTCTTTGAATGGCGCCGCGGCGCCGTGACCGGAGCTTCAAGCTCCATGACGCCACTATTGCAGAGAGGCACTGACACGGCGCTGAGCCCGGCTGTCAGCATTGCGTCAGCGTCCGGGAGCATCGATGCCTGCGCCAAAAACCACGCAACGCCGGTGGCGTCCGTGGGGTTCAGGTCTTTCAACACCCGGAAGGCCGGGTTCGGACGGGGCGTCGCAAGGTGCCGCATCTGAAAAACTATAAATGACGCCCTGCGGCGCCCCGTTCAGTGTCCTTTCACGGCAACTCCGGTTCCTCTGCAAAAACGGTACCCGTTTCGGTGGGACCGAAGTCAGGAGGCATTTGCGCCACCATCCGTTTTCTTGTGTGCCTCACAGGCACGCCCCGCTCTCTTTCAAGCGAGAGGGAAACCATTTTCTGCCGCGCCCTGAAACCTCACCTGCGTCTCGGCTGGACTTCAAGGCACCGATCCCGCCTCGCCGGCAACGCACTCCGGTGTATCCGTGGCGGGACGACGAGGAGTTTACGGGCAGTGATTTCAGCGGGGATTTGCGGGGACGATGGTTGGCATGCCAACGCCCCGAGGCCTCACACCTCCTGCGGCGTGATCGGGCTGTCGATGCTCTGGATCAGCGTCGAACTGGCGCGGTTGAGACCCAGGACCTCCACGGCAATGCCATGCGCCTTGAAGCGATGCACCACCTTTTCGAGAGCGGCCACCGCAGTGATGTCCCAGAAATGCGCTTCGGAGACATCGATCCAGACGTTCAAACCGGCAGCGTCCTGAATATCGAATGCCTCGACGAACACATCGGCCGAGGCGAAGAATATCTGCCCGGAAACGCGATAGGTCAGCTGCACCGCGGCCTCGTTGCGGTCGATATCGATCCGCAGCAGGCGGGCGACCTTGAAGGTGAAGAACACGCCGCTCAGAAGCACGCCGACCGTCACGCCGAGGGCCAGATTGGCGGTGAACACCGTGACCAGCACTGTCGCGACCATGACGACGCTCGACATCTTTGGATGGACGAGGACGGTGCGGATCGATGACCAGTCGAATGTATCGATCGAGACCATGACCATGATCGCCACCAATGCGGCGACGGGAACCTGCGAGACCCATGACTTCAGGAGGACCATGAGGACCAGCAGGAAGGCGCCCGCAAACAGCGTCGACAGCCGACCGCGGCCGCCATACTTCACGTTGCTGACCGTCTGCCCGATCATGCCGCAGCCGGCAATGCCGCCAAACAGGCTGGCAGCGGCATTGGCGATGCCGAGACCGGTGCATTCACGGTTTTTCGAACTCGGCGTATCCGTCAGGTCGTCAACGACGCTGGCGGTCATCATCGATTCCAGCAGGCCGACCATGGCGATGGCGAGCGCGGGTGCTGCGATGACCTGCAGCGTCTCGAGCGTGAAGGGAACGGTTGGCCAGCCGAAGACCGGCAGCGAATCCGGCAGTTTCCCGAGGTCCGCCACGGTCAGGACCGAAAGCTGCAGGCCGATCGAGGCGGCCGTGAGAACGAGGATGCAAATCAGGGGCGACGGGATCGCCGTGGTGATCTTCGGCGCAAGGTAGATGACGGCCAGCCCGGCGGCGAGCATGGCATAGGAGATCCAGTCTCCCCCGACGATATGCGGCAGCTGGGCGGCAAAGATCAGGATTGCGAGCGCATTGACGAAACCCGTGCGCACGGATTTCGAAACGAACCGCATGAGAACGCCCAGTCGAAGGAGCCCGAACAGAATCTGGAAAATGCCCGCCAGCAATCCGGCAGCCAGTAGGTACGGCAGACCATGGGCGTGGACTAGCGGGGCAGCGACGAGCGCGACCGAACCGGCGGCGGCCGAAATCATGGCCGGGCGGCCGCCGGTGAAGGCGATGACGATGCCGATCACGAAGGAAGCGAAGAGGCCGACCTGCGGATCGACGCCCGCCACGAAGGAAAAGGCGATAACCTCAGGAATGAGAGCAAATGTCGCGACGGCGCCGGCAAGCATTTCACGCATGGGATTGGCGGACCAATCCCGACGGATGGAGGAAAAATACATATTGAGACGTCTCGCAAAGCATGGGCGACGCGCTCTGGCGAGCACCTTGGGTGGTCGGGGTTTTGCGTTGTCTGGCGGATCGGCGGCCAGAAGAGCCACCCGGAATTGCACCGGGTCCGTGGTGAGTGCTCCGGTTATAAACCGCGGATTTGCCGCGGTGCAATATTCATTCTGCGACAAGGTCGTCAAGGTTCATTTCACCGTATCCGCTGGCGCGACCGTCGCTGTGCATCCCGATGTCAGCAAGCCGTCAGCTTCATTGGTTAACGTCCCCACCGGTGCAACCACGTCTGCACGAGCGGATGGGCTGCCGGGAGGAGATCAAACCCCACGTCTTTAGCCTTCGGCAGCCTGAAAAGGTTGGGCGAGCGGGCATGTGGCATGCCGAATGTCTTTTCGGTGACTTCCTTCTGGACACCCCTGTTCCATCGTCTATTTGGCTGCTAGAGCGCTTCAGCGTCCAAACATTGCACGGCCGGAGAGGGTCGAGACTTCACGTCCAGGGGAAGAGTTGAATGGATATTTTTACAGCGGCCGGTTTGACGGCGCTTCTGCAGGTCATCGCGATCGACCTCGTTCTTGCCGGTGATAACGCCGTGGTTATCGGTCTCGCCGCCGCCGGTCTTGCGCCTGAGCAGCGCCGCAAGGCGATCATCGTCGGTATCCTGGCGGCCACCGTTCTGCGTATCGCCTTTGCGACAGTCGCAGTGCATCTGCTGGCCATCATCGGCCTGCTGCTGGCCGGCGGCCTCCTGCTCCTGTGGGTCTGCTGGAAGATGTGGCGCGAGCTGCGTGCCGGTCACGGCAATGAAGAAACGATGGCCAACGAGAACGCGCCGCGGAAAACCTTCCTGCAGGCAGCGACGCAGATTGTGATTGCCGACGTCTCGATGTCGCTGGACAACGTGCTGGCCGTTGCCGGCGCCGCGCGCGAGCATCCGAGCGTGCTGATCGCCGGCCTTGCGCTTTCCATCGCACTGATGGGTCTTGCCGCAAACCTGATCGCTCGCCTGCTCGGCAAGTACCACTGGATCGCCTATATCGGCCTTGCGATCATCCTCTATGTCTCGCTCGACATGATCTATCGCGGGGCGCTGGAAGTGATGCCATACCTCTCGGGTGGCGCTGCCTGAATTCGATCCTCCGCAGCGCCGGGCATTTGTCCGGCGCGCGGACACCGAGAGCAGTCAAATTCCGGCGTCAATCGAGGGCACCCCCCAAATTTCGCCACGAGCTGTCGATTTCGTCGCTACCAATAAGAGTGCCGTTGGGCATAGTGCGGCGATGTCGCAAATCCGCCCCCTGATTCCCCTTCTCGTCACCGCCGGCATCCTGATCGGCGGCAATGGCCTACAGGGGACCTATATTTCGCTGCGCGCGCTCAACGAGGGCTTTTCAACCTCGCTGATCGGCCTTGTCGGCACCGGCTATAATATCGGCTTTGCCATCGGCTGCATCTATGTGACGCGCATCCTGCGCTCGATCGGCCATATCCGCACCTTCTCGGCGATGGCGGCAATTGCATCCGCAGCCTCGATCGCCATGGTGCTGCTCATCGATCCGTGGTTCTGGTTCCTGATGCGGCTGGTGGCAGGCGTCTGTTTTGCCGGGCTGTTTGCGACGGTGGAAAGCTGGCTGAATGCGCGGGTGACCAATTCCAACCGGGCGCGCACGCTGTCGATCTACAGGCTGGTCGATCTCGGCTCGGTGACGGCGGCGCAATACATGATCCCGACGGTCGGGATCGAGGGTTTCCAGCTCTTTGCTATCATCTCCATGGCGCTGACGCTGTCGCTGGTGCCGATTTCGTTTGCCGACCGCTCAAGCCCGGAGGCGCCCGAGGCGATCCGCTTCGACGTCAAGGCGCTGTGGAATATCTCGCCACTGGCGACCATCGGCTGCATCGTCGTGGGCTTGACCAACTCCACCTTCCGCTCGCTCGGGCCGATCTATGCCGAGGGCATCGGGCTTTCGATCACGGCAATCGCCACCTTCATGAGCATCGGCATCATCGGCGGCGTGGTGCTGCAATATCCGCTGGGGCTCTATTCCGACAGGCTCGACCGGCGGCTGATCATCCTCATCGCTACCTTCGGCTCGCTGCTTGCCGGGCTGTTTCTCGCATTTGTCGCGGGATCGAGTGAATGGCTGAACTTTGCCGGCATCTTCATCTTCGGCGCCTTTGCCATGCCGCTCTATTCACTCTGCTCGGCGCACGCCAACGACCATGCGGCGGAAGGTCAGCATGCACTGGTTTCCGCCGGCATGCTGTTTTTCTGGTCGCTGGGCGCAATCATCGGGCCGCTGTTTGCGTCGTTCATGCTCGATCTTTTCGGGCCGCAGGCGCTGTTCGTCTATACGGCCACCGTGCTCTTTGCCTTCATGATCTATACGCTGCAGCGCATGACGGCACGCGGGCCGGTACCGGCGGGCGAACGTTCGATGCGGTTTCGCAACCTGCTCAGGACATCGACGTATTTTTCCAAGCTCGCAGCGCGGGGGGATGAGCCGAAGAAGTAGGGTCAGGATAAGGCTCCCCCTACCGTATTGGGCGACCCGTATGACAGTTAGAGGCCGGGCAGGTTATCGCTGAAGAAATCAAGCAGGCTCTGAGGCGCGGCATCGCCGAACAACACCTTGAGCATGTGGTTTGCCTCCGTCGCGGCTGACGCGCTGCGGATGAAGAGTTTTTCTTCATAAGTCATCAGCGCGGCCTCGATATCCCCTGGGTTTGCGGCGATAGCCTCCCCGAGTTCCGCGCCATCCAGCATCGCCAGATTGGCGCCTTCGCCGGACGGAGGCATGAGATGCGCAGCGTCGCCAAGCAGTGTCACGCCGGGCACACGGGTCCATTGGTGGTCGTCCGGAAGCGCGTGCAGCGCGCGAAGCACGGGGGCGGTCTCCCCGTCGGTGATGAGCGCCGTCAGCGCCGGATCCCAGCCGTCGAATTCCGCAGCGATGCGGGCCAGGGCCGCTGCCGGATCGGAGAAATCGACATGGTCGATCCAATCCTTCGGCCTGTTCAGCGCGGCGTAGGTGTGGAGCGCCCCGTTGGGCTCCCGGTGTGCGAGAATGCCTTTTCCCGGCGCGACAGCCATCAGCGAGCCACCGCCGACCGCTTCCGCACTCGCCCTGTGACGGGTATCTGCGTCAAACAGGTATGTTTCCACAAACAGGGTGCCGACATAGGCCGGCTTTGCCTTCGAAAGCAGTGGGCGAACCCTCGACCAGGCGCCGTCGGCGCCGACAAGCAGGTCGGTGGTCACAATCGAGCCATCGGCAAAGGTCAATTCATGTCGATCACCATCCAAGGCAGAGGCGCCCGTGAGTTTATATCCCCACCGGACGACATCGGCGGGAAGCGATTCCAGCAAGATCCGGCGAAGCTCGCCCCGAGGAACTTCGGGACGGCCGCCCGTGCCGTCGTCCGGCTGATCCAGCAGGACCTTGCCTTGCCTGTCTAGCACCCGCGTTTGCTGGCCGCCAGGATGTACAAGCGCGAGAAACGCATCAAACAGGCCTGCCGCCTTGAGGGCAAGCTGTCCGTCTCCTTCGTGGATATCGAGCATGCCACCCTGGGCGCGGACGTCAGCGGAGGCGTCCGCCTCGTATATGACGGCTGCGATGCCGTTGACATGAAGGACACGCGCGAGGATCAGCCCGCCGAGGCCTGCACCGATGATCGTCACCGGATGATGGGTCATTCGTCTTACTCCTATGGAATGTTATTCCACAGTTGGAATGTCGTTCCATTCATGTCAAGATCGGTCATGGCAAAAAAAATAAACGGCACGCAACGGCGGACGGAAGCGCTTTCACGGGATCAGATCGTGGAGGCGGCGATCGATCTTCTGGACGAGAGCGGGGAAGCCGGACTGACATTCCAGACGCTCTCCAAACGGCTCGCCACCGGTCCCGGCGCCATTTACTGGCACGTCGCAAACAAAAGCGATCTGCTGACAGCGGCATGCGATGCCATCGTCGCCCGCACCGCGAACGCGGCTCTGGCCGGCAGCACGCCGAAGGCAAAGGTTCGTGAACTGGCGCTGGGTGTGTTCGATGCAATCGATGCCCATCCGTGGGTTGGCTCGGCGCTCACACGCAGCCCGGGGCAAATGGCGATGGTGCGCATTCTCGAACGCATAGGCCAGCAAGTCCGCGCCCTCGGGGTTCGCGACGACGCACAGTGGTCCGTGACATCCGCGTTGCTGAGCTACATCCTCGGCGTCGGCGGCCAGAATGCAGCCAACGCGCAGCTTGCGCACGAGCAAGGCCTCGACAGATCCAACTTTCTGGGCGAAATATCGGCCATGTGGTCAAAGCTCGACCCGGACGAGTACCCGTTCGCCCGCGGCATCGCCAAGCAGTTTCCCGCGCATGATGACCGTACGGACTTCCTCACGGGGATCGATCTCATCCTTGGCGGTATCGACCTGATGTGACGTCGGCGACGCCTCGCGTCACCGCGTTCAGTTCGGGGCGCGATGCCGTATCCTCCGTCCCGATGCGAGGAGAAGCACCGCTCCGGCTGCGGCAAGATGGCTTTGGGGGGATGATTGCTGAAAGACGGGCTCAAGTTTAAAAGAGCGTGATCATATTCTTCCGAGGCTTCCTCCATGACCCTACTTTCCCGCCGCACATTTCTCAAAGGCTCGGCTGTCGTCGGTACTTCCTTTGCTGTCGGGGCGGGCTTTGCGGCGCGGCCGGGGGTGGCATCGGCAACGCCGCTTATGCTGAAGGCGCAGTTTACCGATGCCGCCATCGCGAGTGACGGCGTGACGCCGAAAGTGATGACCTACGGGCTCGGCGACGGTGTTGCGAAGGGCATGCCGCCTGTCCTGCGGATGAAGAAAGGCGAGCCTTTTGCCGCCCGGCTCTTCAACGGGCTGGATGAGCCGACCACGGTGCACTGGCACGGGTTGCGCATCGTCAATGCCATGGATGGGGTGCCGGAAATGACGCAGGCTTATGTCTATCCCGGAGACGGGTTCGACTATGCCTTCACGCCGCCGGATGCCGGCACCTTCTGGTATCATCCCCACTGCAACACGCTGACCCAGATGGGTCATGGCATGACCGGGGTGATCGTGGTCGAGAATCCCGATGATCCGCAATTCGATGCCGAGGTGGTGCTGAACCTGCGCGACTGGCGGCTTGGCAAGGGCGGGGCCTTCACGGCACCCTTCAAGCCGCGCGATGCGGCCAAGGGCGGCACCTATGGCACGGTGCGCACGGCCAACTGGCAGGAGGGGCCGAGCTACGAAGCCCCGGCGGGCGGGCTCGTCCGCGTTCGAATCGCCGCGACCGACGTGACCCGCATCTACACGATCGGACTGGAGGGCGGCCAGGGCGTGATCGTGGCGCTCGACGGCAATGCGATGGACAAACCCTTTCTGCTCGACCGGCTCGATTTCGGGCCTGGACAGCGGGTGGAACTCGTCGTGCGCATGCCGGACGAGGAAGGAAAGAGCGTCACGCTCGGCAATTTCCGCAGCTCCACTCCCTGGACGATCGCAACGCTGAAGGCAGTCGGCAGCGCCTCGCTGAAGCGAGATCTCGGCGACGTCACCGCCCTGCCCGCCAACGCGATCGCCGAGGCTGATCTTTCCACCGCCACGCGCATCCCGCTCGACTTCACCGCGACCGCCGAGCACAAGCCGACCGAGAGCATTTGCGGCTCGCTAGGCTATACGTTCTGGGCGATCAACAAGGTTCCGTGGCAGGGCGACACGCCCGATCCGGTGGCGCCTCTATCGGACCTGAAACTCGGCAAGAGCTATGTGCTCCAGGTGCGCAACCGCACGCCGCATGCTCACCCGATCCATCTGCATGGCCTGAGCTTCCGCGTGCTTTCCTCCAACAAGCGCACCTTCCTGCCGCCGCCGACGGACACGATCCTGCTGCAGCCGGACGAGCAGGCGGAACTGGGGCTGGTTGCCGACAACCTTGGCGACTGGCTTTTGCACTGCCATATCATCGAGCACCAGAAGACCGGCATGTCGGCTTATTTCCGGGTGGTCTGACTTTTTCGTTGTGAGGCCTGTCATGAAGCGATACATCGGGAGAACTTTTAAGCCCCATTTTCGCCACAGTGATTGAAGTTTGATGATCGAGACAACCGCAGACCTTGCCACCGCATGCGAACAGCTTGCCCGCGGCCCCTACATGACCGTCGATACGGAATTCCTGCGCGAGACGACCTTCTGGCCGCAACTCTGCCTGATCCAGATGGCGGGGCCAGATATCGCGGTCATCGTCGATCCGCTTGCCAAGGACATCGACCTTGCGCCCTTCTTCGCGCTGATGGCCAATCCGGATGTGATCAAGGTCTTTCACGCGGCGCGGCAGGACATCGAAATCATCTACAATCTCGGCAATCTCATTCCGCATCCGATCTTCGACACCCAGGTCGCCGCCATGGTCTGCGGTTTTGGCGACAGCGTATCCTACGACCAGCTCGTCAGCCGCATCAAGGGCGTGCAGATCGACAAGTCGTCGCGCTTCACCGACTGGAGCCGCCGGCCGCTTTCGGAAAAGCAGCTCGATTATGCGCTGGCCGACGTGACCCACCTGCGCGACGTCTACCTGCACCTGAAGGACCAGCTGGAGCGCGAAGGCCGCTCGCTGTGGCTTTCCGACGAGATGGCCGTTCTGGAGGCCACGGAAACCTACGACCTGCACCCGGATGACGCCTGGCAGCGGCTGAAGATGCGGCTGAAGAAGCCGCAGGAACTGGCCGTGCTTCAAAAGGTTGCCGCCTGGCGCGAGCGCGAGGCGCGTGCCCGCAACGTGCCGCGCGGCCGCATCATCAAGGATGACGGTCTCTATGAAATCGCCCAGCAGCAGCCGAAGGACGCAGAAGCGCTCAGCCGCCTGCGCACGATCCCCAAGGGCTGGGAGCGTTCGAGTTCGGGGGCGGCGATCATCGAGGCGGTGAACGCGGCACTCGATATTCCGAAGAACGAGATGCCGCGCGTGCCGCGCCAGCAGCAGTCTCCTGAAGGTGCTGCAGCCGCCAGCGAACTCCTGAAGGTGCTGTTGAAGCTGATCGCCGAAAAGCAGGGGGTTGCCGCCAAGATCATCGCCAATACCGACGATCTCGAGCGCATCGCCTCCGAAGGCGACAAGGCCGATGTCGGGGCGCTGAAAGGCTGGCGCCGCGAACTGTTCGGCGATACCGCGCTGAAGCTGATCAACGGCGAAGTCGCCCTGCGTTTCGTCGATCGCAAGATCGAGGCGGTGGAGATTTAGAGCCTTTCCGGGTTATGCGATCGACCGTCTTCTTGCAGGCGTGATCTGAGGCGGTCGCTTTGCTGCAACCATGACCACCCCCTTTTATCTATTGCGAGGCCGCTGGAAAATTCGCACAACCTGCGTTACCTTCTCCCCGTAGCTACAAACTTGAAGGCCCTCGGTGTTAAGGCTTGGATGGCGGAGGCACCGGGGGCTTTTAAACTCCCATCGATGACGCGGGATCGCAATACTTCCATTGCTACGTCTTAAATAAGCCGTTGACAATATTACAGTTCTTGCTGGGAGCCATTTGAGCCCAGCGGTCGTGCCGTCGAAAGGCCGTCGCGGCCTCGATAGAATTTTTCCGTCACGAAAGCTTCACTCCGCCGTCAAGCAACCATCAAGCAACCGTCATCAAGCGTCTCTATCGGGATGGTGTTTCGATAACCGAACCCGTGGGGAAACCGATGAAAAACCTCCTTCTGGCCTCCGTGGCCATCACGCTTGCTTTTGCGACCGCAGCCTCTGCCGAGGACACCGTTTTTCCGGCCAAGCTCGTCAGCCATGCGATCCTGCCGGCCAATACGATCATTCCGGCGCCGGCCGACGCGCCTGAGCATCTGAAAACCTCCGGCAAGTTCACCACCCCCGACCGTCACCGCGCCGAAGGCCTCGGCAGCGTTCCTGGCAAGGATGGCGTTCGCCTGACCGGTCTTTCGCTGCCCTTCGACGGCCAGCCGATGCAGGGCTTTTCCGGCATCAAGACCATGGATGACGGCACCTTCTGGAGCCTCTCGGACAACGGCTTCGGCTCCAAGCTGAACTCGTCCGACGCCATGCTGATGCTGCACAACATCCGTTTCGACTGGGATGGCGGCAAGGTCGAGGCCCTGAAGACCATTTTCCTCTCCGATCCCAACCGCAAGGCACCCTTCCCCATCGTCATGGAAGGCTCCGACAAGCGTTACCTGACCGGCGCTGATTTCGACGTGGAATCGATCCAGCCGGTTGCCGACGGCTTCTGGGTGGGCGAGGAATTCGGGCCGAACATCCTGAAATTCGACACCGAAGGCAAGCTGACGGACGTGATCCCGACCGTCGTCGACGGCAAGCCGGTGATGTCTCCGGACAACGCCACCCTCGCGGTCCCGGCCGATCCTTCCAAGCCGATGCCAGCCTTCAACCTGAAGCGTTCGGGTGGTTATGAAGGCCTTGCCATGTCGAAGGACGGCAGCAAGCTTTATGGTCTTCTCGAAGGTCCGATCTGGGTCGACAGCGAGACCGTCGAGCAGGCGGACGGCCGCCCGGCGCTGCGCATCATCGAACTCGACGTTGCCTCCAAGGGCTGGACCGGCCGCAGCTGGCTCTATCCGCTCGCCGAAGGTGGCGAAGCCATCGGCGATTTCAACATGCTGGACGCGACGACCGCTCTGGTGATCGAGCGCGACAATGGCGCCGGCACGGTCGACAAGGCCTGCGCCGACGCCAAAAACCCGAAGCCGGATTGCTTTGCCGTCGGCTCCAAGGTGAAGCGCATCTACAAGATCGAGATGACCGACGCCAATGTCGGCAAGGCCGTGCGCAAAATCGGCTATATCGATCTGTTGAAGATCGCCGACCCGGACAACAAGAAGCGCCAGGGTGGCGGTGAAGGCTATTACGACATGCCCTTCGTCACCATCGAGAACGTCGACCGTGTTGACGAGACCCACATCGTCGTCGGCAACGACAACAACCTGCCCTTCTCGGCCGGCCGTTCGATCGACAAGGCAGATGACAACGAGTTCGTGCTGCTGGAAGTCGGTGAGTTCGTGAACGCGAAGTAATGGCTACAGCCTTGGAGAATGCCTGGTTCAGATTGAACCAGGCATTCTCTAGATTCTTTTGTTTTCGTTTGTCTTTTCGGGAAAACCGGTTCCGGTTTGAGGAATTCTGCCGTAGCGCGTGCCTTTCGTTTACGATTAGGCGCGTGTTCACCACGCAACGCCATGATCCTCGGCCCACCGACCGGCGACATGTCGGCAGCATTCGTCAATAGGAAATACTGAAAAAGCGCGGGCTTCGGTCCGATCCGAAGCCGCTACAGATACCGGAAACCGATCCGCTTGCCGGTCAACCGGGCAAGCTGCTGAAGGCGTCCGTCCAGGCGCTCGCCGCTAAACTCCGCATAGGCCTCAGGCACGATGAATTCGAGGTCGAGGTCCGGGGATTTGGCCGGACAGATGTCGATGTTGCGGACGACGCCGGGCATGGAGGCGGAGAAGAGGTAGGCGACGCGGAGAAGGCCTCCGAGGAGCTTGGCCAATTCCCGCAGCCGCGGCGTGGCGATCGCGGCAAGCGGGCTTGTCGCCTCGTCGTCCGTCAGGCCTTCGAAGCGATAGTAATTGGCGAGCGCAATGTAGGCGCGCCCGGCGTGGGTAATGCCAGAGAATGTGCTGTGGGCGATGATATTGAGCGCCTGCAGGCCGCGGTAGTCGGGATGGGCGCGCCAGCTGATGTCGGCAAGCAGGCAAGCCGCCTGACGGTAGCGGTTTTCCTCGTCGGTTTCGGTGATGCCGAAATGACCGAGCATGTTGCCGCTCCAGTCGGCAAGCTCGCGCGCATGCTCGGGCGAGCGGGCGCGCAGGATGGCAAGCTCGCCGGCGGCAGCGAGCAGCGGATCACGCTTGCGCACCGCTTCCGACAGCAGCGAATAGAGATATCCTTCGCGCACGCCGAGCGCTGAGAAGGAAATGCGGGCCGGCTTCATGCGCACGATCGCTTCCTGCATGGCGATTGCACCGAACGGCAGGAGGGAGCGGCGGCTCTTGGAGATGGCCGCATAGGCCGGAGCCTTGGGGTTCTTCGGCTCTACGATGTCGGCCAGCAGCGTCAGCGCTTCGTCAAAGGAGATTTCGTAGCCCTGCATCATGTGCAGCGGATAATCGCGCAATTCCATATGCAGCTTGGCAATGGAGCGCCACGTGCCGCCAACCGCATAGAATGTGCGGCCTTCGGCATTGGCAAGAACATTGACCTTGCTCATAAAGCTGCGGACATAGGAACGCGCCTTGATCAGCGACCCTTCGGCATGTTCCGACAGACGGATACCACCCAGCGGCAGGGTAATGCCCTTGCCGATCTTCGAGCCAAGCACGTCCACGAGTTCAAGCGAACCACCGCCGAGATCGCCGACAACGCCGTCGGGATCGTGATAGCCGCTGATGATGCCGAGCGCGGAGAAATAGGCTTCCTCTTCGCCCGAGAGAACGCGGACCTTCTGGCCAAGAATGACTTCGGCGCGGCGAATGAAATCGGGGCCATTGGAGGCGTCGCGCGCGGCAGCGGTTGCCAGCACGAATACGGTGGAGGCACGGGCCTGGGTGGAGAGTGCCTTGAAGCGATGGAGCGCCTTCAACGCCCGTTCGACGCTATCGGCATCCATGCGACCGGTCGCATCAATGCCCTTGCCGAGCCCGCACATGACCTTTTCATTGAAAAGCACGGCAGGCGAGCGGTTCAGGCCCTCGTAGATCACAAGGCGAATCGAGTTGGACCCGATATCCACGACGGAGACCGGGGCAATTCCAGGCAGACGCCCCTGGGCTTCAGATTCGACCATGCAAGTCCAGTTTACTTTCCGCGGCCGCTCTTCCAGCCAGCAATAACCTTCGGAGCGCTCGATTTCAGAGCTTCACCCCGGCCCGAAAGGCTGGGGTTGGTCATGAAATAGAGCTGTGCATTGAACGGTTCCGAATTCTTCGCAACGTCCATGCGGCGGGACGTACCGTCGCTGAGGATTTCGTAGCTCTGCTGGTTGTCGATGAGATTGCCCAGCATGATCTGCGAAAGAACCTGTTCATGCACCGTCCGGTTGGTAAGAGGCACAAGCGTCTCCACCCGCCGGTCCAGATTGCGCGGCATCATGTCCGCGGAACCGATATACACAAGCGCACGGTCAGAGGGAAGCCCGTGGCCATTGCCGAAGCAGAAGATGCGGGAGTGCTCAAGGAAGCGGCCGACGATCGACTTGACACGGATGTTATCCGAAAGACCCGGAACCTGCGGGCGCAGGCAGCAGATGCCGCGGATCACCAGATCGATTGCGACGCCGGCGCGGCTGGCGCGATAAAGCGCGTCGATAATGTCTGGGTCGACGAGCGAATTCATTTTCATCCAGATCGCAGCCGGGCGGCCTTCGCGCGCATGGACGATCTCTTCCTCGATATGCTGCAGGATGCGCGGGCGCAGCGTGTGGGGTGATGCGGCAAGCTGCATGCCGGCTTCGGGTTCGCCGTAGCCGGTTATGAAGTTGAAGATGTTGGCCATGTCGTGGGCGATGGCCGGATCGCAGGTGAAGTAGGACAGGTCGGTATAGATCTTGGCCGTGACGGGGTGGTAGTTGCCGGTGCCGAGGTGGCAATAGCTGCGCAGCTTGCCGTCCTCGCGGCGAACGACCAGCGACATCTTGGCGTGGGTCTTGAGCTCGATAAAGCCAAAGACCACCTGTACGCCAGCGCGCTCGAGGTCGCGAGCCCAGCGAATGTTGGCCTCTTCATCGAAACGGGCCTTGAGTTCGACCAGCGCGGTCACCGACTTGCCGGCTTCGGCCGCGTCGATCAGCGCGCGCACGATCGGGCTATCGTTGGAGGTTCGGTAGAGCGTCTGCTTTATCGCCAGAACATCAGGATCGCGCGCAGCCTGGAGAAGAAACTGGACCACCACGTCGAAGCTCTCGTACGGATGGTGGACCACCATGTCCTTTTCGCGGATGGCGGCGAAGCAATCGCCGGCGTGCTCGCGGACGCGTTCGGGAAATCGCGCATTGTAGGGCGGAAATCGCAGATCCTCGCGCGGCGCCTTCGTGATTTCCGAAAGCGTGTTCAGCGCCAGCAGACCCGGAAGGACGGCAACGCGATTTTCAGCGACGCCGAGTTCGGAGATCACGAAACGGCGAAGCTCCAGCGGCATTTCCGAATCGAGCTCGATGCGGATGACCGAGCCGCGACGGCGCCGCTTGAGGGCCGTCTCGTAGAAGCGGACGAGATCTTCGGCCTCTTCCTCGACTTCGATATCACTGTCTCTGATGATGCGGAACGTGCCGGAACCCTTGACCTCATAGCCCGGGAAGAGCTTTTCGATGAACAGGCTGACGGCATCTTCCAGAGTGATGTAGCGGATCGTGGACTTGGCATCAGGAAGGCGAACGAAGCGGTCCAGCGCCACCGGCAAACGCAGCAGCGCCGTCATCGGCTCGCGGCCCGTCTTGCTGTCGAGCTGGAGGCCCATCGTGAAACCGAGATTCGGAATGAAGGGGAACGGGTGAGCCGGATCGATCGACAACGGCGTCAGCACGGGGAAGATCGATTGCTCGAACTCATTCTGAAGCCAGACACGGTCCTGTACCGAGAGCGACACCGGGCGAATGATGAGGATATCTTCCTTGGCGAGATATTGCTGCAGGACGGCGAGCGAGGCCTGCTGCTCCATCTGCAGATTGTCGATCTCCTTGAGGATTTCCTCAAGCTGCTCGACCGGCGTCTTGCCATCGGGGCTGCGCACGACCACGCCCAGGCGCACCTGGCCTTCGAGGCCGGCGACGCGCACCATGAAGAACTCATCAAGGTTGGCGGCCGAGATCGACAGGAAACGAACACGCTCCAGAAGGGGATGGGCGGTGTTCAGCGTCTCTTCAAGAACACGGCGATTGAACTGCAGCCAGGAGAACTCGCGGTTGATGAAGCGCTCGGGGCTGTTCATCAAATCGATCGCGTCGTCCACCTGTGCGACCGGGGGGGCCGTATTGGCTGCTGCTTCCGTCGTCATGTCCATAGTCCTTGCCCCTCTTACACCTGCAATGCAGCTACCGTAGTTTGACGACGGAACTGTGACAGTCAATCGGATTCGCTTTTATTTCCAAGGCTGTCGAGCACTTCAGCGGCGAGTGCGCGACTGATGCGGCTGGCGCGCGAAAGGGCAAGTCGATCAAGCTGCTCGACGATTGTCTGGGCCGCATCCAGGGAGCGTTCCATGCGCGCAACGATATAGGCGACAAGGCGCTCATCGACGAAAAGCTGGCGGTCGGCGAACAGCTTGACGAGAACCTGCGCCAGAAGCTCATCATCCGGCTCGCCGATCTCGACAACGGTCGCCGCCTTGAGCCGCGAGCGCAGATCAGGCAACGCGACCGGCCAGGACATCGGCCACAGGCGGCTGGTGATCAGGAGATGGCTACCGTTTTCGCGGACGCTGTTGATGACGTGGAAAAGCGCGGTGTCGTCGAAGCCGCGACGATCGGCGTCCTCGAACAGCACGGGATGGCTGGCGGCGATGACGGAAGCTTCGCTATCCGCTTCGGGATGAATGTCGACGGCGCCGCTCTTCTCGCGCCAGATGCTGGCGAGGTGCGATTTGCCCGAGCCGATGGGTCCGGCAAGAATGACCACGGGCGACGGCCAGTTCGGCCAGCTATCGACGACCGAGATGGCAGCACTCAGGGGATCGGAGACCAGAAGGTCGTCGCGACCGGTCTGCGGTTCATGCCCGAAGGCAAGGGGCAATTGTTCTGACTTACGGATCATGTCTACGCTCATTCCGGAAGATTGTGCTCCGGCTCAACCTTTAGGGCAGCATTTCGGCCACGATAAAGCGCACTGTGAAGGTACCGCTCGATACCGAAACGGACAAGGACGCCGATTGCGGCGGCGGCGGGCACGGCGATCAGCAGGCCGACGAAGCCGAACAGCGCGCCGAAAGCCAAAAGCGCAAACATCAGCCAGACCGGATGCAAGCCGACGCTCTTGCCGACCAGACGCGGCTGCAGGACGTTGCCTTCCAGGAATTGCCCGGAGAAGAACACGGCCAGCACCAGAATGATCGACGTATAATCCGGCCAGAACTGCACGAGCGCAACGCCAAGCGCCAGCACCAGCCCGACCATCGAGCCGACATAGGGGATGAAGCTGATCATGCCGGCGAAAAGCCCGATGAGCAGGCCGAAATTGAGACCGACCAGCGACAGCAGGATGCCATAATACAGGCCGAGAATGACGCAGAGCGAGCCCTGCCCGCGCACGAAGCCTGCGATCGTCGAATCCATGTCGCGAGCGATCTGGCGTACGGTGATGATGTGGTCGCGCGGGATCCAGCTATCGACCTTCTCGACCATACGGTCCCAGTCGAGCAGCAGATAGAAGGCGACCACGGGGGTGACGATCAGCAGGGACAGAATGTCGAGCAATGCCAGTCCGGAGTTCCAGAGCTGCTGGAACAGCGTGCCGATGAAACTGGCGCCTTGCTCCAGCAGCTTGGCCGAGTTTTCCTTGATCGTGCCCATCTGGCTCGATATCCAGTCCGGCACCAGGGTCGCGTTGGCATCTGTCAGCACGGCTTGCAGGCTGGAAATGTAACCCGGCATCTTGTGGATGAAATCGGAGGCCTGGGAAGCGACCACGGGAATGATGATGACCAGCGACAGCGCAAAGACAATGACGAAACTGATGAGGATGACGACGGTCGCCATCAGGCGGCTGAGGCCGATGCGCTCCAGCCTGTCGGCCACGGGATCGAGGAAATAGGCAAGCGCCATGCCGGCGATAAAAGGCAGGAGGATCGAGCTGAAAACCATGAGGAAGGCGATGAACGCGACGAAGCAGAGCGTCCAGAAGACGAGCTGTCTCTGGAGGCCTTTGCCGCTCCCGTTTTCGGGGTTACCGTTGCTGATCATGCCGTTTTCCCATGTCCGCGCGCGCCGCACTATCCGCCGCGTCCTTGAGAGGAAATAGGATGCGCTGCCGACCGGGGTCAACCCTATGGCAGAAAACGCTTCGGGGATGCGGGCAAAACGGTGAAAAAACGGCCTTTGCAGGCCTATTGCGCTTGCGCTCGGCGTACACCCATGCCAATCGCAACCAAACACGTCCCCATACGACAAGCCAGCGGAGACTTAAGCCATGAGCGAGGCGGGAAAGAACGGTCTGACCTACAGCGATGCAGGCGTCGACATCGACGCAGGAAACCTGCTGGTGGAAAAGATCAAGCCGCATGTGCGCTCGACGCGGCGTCCCGGCGCCGACGGCGAGATCGGCGGTTTCGGTGGCCTCTTCGACCTGAAGGCCGCCGGCTTTACCGATCCGGTGCTCGTCGCCGCCAATGACGGCGTCGGCACTAAGCTGAAGATCGCCATCGACGCCAACAAGCACGATACCGTCGGCATCGATCTCGTCGCTATGTGTGTCAACGACCTCGTCGTGCAGGGTGCAGAGCCGCTGTTCTTCCTCGACTACTTCGCCACCGGCAAGCTCGACCCCGACCAAGGTGCAGCGATCGTCGGCGGCATCGCCGATGGCTGCCGCCAGGCGGGCTGCGCGCTGATCGGTGGCGAAACCGCTGAAATGCCCGGCATGTATTCCGGTGGCGACTACGATCTCGCCGGCTTTGCCGTGGGTGCTGCCGAGCGCGGCAAGCTGCTGCCGGCAGGCGATATTGCCGAGGGCGACGTGATCCTTGGCCTCGCCTCCTCGGGCGTCCATTCCAACGGTTACTCGCTGGTGCGCAAGATCGTGGCACTCTCGGGCCTTGGCTGGGACGCGCCGGCTCCCTTCGGCGAAGGCACGCTGGCCGATGTGCTGATGACGCCGACGAAGATTTACGTGAAGCCGCTCCTGAAGGTGATCCGCGACACCGGATCGATCAAGGCGCTTGCCCATATTACTGGCGGCGGTTTCCCGGAAAACATTCCGCGCGTGCTGCCGAAGCATCTGGCGGCCGAGATCGATCTCGACGCGGTGAAGGCGCCGGCCGTGTTTTCTTGGCTCGCCAAGACCGGCGGCGTGGCCGCCAACGAAATGCTGCGCACCTTCAACTGCGGCGTCGGCATGATTGCCGTGGTGCCCGCAGACGCAGCCGAGCAGGTTGCTGCCGCGCTGACTGCAGAAGGCGAAACAGTCTTCAAGCTCGGCCGCATGGTTGCTCGTGAGGAAGGTGCTGCCGGCACCATCTACAAGGGTACGCTTGCCCTATGAGTGACGTGCCTGCCACCGCCCGCAAGCGGGTCGTCGTCTTCATTTCCGGCGGCGGCTCCAACATGCTGGCGCTAGCCAAGGCGGCCGAAGCAGCTGACTTCCCGGCCGAGATCATCGCCGTCATCTCCGACAAGGCGGATGCGGGCGGTCTCGCCAAGGCAGAAGCGCTGGGGATCGAGACCTTCGCCTTCGTGCGCAAGGACTTTGCCAGCAAGGATGAGCATGAGACGGCGATCCTTGAGGCGCTCGATGCGCTTTCGCCCGATATCATCTGCCTTGCCGGTTATATGCGACTGCTTTCCGGCACCTTCATCAGCCGCCACGAAGGCAGGATCATCAACATCCACCCTTCCCTGCTGCCGCTCTTTCCCGGGCTGGACACGCATCGACGTGCGATCGAAGCGGGCCATGCGACGGCCGGCTGCAGCGTGCATTTCGTGACGGAAGGCATGGATGAAGGGCCCATCATCCTGCAGACCGAGGTGCCCGTTCTTGCCGGCGATACACCGGATGCACTGGCGGCACGCGTGCTGACCGTCGAGCACCAGACCTATCCGAGGGCGTTGCGGCTGCTGGCCGAAGACAAGGTACGCATGGATGGCGGGAAGACAGTGCGGGTCGAGGGCTGACACGCAATCGGTGCGTATCTGCTGCACGCTATAAATTGGCGAAAACCTCATCCATCGATGTGACCTCGTAGCATCACCGTACCGGCAAAGGTTCGGGTGGGGATACACATCGTGTCCAAAATAGGGCGCATCTGCCTCAGGCTCTTGCGACGCATCCGCGAATACATACCAATCCGGCGCAATTTCAAATTCATGTGACGGATTCTCTTCATGCGTATTTCCCTTTTATCGATTGCCTGCCTGCTTTTTTCGACCACCGCCTGCCTTGCCGATGACACCGGCGCCAGTTTTGACAACGGCCGCTTCACCTTCAGCGGCTCGGTGGGGCTCGCGAACATCGAGGCCAAGGAATATGTCTACCTGGGCTCCCACAAAGGCAGCCAGCTCGACTGGGAAAGCAAGGGCGTGACGCTCTACAGCGGCGCGGCAGGCGTGGAACTGACCCCTGACTGGTCGGTGACGGCAACGGTCGACATCGGCACCAATGGCGACGGCCATATGGTCGACTACGACTGGGTCCCCGGTCTCTATGTCGATACCAGCATGGACGGCTGGAGCGATCGTTCGATCAGCCCGGATACGCGGCTGTCCCATTATTTCGCTGGATCCATCGAGATCGCCCGCCAGGTTTATGCGGATGACGACAAGCAGTTCGGTATCAATGCCGGGTTCAAGTATTCCGACGTGAAGTGGGAATCCTTCGGTGGCACCTATATCTACAGCGACACCACGACGCGCGACGATATCGGCGCGTTTCCGGACGGGTTGCGCGTCATCAGTTACCAGCAGAAGATCCCGGTCTTCTTCGTGGGTCTCGACGGCTCCGCGGATATCGATCGCCTCACTGTTTCCGGCGGCGCCAAGGGCGGCTTCACGACCGGCGTCAGGGACATCGACGATCACTGGGGAACCAATACCCGCTACCACGACGACATGTATGCCGCGCCGGTCGTGATGCTCAATGTCGAGGCAGCCTATCATGTGACCGAGACCGCATCGCTGTATCTCGGCGGCTCCTACGAAAACGTCTTCAACAAACGCGGCGACGTGCGCTCGCGGGATACGGTGACCGGGGAAACCGACAGCCGCAAGAATGGAGCCGGCGCGTCGTACCAGAGCATGTCCGTGAAATTCGGCTTGAAGGGCACGTTCTAAGCCACGCAAAGGTAGGGCACCGGCAGGCCGCGCGACCCACGGGATCGCCGATCTGGGTGACGATGGCGGTCGCACGCTCCATGGGGTGACACTTGCGGAACTGCAGGCGGCTTGGGCGATCGATCCGACCGGACGGTTGCCGAAGGACCAGTGGTCCTGGGAACAGAGCCCAAGATTGTTTGACGTTTACGAACGCCCGCGGCTGTGGCGGCGCGATCGGCCACATATGGAATATTTTCCTCAATATTATTGTTGCCTTCTATACGAATTGACTATCCACGAGCCTACCTCTTTCGGATAGTAAGCATTGCCTTTCACAAAATAGCTTTATTTTGGATGAAATTACCCTTCCACCAATAATCCGACATTCATCCACGTGGGCCTCCCTGGATAGCCCGCGCACCACACGACACGTGGGTACCCCTCCGTGTCCTTATACGCCCGCATCCAACACCCACCGTGCCGTAGGGGCATCCGCAAAGGGGGATAGCAATGCGTAACGTTTTTTCGATTGCTCTTACCTGTCTGCTGACCCTGTCGTTCTTCACCTCCTGCGAAGCCAAGGAAGAGAAGAGGCGCAAGGTCAAAATTCCAAATCACAGTATTTCGATCGCATACGCGGTGCAGACCGTTTCGGTCAGGACAGGATGCTTTTCACAGCGCCTGCAGGGCATCCTGGCGCATATTGCGGCCCGGACCGGGCGCCGGCCATTGGTAACGTCCGGCCACAGGCCGCGATCCGGCCGAAGCGGCTCACTTCATCGTACCTGCCAGGCGGCGGATATCCGTGTACCAGGGGTTTCGGAGAGTTCCATCATCGCGGCCGCCTTGTCGGCGCCCGGCATCGGTGGCGTCGGCCGCTATTGCAACGGCATCATCCATGTCGATATCGGCCCCAGGCGAAACTGGACCTATTGCGGCAAGGGCAAGGGTGGCATCCTCAGCGCCCGACGACGCTCCGGACGGCGGACCTGAGCGTTTCGGCTTGATATCAACCGCCGGATTGAGGCAAATCCGAGGGATTACGGCAGGAAAACGGGAGCTCAGGGATGAGCGGTCACGCTTGTGCCCCAAGCTTCCCCTTGTTCAGCATCGCCCACTGCAGCAGCATGATGGCCTTGCCGTCGCAGATCTCGCCGGTTTCGATCATCGCCACCGCGTCGGCGAGCGGCACTTCCAGAACCTCGATATCCTCGTCCCCATGGGCCGCGCCACCGCCCTCCTCCGCACGCTCGGTCACGTCGATGACGGCGGCGAAGAAGTGGACGATTTCGGTGACGGCGCCGGGGGACATGAAGGACTGGAAGACCGGGTGGACGTCCTTCACCACATAGCCGGTTTCTTCCACCACCTCGCGGCGTATGGCTTCGGTCGGGTTGTCGCCGTCGAGCAGGCCGGCGGGGGTTTCGAGGAGCCAACCGGAATGGCCATTGAGATGCGCGGGCATGCGGAACTGACGCACCAGGATGACGCTGTCACGCCTGGGGTCGTAGAGCAGGATGGTCGCACCGTTGCCGCGGTCGTAGACCTCGCGCTTCAGCGTCTTGGTCTTGCCGTTCGAGCCGGTGTAATTGAAGGTGATGTTGCGCAGGTGGTACCAGTTTTTCGAGAGCGTCTCGTCCTTGAGAATTTCGATCCTTGCATCCTTGAATTTCGTCATGCGGGGTCCTTGCGCAGCCAGATCTTGTTGTCGTGGAAGGCAGCGCCGCCATAGGGCGCAACGGCATCGCCACCTGTCAGAACATTGATGCCCTCGCCATCGAGATGGGCGTCGTTGGGCCACAGGCCCTCGGCGATCACCACACCCCGCCGTGCGCCGCCGCCGA
The DNA here is from genome assembly GCF_030814475.1 of Pararhizobium capsulatum DSM 1112. NCBI lineage: Bacteria > Pseudomonadati > Pseudomonadota > Alphaproteobacteria > Hyphomicrobiales > Rhizobiaceae > Pararhizobium > Pararhizobium capsulatum. Next base: position 1,995,791 of record NZ_JAUSVF010000001.1, on the reverse strand, counting down.
GTTTCGCGTGCAGGCGGATCTCGCCTCGGACATTGCCGATCCTGACAATATCGCCTTCCGCGATTCCGAGTACCGCTGCGTCGTCCGGATGGATCATCGCCTCGGGGCGAACCTCCTTCTGAACCGAAGACGGGGTTTCAGCGAAGGTAGAGTTAAGGAAGGACCGCGCCGGCGAGGTTGCGAGACGGAAGGGATGTTCTGCATCCGCCACTTCGATCAGGTCGACATGATCGGGGAATTCCGGCAAGTCCTGATGCGGGCCGAAGGCACCGAGCGCTTTGGGCGGGCGGTTCGGGGCTGGAGTGCCGGTCCAGTCGGCCTTGAAGCGGAATTTTCCGTCCGGGTGGCCAAAGCCATTGATGAAATGGGCGGTGTCGAAATCCGGCTGGATATCCAGCCATTTTTCCCGCTTCAACTCATCGAAACCGATGCCGTAATTGACGAGGGTATGGTCGATGTGCTGGCGCTCGGTCAGTCCGAAGCCGGGGCGATCGGCGACACCGAGGCGTTTGGCCAGTTCCTCGATGACGAAAAGGTTGGCGCGCACCGTCGAGGGCGGCTCGACGACCTTGGGACCGAGCAGGATGTGCTGGTGGCCGCCGCCGCGATAGAGATCGTCATGTTCAAGGAACATGGTGGCCGGCAGGACGATATCGGCGACCTTGGCCGTGTCGGTCATGAACTGCTCATGCACGGCGACGAAGAGATCGTCGCGCAGGAAACCCTTGGTCACGAGGCGCTGTTCGGGCGCGACGTTGACGGGGTTGGTGTTCTGGATCAGCAGAGCGGTCACGGGGCCGCGATGGCGCAGCGCCTCGGCATAGCCGGTCAGCACCCGGCCGATCTGCGACTGGTCGAGCATGCGGATATCCGGGTCGACCATGGCGGTGCCCATCAGTTCGCGCTTGTCGAAGCGGAAGACGTCGTTATTGGTGTGGAAGGCGCCGCCACCCTCATATTGCCAGGAGCCGAGCACGGTCGGCACCGAGGCTGCCGCATGGATGGCGACCGCGCCGTTGCGCTGGCGGGTGAAGCCGTAGCCGAGGCGGAAATAGGTTTTTGGCGTGGTGCCGACGAGTTTGGCGAAGGCCTCGATTTCCTCGACGGAAAGGCCGGTGATCGCCGAGGCCCATTCGGGGGTGCGGGTCGCGAGGTGGGCTTCGAGGCCGGCGGGGTCGTCGGCGTAGCGGGCGAGATAGGCGCGGTCGGCATAACCGTCGCGGAAGGCGACGTGCATGACGGCGCAGGCGAGCGCGGCATCGGTGCCGGGCTTCAGGACGAGGCCCATGTCGGCCTGCTTGACCGTCGGATTGTCGTAGATATCGATGACGACGATCCTGGCGCCGCGTTCCTTGCGGGCCTTGACCGCATGGGTCATGACATTGACCTGGGTCGCGACGGCATTGGTGCCCCAGATGACGACGCAATCCGATTTCGCCATCTCGCGCGGATCGGGACCACGCAGCGAGCCTGTCGCCATGGCAAGGCCGGTCCAGGCCATGTTGGTGCAGATCGAGCCGAAAAAGCCGGAGTAGCGCTTGGCGTGGCGCAGGCGCTCGATTGAGTCGCGCTGGACCTGCCCCATCGTGCCGGCATAGAAATAGGGCCAGACTGCTTCCGAGCCGTGGATCTGCTCGGCCTTGACGAAGGCATTGGCGATCTCGTCGAGAGCGGCTTCCCAGGAGACCTCCTGCCACCGACCTTCGCCCTTGGCACCGAGACGGCGCTGCGGCACCATCAGACGACCGGGGTGATAGAGGCGCTCGGAATAGCGGGCCACCTTGGCGCAGATGACGCCCGCGGTATAGGTATTGCTGGCTGCACCGCGCACGCGGCCGATGCGGCCCTCAGTCGTCAGATCGACTTCGAGCGCGCAGGCCGACGGACAGTCATGGGGACAGACCGTGTGGCCGATGGACTTTTCTGCTTTGATGGGGGTCGCAAGGTTCATCGCTTTTCTATAGGACACGAAAAAGGGCTCTCAAAGGGCCAATCCGCATCCATGCCAACAATTCATGAGAGCGATCAGCTGAGCAAATGAACTACCGGCACATCTACCACGCAGGAAACTTTGCCGACGTGCTGAAGCACGCCGTGCTTGCGCGTCTCGTCACCTATCTGAAGCAGAAGGACAAGGCGTTCCGCGTGCTGGATACGCATGCGGGCATCGGCCTTTATGACCTGTCCAGCGAAGAGGCGCAGAAGACCGGCGAATGGGTGGATGGCATCGGGCGACTGCTCGAAAAGCCCCTGCCGCGCGATGTCGCGGATATTCTGGCGCCTTATCTCGAGGCGGTGCGCGACCTCAATCCCGATGGCAGCGTCAAGCTTTATCCCGGTTCGCCAAAGCTGACGCGGATGCTGATGCGACCGCAGGACCGGCTTTCGGCGATGGAGCTGCATCCCGACGATTATGAGACCCTGCACCGGCTGTTCGATGGCGATTTCCAGAGCCGGATCACCGAGCTCGACGGCTGGCTGGCGCTTGGCGCGCATGTGCCGCCGAAGGAAAAGCGCGGGCTGGTGCTAGTCGATCCGCCCTTCGAGATAGCCGGCGAATATGATCGACTGGCGGATGGGTTGGCCAAGGCCTACAAGCGTTTTTCGGGCGGCGTGTTCTGCCTCTGGTATCCGCTGAAACAAGGCGCGCCGATCCGCGCCTTTCATGAGAGTTTGCAGGCGCTGAATATTCCTAAGATGCTGTGTGCCGAGCTTTCGGTGCGCAGCGAGCGCGACACGACGGGGCTTTCCGGCTCGGGGCTGATCGTCGTCAATCCGCCGTTTACGCTGAAGGGCGAGCTCGATGTGCTGCTGCCGTTCCTGAAGGGGCGACTGGCACAGGACAAGCATGGTTCGGCCCGCAGCTTCTGGCTGCGCGGCGAGATGATCGAGGAGGAGTGAGGGTGGCGGCGCGGCGCGCTTCCTTTTCTCCCTGGTGGAGCCTGGAGGATCAGGCCTTGCGGGTGGGCAGTGGAACGAGTGCCGAACTTCCGGAGTGCCCTCAATGAGATCACCCGCCAAAACCCTCGCGGCAGCCGTGATGGCGCTTGCGCTTACCGGATGCGGCGAGAGCGGGGAAGACGGTGCCAAGAATGGCCAGACGGCCAAGGTACCGACGCCAATCGCCTCTACCAGCACAGCAAAGAAGCCCGAAAAAACAACCGCCGCCGTGCCAGTCGGAACCGGTTTCGATTTCTACGTGCTCTCCCTGTCGTGGTCGCCGAGCTGGTGCGGTGAAAACGACCCGCAGGGCAAGACCAGGCAGTGTGACACGGCGCGCAGTCATGGGCTGATCGTGCACGGGCTCTGGCCGCAGAACGACAGCGGTTATGAATTCTGCCGCAGCCGCGATTCTGACCGGGTACCGGAGACGCTGGGGCGACAGTTTCTCGATATTATACCGTCCATGGGTTTGATCGGCCACGAATGGCGCAAGCACGGCACCTGCTCAGGCTTAAGCCAAAGGGACTATTTCGCCGTCATGCGCGCGGCCTGGAACAAGTTGAAATTGCCGCCGGCGCTGAAGAGCGGCGCAACCGCCAGCCGGTCCAGCCCGACGGAGATCGAGGCGAGCTTGGTTTCTGCCAATCCCGGAATGACTGCTGGTGGCGTTGCCGTGACCTGCCAGTCCGGGCAGCTGGAGGAAATCCGCATCTGCCTGGACCACAATCTCGGTTTTCGTTCATGCCCTGAGATCGATCGCGGCGGCTGCCGCGCGCGATCGCTGACACTGCCTGCCCTTTAGGACCCCGCCCTTTAGGACAAGTCCTCCATCGATCGCAAAAGAAAGTCATCGCGATGAAAATTCTCTATTCGCCGGCCTCTCCCTATTCGAACAAGGTGCGCATGGCCGCCCATTATGCCGGTATTGCCGCCGAAAGCGTGTTGACGGACACCAACGCCAGCCCGCCGGAGTTGATCGCCAACAATCCGCTCGGCAAAATTCCGACGCTGATCACCGACGATGACAAGGCGATCTATGACAGCCGGGCGATCATGCACTTCATCGACCGGGAGACGAAGGGCAAGCTCTATCCCCGCAACGCCGAAAAGCGTACCGACGTCGAAATCCTCGAAGCGCTGTGCGACGGTATCTGCGACAGTCTGCTTGCCATCGTCTACGAAAAGCGCATCCATCCGCCGGAAAAGATCCACCAGCCCTGGATCGACAAGCAGTGGGAAAAGGTCGTCCGCGGCCTCGACTATCTCGAAGACAACCTGCCGAAGACGGCGGCGAAGCTGCATGGCGGTCACTTCGCGCTTGCCGCGATGCTGCGCTATATAGAACTGCGTTTTACCGGCGAATGGCAGCGCGGCCGCCCCAGATTGAAGAACTGGCCGAAGAAATTCGAAAAGCAGTTTCCGGACTACGGCAAGTTCAAGGCCTGAAGCAAAGCGGAGTGTGCCAGACGTTTTTTCAGAGGTGGAGGGAGCCGAATGGCGCGGAAATCGACCGGCAAGGCATCAAGTGGGACAGGCGGACCCGTTCTGCTGTCCGGTGGCAATCCCCAGATCGCCAAGGGCGAAGGCGACGGGCCGGTGCAGGCCTATATCGCCGCCATGCCGGGCTGGAAGAGCGATGTTGACGGCGGCTTGACGCCTTGATTGGCAACGCAGTACCGGGGGTGCACAAGGCGGTGAAGTGGAACTCGCCGCTCTATGGCATCAAGGACGACGGCTGGTTCCTCAGCCTTCATTGCTTCAACACATATATCAAGGTGGCCTTCTTTCGCGGCACGTCGCTCGATCCCGTTCCGCCTGTCGATTCCAAAAACCAGGAAACGGGCTACGTCCATATCCGTGAAGCCGACACTCTGGACGAAGCGTTGACCACATCCCGGGTGAAACAGGCAAGCCGATTGTCCGGCGAGCGGATGTAGCCGAAGCACGACCAAAACACGCAGCGGAGCCAAGAGGAGGCCGGAGGAATGGTGGCGAAGGAGGGGGACAGGACAGCGCAGGAAGGCTCCGCTTCGGAGTTGATTGACCAGAAGATTGCCGAACTGGGCGGTTGGCGCGGCGATACGCTGGCCAGAATCCGCAGCATCATCCGCGAGCTGACCCGAATGTGGTGGAA